>NZ_JBNGGG010000178.1:0-501 GCF_049974585.1 Streptomyces sp. UG1 | reverse complement strand
CTATGAATTCGGGCTGGATAAAGCCGATCCCGCCGCTAATGCTGGTAGCCTGAAAACCGATCCATGGACACTGAAAATCAGCGGCGAAGTGGCAAAACCATTGACCCTCGATCACGATGATTTAACCCGTCGCTTCCCGCTGGAAGAGCGTATTTATCGTATGCGCTGCGTGGAGGCATGGTCGATGGTGGTGCCGTGGATTGGTTTTCCGCTGCACAAATTGCTGGCGCTTGCCGAACCCACCAGCAATGCGAAGTATGTCGCTTTCGAAACAATTTATGCACCGGAACAAATGCCAGGCCAGCAGGACCGCTTTATCGGCGGCGGGCTGAAATATCCTTATGTCGAAGGATTGCGTCTCGACGAAGCAATGCATCCGCTCACACTGATGACCGTGGGTGTTTATGGCAAGGCGTTACCGCCACAAAATGGCGCGCCGGTACGACTGATTGTGCCGTGGAAATATGGCTTTAAAGGGATTAAATCGATAGTCAGTATTAA
>NZ_JBNGGG010000177.1:0-501 GCF_049974585.1 Streptomyces sp. UG1 | reverse complement strand
AAGCTGTTCGGGTCGAACCCGGCCAGCGCGCCGATCAGGGCGAAGCGCCAGCCATCCTGGGCGCTCAACAGGTCGGGGCTCTGGGCGAAGATCAGGTTGGCCTGGTGGCCGACGTTGTACATGCCGAAGAACATCGCCGGGAAGGTGCATAGCCAGACGATGATCATCATGCGCTTCAGGTCGATGCCGTCGCGCACGTGTGCAGTGGTGCGGGTGACGCTGCCGGGACGATAGAGGAAGGTGTCCACGGCTTCGTACAGCGGGTACCACTTCTCGTAGCGCCCGCCCTTCTCGAAATGATGCTCGACCGTGTCGAGCAGGTTACGCAAACCCATGGCTCAGCCCTCCTGCTCGATGCGTGCCAGATTGTCCCGCAGAATCGGGCCGTATTCGTACTTGCCGGCGCAGACGTAGCTGCACAGCGCCAGGTCCTCTTCGTCGAGTTCCAGGGCGCCGAGCTTCTGGGCCATTTCCGTGTCGCCGACGATCAGGTAGCGCAGC
>NZ_JBNGGG010000176.1:0-507 GCF_049974585.1 Streptomyces sp. UG1 | reverse complement strand
GCCCAGCTCCAGCGCCACGTGCTTGAGGTGCGCGCCGCCGCTGGCGATGCGGCCGATGTTGCGGCCCACCGGGGTCGATCCGGTGAAGGTCACCAGGCCCGGCACCGGGTGTTCGACGAAGGCGTCGCCGATCTCGCTGCCGGGGCCGACCACCACGCTGAACAGCCCGGCCGGCAGCCCGGCCTCTTCGAAGATCCGCGCCAGCAGCAGTCCGCCGCAGACCGGCGTGTCGCTGGCCGGCTTGACCACCACCGCGTTGCCCAGCGCCAGGGCCGGGGCGATGGAACGCTGGGTCAGGTGCAGCGGGAAGTTCCACGGGCTGATCACCCCGACCACACCGATGGCGCTGCGGTAGACCCGGCTTTCCTGGCCCGGCACGTCGGACTCGACGATGCGCCCGTGCACCCGTGCCGGGAACGACGCCGACTCCAGGGTGATCGCGCGCGCCGCGCCCCATTCGATCTCGGCCTTCAGGCGGGTGCTGCAGGACTCGCGGATGATCCAGTC
>NZ_JBNGGG010000175.1:0-509 GCF_049974585.1 Streptomyces sp. UG1 | reverse complement strand
GTCGCGGCGACGACGACCCTGGAGGTGCAGCGGCGGGCCGGCGTCAGCCGGGGTGCGCTGCTGCATCACTTCCCGACCCGTGAGGACCTGTTCGGGGCCGCGATCGGCGTGCTCGTCGCTCGGAACCAGCAGGCGGTGCGCGATGAGCTGGCCGCGGCACGGCCGGACCGTGACCCGCTCTCACGCTCGTTGCACGTACTGCGGTCCGTCATGTGCGGACCCTCGTTCGGCGCCGAGATGGAGCTGTGGGCGGTGGCCCGCACCAACGCACGGCTGCGGGACGTGCTGCGCCGTGCCGAAGGGGCGGCCCGTCGGGACCTGTACCGGGTGGTCGACGAGGTCATGGGCCCCGAGCTCACCGCCTCGGCCGCCTACCCGGTGATCGCCGAACTGACCGTGCAGTTGCTGCGCGGCATGGCGATCTCCGACGTGCTGTACCGGGAGGACACGGACCGCGACGCGCTGCTGGAGGGGTGGGGCCGGATCGTGCGGCCGCTGCTCACCGGATC
>NZ_JBNGGG010000174.1:0-517 GCF_049974585.1 Streptomyces sp. UG1 | reverse complement strand
GGTGGCGAGAATGTCGGGATTGCGCACCAGCTGCAAGAGCAAGCCCTCGCCGCTGGTAGGGTCTTTCTTCAGTTTGTGCGCGGCGACCACTTCCGGGCGGTAGTCGGCGACCGCCGCGGAGGCGATCAGCAGGTCGCAGGGCATCGCCGCCTCGCAGGCGGCCAGCATGTCGCGGGCGCTGACCACGTCGACGCGCTGCACCCGGTCGGGCGTCGGCAGGTGCACCGGGCCGGTGACCAAGGTCACCCGTGCGCCGGCTTCCACCGCCGCCTCGGCGAGGGCGAAGCCCATCTTTCCGGAGCTGTGGTTGGTGATGTAGCGCACCGGGTCGATGTTTTCCTGGGTCGGGCCGGCGGTAATCAGCACATGCACGCCGGTCAGCGCCTGGCGCTGGAAGCAGTCGGCGGCGCGCTGCGCCAGTTCCTCGGCTTCGAGCATGCGCCCGAGGCCGACGTCGCCGCAGGCCTGGCTGCCCGCTGCCGGACCGAACAGGTGGAAGCCGCGCTGGCGCAGCAGC
>NZ_JBNGGG010000173.1:0-530 GCF_049974585.1 Streptomyces sp. UG1 | reverse complement strand
CGAACTGCATATTGCCCCGTCAACGTATTACCACTGTCAGCAACAGCGACATCATCCGGATAAACGCAGTGCCCGTGCGCAGCGCGATGACTGGCTGAAGAAAGAGATACTGCGCGTATACGATGGGAATCATCAGGTATACGGTGTGCGTAAAGTCTGGCGTCAGTTGTTACGGGAAGGTATCAGAGTGGCCAGATGCACTGTGGCACGTCTCATGGCGGTTATGGGACTTGCCGGTGTTCTCCGGGGTAAAAAGGTCCGTACGACCATCAGCCGGAAAGCCGTTGCCGCAGGCGACCGCGTAAACCGTCAGTTCGTGGCAGAACGACCTGACCAGCTGTGGGTAGCTGATTTTACTTACGTCAGCACATGGCAGGGCTTCGTCTATGTGGCGTTCATCATTGATGTGTTTGCCGGATACATTGTGGGGCGGCGGGTCTCATCGTCCATGGAGACGACATTCGTGCTGGATGCACTGGAGCAGGCGTTATGGGCCCGTCGACCGTCCGGCACGGTCCATCACAGTGATA
>NZ_JBNGGG010000172.1:0-544 GCF_049974585.1 Streptomyces sp. UG1 | reverse complement strand
ATCAGGCGGACGATCTCGTCGTCGTCAAGCAGGTCGGGCTTGGCCAGCCACTGCAGGCCCTCCTCTGGCATGCAGTACGTGCAGCGCAGATTGCAGCGGTCGGTCAGCGAGACCCTCAGGTCGGTGGCCACCCGGCCATAGGTGTCGGCGAGCATGTGGGGTCTCATACGGCCAGGAGTTCGGCCGGTGACGACCCCTGGGCTGCGGGGACGGACCCGTGGATGGGACCGGGGACACGGGTCAGGGGCAGGCCGGTGCCGTTGTGGGTGTGGGCGATGATCTCGGCGGTGATGGAGATCGCTGTCTCCTCGGGGGTGTGGGCGCCGAGGTCGAGCCCGATCGGTGAGTGCAGGCGGGCGAGGTGCTCTTCCGACACGCCGGTCTTCCGCAGACGTTCCAGGCGGTGCTCGTGGGTGCGGCGGGAGCCCATCGCGCCGATGTAGCCGACCGGGAGGCCGAGAGCCGCGCGGAGCAGGGGGATGTCGAACTTGGCGTCGTGGGTGAGGACGCAGATCGCGGTGCGGGCGTCGACCTCGGCGTGCTC
>NZ_JBNGGG010000171.1:0-544 GCF_049974585.1 Streptomyces sp. UG1 | reverse complement strand
CGCCCCCGCGACTGGGACACCGCCGAACGCGAGGGCCGCACCATCACCCCCCTGCTCACCCGCCTCAACGCCATCCGGCGCGCGAATCCGGCCCTGCGCCAGCTCCGCGACCTGCACTTCCACCACGCGGACAAGGAACCGGTCATCGCGTACTCGAAGCGGCAGGGCTCGAACACGGTTCTGGTGGTCGCCAACCTCGACCCTCACCACACCCAGGAGGCCACGGTCTCGTTGGACATGCCGCAACTCGGCCTGGACTGGCACGAGTCGGTGCCGGTGCGCGACGAGCTCACCGGCGAGACCTATCACTGGGGCAGGGCCAACTATGTGCGCCTTGAGCCGGGCCGCGCGCCCGCGCACATCTTTCGTGTTCTGCGACCGTCCACCCCGCAGATCGGAGGGTCACCCACACAATGATCGTCAACGAGCCCGTTCAGGACACCTTCGAGGACACCCCTGCCAAGGATCGTGACCCCGACTGGTTCAAACGTGCCGTCTTCTACGAGGTCCTGGTCCGCTCATTCCAGGACAGCAACGGCGACGG
>NZ_JBNGGG010000170.1:0-560 GCF_049974585.1 Streptomyces sp. UG1 | reverse complement strand
TCGGGCGGATGGATCTGCTGTCCGCGCAGGAGCGGGCGGCTGTGCTGGCGGGGCCGGCTGCTGTGGTGTCGTCGCGGGTGACGTTGCCGGAGTTGTTCGAGGCGCGGGTGGCGGCGGCGCCGGGTGCGGCGGCGGTGGTGTGGGAGGGTTCCACGCTGTCGTACGGGGAGTTGAACGAGCGGGCGAACCGGCTGGCTCGTGTGCTGGTGGGGCGTGGTGTCGGTCCGGAGGACGTGGTGGCGGTGGCGCTGCCTCGCAGCGCGGACCTGGTCGTCGCGGTTTTGGCGGTGCTGAAGGCGGGTGCGGCCTACCTGCCTCTTGATCCGGCCTATCCGGCGGCTCGGGTGGCTCACATGGTCGGCGATGCCCGGCCCGTCCTTGTGCTGACGACGACCGGGCACCGTCCCCCGGCGGACACCGTCGCCGCGACGCCGGTGCTGCTGCTGGACGCGCTCGACGTGACGGATCAGCCCTCCGGCAATCCCGTCACCGCACTCGCGCCCGATCATCCCGCCTACGTCATCTACACCTCCGGCTCCACCGGCCGACCCAAAGGCGTC
>NZ_JBNGGG010000169.1:0-580 GCF_049974585.1 Streptomyces sp. UG1 | reverse complement strand
AAGAAAAAAAGCGATGGGAAAATCAACGAGAATCAGTATGTAAAAGCATTGAAGAACATAAGAGATATATAGAACAACATGTCGAATATGTTCAATCAATGTATGATTTTCATCAGTTAGTTGACCTTCATTATTCATGTATGAAAGTGGCAAATGAAGCATATAAACTTCTTAATGATGCTAAAAAATCAATGGGCGCTATTTATGATGCTATCAATAAACTCAAAGCTCACCGCTCTAAATTATTTAATGATAAAAAAGAAAGCGATGATTATGAAAAGAAAAAAGAAATACAAGCAGAAATAAACATGATCAAAGAAATCATAGATGGCCTATACTCTGAATTAGATTTAATTAAAAAGGATAAAGAACATTTTTATCAGGAATTAAAAGCTTTTAACTTAAAAACTAGCAGCATTAAATACAGAATTAGAGACAATACCGGATATAAAGGCTTTGATTGGTATAATCGGTTACAAGAACGAACTTTACTTCGACGTTAGTTTTGCACTGAAACTATATCAGATAACAATCCTCCACGGTTCCGGCAGCGCCTTGAGCGCAACCGGAAACCGTCTGG
>NZ_JBNGGG010000168.1:0-654 GCF_049974585.1 Streptomyces sp. UG1 | reverse complement strand
GTCGGTTTGCCGGCCCTGGCTCGCTCGCATTTCATCCGCCTGGTCGAGCGGCAGGCGGGCATATCCGCGGCGTGCCTGGATGTGGCGTGCTACCGTCTGGAAATGCCCGGACTGGTGGTGCATGCCGACGACGACCCGCGCGTAGCGGTGGAAAATGCCGAGCGCATCCATGCCGCCTGGCCGGCCAGTCGCTTGCTGCGCCTGCCGGGCGGCGGCCACCACCGACTGCTCGGCGAGCGCAGGCTGAGCGAGTCGCTGCTGGCGCTGCTCGAGGAGCGCCCCGCGATGCGCGCTTGCCGGCGCGTGGAAAAGACGGCGAGCGCTTCCTGAGGCGCGTAGCAGAGGGGTTGTCGTTGTCCTGACCTCGGTTCTTCGGTAAAAAGCGCTGTGGCCCGCGCGGAGCGATCCGGCGGGGCGAACCGTTTCGAATCGAGGAGTGCCCATGACATTGCCGCTGGATCGGGTCCTGCAGCAGGCCAGCCCGGTATTGCCGGTGCTGGTGATCGAGGACGTGGCGCTGGCGCCCGACCTGGCGCGCGCGTTGTATGCGGGCGGCGTCACGGTGCTGGAAGTGACGCTGCGCACGCCGCAGGCGCTGGACGCGATCGCCGCCATCCATCGCGAGGTGCCCGAGGTCCTGCTGGGGGCGGGTAC
>NZ_JBNGGG010000167.1:0-713 GCF_049974585.1 Streptomyces sp. UG1 | reverse complement strand
TTCGAGCGGCCCAGGACCCCGTTCGTGGCGGACTTCCTCGGCGCGGCCAACTTCCTGCCCGGCCGCGTGGAACAGCAGAGCGGCGAGCACACCCTGGTCCGTCTCGACAACAGTGGCGGCCTGATCAAGGCCCGCTGTCACGACCTCGCCTCAGGCACCCAGGTCAAGGTCGCCGTCCAGCCGGGCCGACTGCGCGCCTGCGCCACCGACGACGGCTTCTGTAGTGGCGCGGTCGAGACCGCCACCTACGTGGGCACCCTGGTCCGCGCGGGCGTCCGCGTCGACGGCAAGGACGCGCCGTTGCTGCGCCTGGAGGTGCCGGCGGGCCGAGGCCCGGTCGCCGGTGAGCGGGTCGGGATTACTGCCGACCCGGACGACGTCAACCTCTTCCCGACCGAACAGGGGGGGTGAGCCATGGCCGCCACCCTCACCGCGGGGGCTCCCGCCCGTCCGCGCAAGCTCCTGGCCTCACGCAGGACCAGGGTCGGGATCCTTTACGCGCTGCCGGTCGTCGTGTATCTGCTGGTGCTGTTCGTCTACCCGATCTTCAGCACGCTGCTGCTGAGCCTGAAGGACGTCGACGGATCGTTCACCCTGCACTGGTACGCCGACGCCCTCACCGGCGTCAACCTCTCCGTGCTGGTCACCACCCTGCGGATCTCCGCCGAAACAGCGCTGCTGAGCCTGGTCTTCGGCTTCGTCCTGGCCCAGGC
>NZ_JBNGGG010000166.1:0-713 GCF_049974585.1 Streptomyces sp. UG1 | reverse complement strand
TTCGAGCGGCCCAGGACCCCGTTCGTGGCGGACTTCCTCGGCGCGGCCAACTTCCTGCCCGGCCGCGTGGAACAGCACACCGACGCGCACACCGTCATCCGCCTCACCCAGTCCGGTGGCCTGCTGAAGGCGCGCCGTCACGATCTGGCCTCCGGCACCGAGGTGAAGGTGGCCGTCCAGCCGGGCCGGCTGCGGGCCTGTGGCCTGGATGACGGGTTCTGTACCGGCACGGTGGAGACCGCCACCTATGTGGGCACCCTCGTGCGCGCGGGCGTGCGCATCGATGGCGGTGACGCCCCGCTGCTGCGGCTGGAGGTGCCGGCCGGACGTGGGCCCGTCGCGGGCGAGCGGGTCGGGATCACCGCCGATGCCGAGGACGTCAACCTCTTCCCGACCGAACAGGGAGGGTGAGCCATGGCCGCCACCCTCACCGCGGGGGCTCCCGCCCGTCCGCGCAAGCTCCTGGCCTCACGCAAGACCCGGGTCGGGATCCTCTACGCGCTGCCGGTCGTCGTCTATCTGCTGGTGCTGTTCGTCTACCCGATCTTCAGCACGCTGCTGCTCAGCCTGAAGGACGCCGACGGATCGTTCACCCTGCACTGGTACGCCGACGCCCTCACCGGCGTCAACCTGTCGGTGCTGGTCACCACCCTGCGGATCTCCGCCGAAACAGCGCTGCTGAGCCTGGTCTTCGGCTTCGTCCTGGCCCAGGC
>NZ_JBNGGG010000165.1:0-715 GCF_049974585.1 Streptomyces sp. UG1 | reverse complement strand
CCAACGACCGAGATCCGCCAGCCTCATGGTGGTAGGAGCTCACCATGGCTTGATCCACAGCTCTTGACTATTGCTCCTCTCCGGCTACACCACCACCCTGGACGGCACAACCGGCGAGATCCTCCACCACTACGACACCCGAACCGAACCCGGCGAACGCCTCCTCGTCCGTTGCCGCAATCGACGCGCGACCATCTGCCCGGCCTGCTCCCGTCTCCACGCCGGAGACACCTTTCACCTCGTCCGCGCAGGCCTGATCGGCGGCAAGAACGTCCCGACGACGGTTCGCAATAGGCCCCGGCTCTTCGTCACCCTCACTGCACCGTCGTTCGGCCCGGTCCACCGCTCCAGCGAAGCTTGCCGTCCTCGCCGCACGGGTGGTGCCTGCGAGCACGGCCGCCCGCTCGGCTGCGGGACCATCCATGCCCCCGACGCTTCGGCCATCGGCCAACCGCTGTGCCGCGACTGCTACGACTACACCGCCCACGTGCTGTGGCATGCGCACGCCTCCAAGCTGTGGGATCGCTTCGTCATCGACGTACGGCGACGTCTGGCCTCCTCAGGCGGCCTCGTACAGTCCAGCTTCGCCCAGCACGCCCGGCTGTCCTTCGCCCGCGTCGCCGAATATCAGAAGCGGGCGGATGGCGTCCCTTGACGTGGTGTAGCCGATCAAGGTGAGGGGGTGCGCCGGGGGCGTATGCCGATGGGTTTTCGC
>NZ_JBNGGG010000164.1:0-716 GCF_049974585.1 Streptomyces sp. UG1 | reverse complement strand
GCCAAGGAGCACCGGCCGAAGGTGATCATCGCCGGGTGGTCGGCGTACCCGCGGCAGCTCGACTTCGCCGCCTTCCGGCGGATCGCCGACGAGGTCGGGGCGTACCTGTGGGTCGACATGGCGCACTTCGCCGGTCTGGTCGCCGCGGGGCTGCACCCGAACCCGGTCGAGTACGCGGACGTGGTCACCTCCACCACCCACAAGACCCTGGGCGGGCCGCGCGGCGGCATCATCCTGGCGAAGAAGGACTTCGCGAAGAAGCTGAACTCGTCGGTCTTCCCGGGCTTCCAGGGCGGCCCGCTGGAGCATGTGATCGCGGCCAAGGCGGTGTCCTTCAAGGTCGCCGCGTCGGATGAGTTCAAGGAGCGCCAGCGCCGTACGGTCGAGGGCGCGAAGATCCTCGCCGAGCGGCTGACCGCGCCGGATGCCCGTGCGGCCGGGGTGAACGTGCTGTCCGGCGGCACGGACGTGCACCTGATCCTGGTCGACCTGCGCGCCTCGGAGCTGGACGGGCAGCAGGCCGAGGACCGGCTGCACGAGGTCGGCATCACGGTCAACCGCAACGCGGTCCCGAACGACCCGCGTCCGCCGATGGTGACGTCGGGCCTGCGCATCGGCACCCCGGCGCTGGCCACCCGCGGCTTCACGGCCGAGGACTTCGCCGAGGTCGCCGACGTCATCGCCGAGACGCTGAAGCCGTCGTACGACGCGCAGGC
>NZ_JBNGGG010000163.1:0-745 GCF_049974585.1 Streptomyces sp. UG1 | reverse complement strand
ACGGAACATCGTCGTGGGTGACGGTATTACATTTGCACATCCTGTCCCGATTTTTGAGGCATTTTAGCCTTCATCCCCCTTTTAGTGGTGAACGGACGGCAAAAACATGATGGAACTGTTGAACGTGGAGAGCGCGAAATCGGACAAAAATCACGGTTGACGAGGCTTGCAGAGGAGTAAGCCAGTATACCCTCCGCTATCGCTACGAGACTGGGTCAGGGCTGCGCCCCGACACCTCCAAAGGGTGTTGCGGTGAGCGCAACACCCTTGCCTAGAATAGATCTTTTACGCCGATTTGTAAGTTGTTGTTTTTTTAGTGTGTTTTTTGTTTACCTGTTGCATCCAGGGTGACACAACGTTGTCGCATCCTGGATGCGACAACACGCAACAAGGTGTTGCACAGATGTATCATGATGGCTTAGATTTGAACCAACGTTAGTGCATGGGATTTTCAGAGGGAAAAATCATGTTTATTGATTCAGAAAAACGGCTGAAACAACTTTCAGATGAGGCAAAGAAAAGCACCGAGGATCTCGAAGAAGCAAAGAAGAATTCAAGGTTTACACAGGTATCCCCAAAAGGTTGGGAACGCGTTCGAGAGCTGCTGAAGGATAGCCAAGGCATATCAGCACTGAAGCTGTACTCATTTTTAGCGGAGCATATCGATCCAACGTGTGGCGCTGTCGTTGCGGATCAGCAATTCCTAGCTGAAAAACTTGGAGTTAGCAGAAGCACAATTATTCGG
>NZ_JBNGGG010000162.1:0-750 GCF_049974585.1 Streptomyces sp. UG1 | reverse complement strand
CACCGCGACCGGCAAGTCGCTGTCGGTGGTGGCATTGCGCAAGACGTACGGCGATGTCGTCGCCGTCGACGAGGCGTCCATGGAGATCGCGGCGGGGGAGTTCGTCACCTTCCTGGGCTCCTCCGGGTCGGGCAAGACCACGACGCTGATGATGATCGCCGGGTTCTGCGAGCCCGACTCCGGGACCATCACCGTCGGCGGCCGGGATGTGACGCGGCTGGCGCCGCAGAAGCGGGGTCTGGGTTTCGTTTTCCAGCAGTACCTGCTGTTCCCGCACATGACGGTGCAGGAGAACGTCGCCTTTCCGCTCACGCTGCGCGGGGTGGGCAAGGAGGAGATCCGTCGGCGGGTGGGGGAGACGCTGGAGATCGCGGGCCTGTCCGGGTTCGGCGGCCGCAAGCCGCGTGAGTTGTCGGGTGGTCAGCAGCAGCGGGTGGCGTTGTGCCGGGCGCTGGTCTACCGTCCGCCGGTGATCCTCATGGACGAGCCGCTGGGCGCGCTGGACAAGAAGCTGCGTGACCAGCTTCAGGTCGAGATCAAGACCATCCAGCAGGAACTGGGCCTGACCGTCATCTATGTGACGCATGATCAGGAAGAGGCGCTGGTCATGTCGGACCGGATCGCGGTGATGCGCAGCGGTCTGATCGAGCAGTTCGACACCCCGCGGGAGCTGTTCGAGCGGCCCAGGACCCCGTTCGTGGCGGACTTCCTCGGCGCGGCCAACTTCCTGCCCGGCCGCGTGGAACAGCA
>NZ_JBNGGG010000161.1:0-792 GCF_049974585.1 Streptomyces sp. UG1 | reverse complement strand
TACACAGCATGCGATCCATCAACCGACTGACAACCTCAGTCGTCGGAGCGGCCGTGCTCCTGGGCTGCGTCTCGGGACCGGCCGTGTCACAGGCGAAGCAGGACGGCACACGGGTGCTGGTGTTCTCCAAGACGGCCGGCTTCCACCACGGCTCGATCTCCGCCGGCATCGCGGCGGTGGAACAGCTCGGCGAGACGGGCGGCTTCACGGTCGACGCGACGGAGGACGCCGGAGCCTTCACGTCCGACAACCTCGGGCGCTACGACGCGGTCGTGTTCCTGTCGACGACCGGTGACGTCCTGAACGCCGCCCAGGAGACGGCCTTCGAGGGCTACATCCGCAGTGGCGGGGGCTACGTCGGCATCCACGCGGCCGCCGACACCGAGTACGACTGGGCGTTCTACGGCGGGCTCGTCGGTGCCTACTTCGAGTCGCATCCGTGGTGGCCGATGCGTGCCACGGTAAATGTCGAGGACCGCGCCCACCCGGCGACCGCGGGCCTGCCCGCCACCTGGGAGCGCACCGACGAGTGGTACAACTTCCGCTCGAATCCCCGGGAACGGGTCCGCGTCCTGGCCTCCCTCGACGAGTCCTCGTACTGGGGCGGCACCATGAACGGCGACCATCCGATCGCCTGGTGCCAGAACTACCAGGGCGGCCGCTCCTTCTACACCGGCGTCGGCCACCGCAAGGAGTCCTTCGCCGAACCCGCCGTCCGCCAGCACCTGTTGGGCGCAATCCAGTGGGCCACCGGCGCCGTCGAGGCGGACTGCCGGCCGGAGAACGGCTAGC
>NZ_JBNGGG010000160.1:0-841 GCF_049974585.1 Streptomyces sp. UG1 | reverse complement strand
TGACCGACGATCAGCAGTCCACCGTCCTGTACGAGGTGAAGGACCGCAAGGCGTACCTCACCCTCAACCGGCCCGGCCGGCTCAACGCGATCGACTTCCGGATGCCCGGTGACATCGCGGCCGCCGTCCGGCGCGCCAACGACGACCCCGGCGTGCACGTCATCGTGCTCCAGGGAGCGGGCCGGGCCTTCTGCTCCGGATACGACCTGAAGATCTCCGCCGAGGACGGCCAGGGCACCCAGGGCGCCGCCGACGGCACCCCGGTGTGGGATCCCATCAAGGACTTCGCCTGGATGAAGGGCTTCACCGACGACTTCTTCACCCTGTGGCGGTCACTGAAGCCCACCATCGCCAAGGTGCACGGCCATGCCGTCGCCGGCGGCAGCGACATCGCCCTGTCCTGCGACCTGGTCGTCATGGCCGAGGACGCGCGGATCGGCTACATGCCCGCACGGGTGTGGGGCTGCCCGACCACCGCGATGTGGGTGTACCGGCTGGGCGCCGAGCGCGCCAAGCGGATGCTGCTGACCGGGGACACCATCGACGGCCGCACCGCAGCGGACTGGGGCCTGGTGCTGGACGCCGCGCCGCCGCAGGACCTGGACGCGCGCGTGGAGGAACTGGCCGACCGGATCGCGGGGGTGCCGGTCAACCAGCTCGCCATGCAGAAGCTGATGATCAACCAGGCCTACGACAACATGGGCCTGCACGGCACCCAGATCCTGGCCACCCTCTTCGACGGCATCACCCGGCACTCACCGGAGGGCCGCTGGTTCCAGCAGTTCGCCGCCACCCACGGCTTCCACGAGGCGGTCAAGTGGCGCGACTCGGGCCGCTGGAT
>NZ_JBNGGG010000159.1:0-852 GCF_049974585.1 Streptomyces sp. UG1 | reverse complement strand
CGGAGCAGGGGGATGTCGAACTTGGCGTCGTGGGTGAGGACGCAGATCGCGGTGCGGGCGTCGACCTCGGCGTGCTCCAGGTAGCGGTGCGGCCAGTCGGCGACGACCTCGTCGGCGTCCGGGAAGCGCTCGGGGGTGGCGAAGACGGGGCGGGCGTCGCAGACGGTGACGCGGTAGCCGAGGAAGCGTCCGGCCCGGCTGAGGGCGGCGGCGAAGTCGACGGCGCCGAAGATCAGCATGCGGGGCGGCGGCGCCTGGGTGTGGACCAGGAGCGTCAGCTTCTCCGGGCAGGTGTCGGCGTCGCCGCCGACCTCGACGCGGCCGGTCCGGCCCGCCCGCAGCAGCGCGCGGACCCGGTTGGCCACCGCCCGGTCCTCCTGCCGGCCGCCCAGTGTCCCGTCGTAGGCGCTGCCGCCCCCGAAGACGGACAGGGTGCGGCCCAGCAGGCGCTGCGGCCCGTCGATCACCTGTGCCACGGAGATGGGCTCACCGGCCGACACCTGTTCCAGGGCGGTGGTGAGGTGGGGCTGGTCGGCGGGGTCGACCCGCTGGACCAGGACCTCCAGTTCGCCGCCGCAGGTCAGGCCCACGGCGAAGGCGTCGTCGTCGGAGTAGCCGAACGAGGCCCGTATCGGGGGCTCGCCCGACTCCAGGACCTGCCCGCACAGCTCGTAGACGGCGCCTTCCACGCATCCTCCGGAGATGCTGCCGGCCACGTTGCCGTCGGTGTCCACGGCCAGTGAGGTGCCGGGGGGTAGGGGTGCGCTGCCGCTGACCTGGATGACGGTGGCCAGGGCGAAGGGGCGGGCCTCGCGGCACCAGCGGGACAGCGTGTCCGCGATGTTCAGCATG
>NZ_JBNGGG010000158.1:0-853 GCF_049974585.1 Streptomyces sp. UG1 | reverse complement strand
AGACGTCGTCTCATTTGGTGAGTCTGCGGTAGCAGATGAGGCTGCAGGCGATGGCGGTGAAGGCCAGGAAGTGCTCGGCCTTGCGTTCGTAGCGGCGGTGCAAACGGCGGCAGCCGCCCAGCCAGGACATCGTGCGCTCGATCGTCCAGCGGTGCCGGCCGAGCCGGGTGGAGGACTCGATGCCCTTGCGGGCGATGCGGTGCCGGATGCCTCGCTTGCGGAGCCATCGGCGCAGGTGGTCGTAGTCGTAGCCCTTGTCCGCGTGCAGCTTGGCGGGCCGCCGTCTGCGCGGGCCGCGGCGGGAGCGGATCGGCGGGATGCCACGCACGAGCGGCTCGAGTGCCTGGCTGTCGTGCAGGTTCGCACCGGAGATCCCGATCGAGAGGGGTAAACCGGTCCGCTCGGTGATCAAGTGGATCTTCGAGCCCTTCTTGCCCCGGTCCACAGGATTCGGACCTGTCAGGTCCCCCCTTTCAGGGCCCGCATGTTCACCGAGTCGATCGCGCAGCGCGACCAGTCCAGGTTTCCGCGCGAACCCAGTTCGTCAAGGATGAGGCGGTGCAGCTTCGCCCAGACCCGAGCGGCACTCCACTCGGTGAAACGCCGGTGCGCGGTCGGCCCCGACGGGCCGAAGACCGGCGGCAACTGCCGCCAGGTGCAGCCCGTCGTGGCCACGAAGATGATCGCAGCCAGCACCTCGCGATCCCCATACCGGCGCCGACCGCCGCCCTGCGGCCGCGATGGAGCAGATGGGACCACCCGCTGAAACAGCTCCCACAACTCGTCCGGCACCATGCGCTCGACTATCACCACATGGTGCAGACTACTCAATGATCCAAATGAGACGACGTCT
>NZ_JBNGGG010000157.1:0-900 GCF_049974585.1 Streptomyces sp. UG1 | reverse complement strand
GGTGAGGCGTCTTTGGCCTGCTCGTGGCTTGTTTTCAGGCGGCCGTGCTCGGAGACGAGGCTGGCGATGGCTCGGTAGGTGTCGGGCAAGCGGTCGCGGCGGTGGGTCCAGCGCGATAGTTGCTTCCAGCGTTTGTGGTCGGCGTGGGCACGCTCGACGGTGATGCGGTCGGAGGAGTGCCCGTGGCGGTCGCGTTCCCACTGCTGGACTCTGCCGGGCAGTGCTCCCGGACGCGGTCTTCTTGGCGGTGTGATCGCTTGCCCGCGATGGTCGCGGCTCAGGCCGAGGTAGCCGTCGTCCAAGAGGACCCTGACGTCGGGGAAGTGCTGGAAGCAGACGGCGATGCCCTCGTTGCGGGCGGCCGTGGCATCGTGCATACGACCAGGCCGCAGGGTGTCGGTCCATAACGTGCGGCCCGCCAGTCAGCGATGACGGTTGCCTTCATGGTGTTCTGTTTCTTCTTCCCGGAAACGAACGCCCGCCGTCCGCCGCGGCCGGCCGGTGGCCGGCGTACCTGGATCTCGGTGGCGTCCAGCCGCAGCGCGATGCCTTCGGCCTGGGCGTGAGCGAACACGTCGGCGATAGTCCGTCATGGCAGGCCGGGGCGGTCGGGGACCGCGCACCCCCGCCCGGCCAGGAGCGTACGCACCTCTGCGATCGCACGGGTGATGGTGGACCGGTCGACGCCGGACAGCAGCCCCAGTACCGAGTGCGGCAGGTCGTGCCGCAGATGGATCAGCGTGGCCACCAGCCGGTCGACGAAGACCAGCTGGTGGCGGGCGCCGGCTCCCGCGGCCCGCTTCCTGGCCCCACCTCGTGCAGCATGGCGGCGACCCTCGACCCCGGCCTGCCACGGCATCGCCAACTCCTCGACCAGGCGGGCGAGATGACGTCGAGAGA
>NZ_JBNGGG010000156.1:0-912 GCF_049974585.1 Streptomyces sp. UG1 | reverse complement strand
TACTGCATGCCAGAGGAGGGCCTGCAGTGGCTGGCCAAGCCCGACCTGCTTGACGACGACGAGATCGTCCGCCTGATCGACATCGCGGTGACCTCCCTGGGCATCACCGAGGTCCGCTTCACCGGCGGCGAGCCGCTGCTGCGCCCCGGCCTGGTCGGCATCGTCGAGCGCGTCGCGGCCCTCGACCCCCGGCCCCAGATGTCCCTGACCACCAACGGCATCGGCCTGCGGCGCACCGCGGCCGCCCTGAAGGCGGCGGGCCTGGACCGGGTCAACGTCTCCCTGGACACCCTGCGCCCGGACGTGTTCAAGACTCTCACCCGCCGCGACCGCCACAAGGACGTCATCGAGGGCCTGTACGCCGCCCGTGACGCGGGCCTGACCCCGGTCAAGGTCAACTCGGTGCTGATGCCGGGCCTGAACGACGACGAGGCCCCGGACCTGCTGGCCTGGGCGGTGGAGCACGACTACGAGCTGCGCTTCATCGAGCAGATGCCGCTGGACGCCCAGCACGGCTGGAAGCGTGACGGCATGATCACCGCCGGGGACATCCTGACCTCGCTGCGCACCCGCTTCGAGCTGACCGCAGAGGGCGCGGACAAGCGTGGCTCGGCCCCGGCGGAGCGCTGGCTGGTCGACGGCGGCCCGCATGTGGTCGGGGTGATCGCCTCCGTCACCCGCCCGTTCTGCGCGGCCTGCGACCGCACCCGCCTGACGGCCGACGGCCAGGTCCGCACCTGCCTGTTCGCCCGCGAGGAGACCGACCTGCGCGCGGCGCTGCGCTCGGGCGCCCCGGACGAGGAGATCGCCCGTATCTGGCGGCTGGCGATGTGGGGCAAGAAGGCGGGAGCGGGCCTGGACGATCCGTCGTTCGTGCAGCCGGACCGGCCGATGTCAGCCATCGGTGGCTGA
>NZ_JBNGGG010000155.1:0-948 GCF_049974585.1 Streptomyces sp. UG1 | reverse complement strand
CTAGGGCCTGTTGTGAAAGTGCTGGTCACAGCCACTCGTTGATGGCTGCGACCAGCACGGTCGCTTCGTAGCGGACCGCGAGTTTGTCGTATCGGGTGGCGACGGCTCGGTGGCGCTTGAGCCGGTTGATTCCGCACTCGACCGCGTGCCGCTGCTTGTAGTCGTCCTTGTCGAACTTTGGCGGCCGCCCGCCACGCGATCCGCGTTTGAGGCGGTTGCGGACCCGGTCCGCCGGAGCCGGGATGGTGGCCTTGATCCCGCGTCTGCGCAGGTAGGAACGATTGCTGCGCGAGTCGTACGCCTTGTCGGCCCGGACCCGGTCCGGGCGCTTGCGCGGCCTGCCAAGCCCCAGCCGGGGAACCCGGATGGCTTCCAGGACCGGTTCGAACTGCGGGGAGTCGCCCCGCTGCCCGGCCGTGATCACGACGGACAAGGGCTTCTGCCCCTGCTCAACCGCGAGGTGGATTTTGCTGGTCAGTCCGCCGCGGGAGCGTCCGAGGCCGTGGTCGGCCGGCTCGACGAAGATCCCGCCGGGTGGCTCCTTCTGGAGGTCCCCTTTTTCGCCGCTCCGGCGGCATGCTGGTGGGCCCGGCAGACAGTGGAGTCGACGTTGACATCCCAGGTGATGAGGCCCTTCGCGTCCGCCTCGGCCTGGAGTTGGGTGAGGATCCTCGCCCAGGTGCCGTCCCGCTGCCAGCGCCGGAACAGGTCATAGGCGCGGTCCCACGGCCCATAACGTTCGGGCACGTCCCGCCAGGGAGCACCAGTCCGGGTCCGCCACCGTATGCCGTCTATCAGCTGCCGCCGTGTCCACACCTGCGGCCGACCCGGCTTGATACCCGTCGGCAGCAGAGGCTCAAGCCGGGCCCACTGGCCGTTCGTCAGATCCCCACGTCCCACGGGACGTGATCATCAACGAACAAGATCCACTTTCGCAACAGGCCCTAG
>NZ_JBNGGG010000154.1:0-955 GCF_049974585.1 Streptomyces sp. UG1 | reverse complement strand
CCGGTCAGGACCACCAGGCCGGCGGCCGAGTCGGTGGTGACGTAGGGGGAGCCGAGCTGGATGGCGTCGTTGGCCGGCTTGGCGACCTGGGCGGCGGCGTTGCCGGCGTCCACGGCTGCCTGGGCGGTGACATGGGCGAAGCCCGCGGCCTTCGCCGAGGCGGCCAGGGCCTTGGCGGCTTCCTTGTTCGCCTCGTCGGCGTGCCCCTTGGCGGTCTTGGCGTCCTTCTCCGCCTCGTCGGCCAGCTTGACCGCCGCCTTGGCCTCAGAGGCGGCGTGCTGCGAGGCGCTGATCGCGTCCGCTGCGGCGCTGGTCGCCGTCTTCACCGCGGCGTCGGCCTTCAGCTTCGCGGCCTGCGCGGCATCCGCGTTCGAGCGGGCCCGCTTGGCGGCCGCCTCGGCGCGAGTGGCTGCCGCGTCGGCGTCGGCCGCGGCCTTGGTCGCGGCGTTGGCCGCGGCGCGGGATCTGCCGGCCGCCGCCTCGGCGTCGTCCGCGTGCCCGGCCGCCGCGTCCGCCGCCGCCCTGGCCTCCTTCGCGTTGCTGTCGGACTCGTGGGCCTGGGCGTACGCCTCCTTCGCATCCGCCTTGGCACGGGCGGCATCCGCCTTCTGCTCGGCGTCCCAGGCGTCGTCGCGCAGTTCCCGGGCCCTGTCGCGGGCCTTCTCCGCGTCGTTCTTGCGTGCGACCGCGGTCTTCTCGGCGGCTTCGGCCCTGTCCCGGGCGTTCAGCGCGTTGGTCGCCTCGGTCTCGGCGGTCTTCCTGTGCCGGGCTGCCTCGGCCTGCTTGGCTGCGGCGGTCTCCTTCTCCGCCTTCGCCGTCTTCTCCTCGGCTTCCGCCGCCAGCCGCTTGGCGTGGGCGTCGGCGGCGGCCGCCTTGGCCTCGCCCTCGGCCTTCAGCGCCACCGCGAGCTTGGCCTCCGCGGTCTCCTTGTCCTTCTTGGCGTTGTCCCGGTGCA
>NZ_JBNGGG010000153.1:0-959 GCF_049974585.1 Streptomyces sp. UG1 | reverse complement strand
TCACGAAAACAGCGCAGCTCTGGCATAACGCCACGCCGCATCCGCACTGGTGCGGCCTGACCCTGCTGGCCATCGATGGTGTGTTCTGGCGCACACCGGATACACCAGAGAACGATGCAGCCTTCCCCCGCCAGACACATGCCGGGAACCCGGCGCTCTACCCGCAGGTCAAAATGGTCTGCCAGATGGAACTGACCAGCCATCTGCTGACGGCTGCAGCCTTCGGCACGATGAAGAACAGCGAAAATGAGCTTGCTGAGCAACTTATAGAACAAACCGGCGATAACACTCTGACGTTAATGGATAAAGGTTATTACTCACTGGGACTGTTAAATGCCCGGAGCCTGGCGGGAGAACACCGCCACTGGATGATACCTCTCAGAAAGGGAGCGCAATATGAAGAGCTCAGAAAACTGGGTAAAGGCGATCATCTGGTGAAGCTGAAAACCAGCCCGCAGGCACGAAAAAAGTGGCCGGGACTGGGAAATGAAGTGACAGCCCGCCTGCTGACCGTGACGCGCAAAGGAAAAGTCTGCCATCTGCTGACGTCGATGACGGACGCCATGCGCTTCCCCGGAGGAGAAATGGCGGATCTGTACAGTCATCGCTGGGAAATTGAACTGGGATACAGGGAGATAAAACAGACGATGCAACTGAGCAGGCTGACGCTGAGAAGTAAAAAGCCGGAGCTTGTGGAGCAAGAGCTGTGGGGTGTCTTACTGGCTTATAATCTGGTGAGATATCAGATGATTAAAATGGCGGAACATCTGAAAGGTTACTGGCCGAATCAACTGAGTTTCTCAGAATCATGCGGAATGGTGATGAGAATGCTGATGACATTGCAGGGCGCTTCACCGGGACGTATACCGGAGCTGATGCGCGATCTTGCAAGTATGGGACAACTTGTGAAATTACCGACGAGAAGGGGAAGGGCCTTCCCGAGAGTGGTAAAGGAGAGG
>NZ_JBNGGG010000152.1:0-981 GCF_049974585.1 Streptomyces sp. UG1 | reverse complement strand
GGCGACTCCGGTGACATCGATGTCGTCCTCAGACGGTCCCTCGACGGCGGCTGTACCTGGGGGCCGGTGACGGTGGTCGCCGCGGGGGACGGGGACACCCGGGGCAATCCGGCGCCGGTGGTGGATCCGGTCACCGGTGCGGTCGTACTCGTCACCTGCTACAACAGCGGGGAGGTGACGGAGGCGCAGATCATGCGCGGGCAGGCCACGGCGGAGCAGAGCCGGCGGGTCTTCGTCCAGCGCAGCACGGACGACGGGCGCCGCTTCAGTCCCCCTCGCGACGTCACGAGCGCGGTCAAGCCGCCGCACTGGCGCTGGTACGCGACCGGCCCCGGACACGCGCTCGCCCTCACGCGCGGCAGACACGCGGGGCGGCTGGTCGTCCCGTCGAACCACTCGACGGCGCCGGCGCAGGGTTCGTCCGACACGGGGCAGGAGCCGAAGTACTACGGCGCGCACGCCATCTACAGCGACGACGGCGGACGTACCTGGCGGACGGGCTTCGTGGACGACACATACGACGGCCACAGCAACGCCAACGAATCCACCGCCGCCGAACTGCCCGACGGCAGGCTGTACTTCAACTCCCGCGATCAGCACGGCACGAGCGCGGGCAACCGTCTCGACAGCGTCTCGAGCGACGGCGGCCAGACCCTGGAGCGCCCGTACACGATCCAGCCCTCGCTGAACGACGTGCCGACCGTGGAGGCAAGCGTCCTCCAACTCCCCGGTCCTGGCGCACCGTTGCTCTTCTGCGGCCCGTCCGTCCCCACGGCCCGCCAGTCGATGGCGATCTGGCGCAGCACGGACGGCGGAGCGACCTTCACCAAGACGCTGACGCTGTCCGAGCGGCGGGCGGCGTATTCGGATCTGGTGCGGCTGGATAGGCGGACGGTGGGGATTCTGTACGAGACGGGGGAGTCGGGGACGTACGAGACGATCGAGTTCCGACGACTGCCGGTGGCAGACCTGACCTAGTGA
>NZ_JBNGGG010000151.1:0-993 GCF_049974585.1 Streptomyces sp. UG1 | reverse complement strand
CATGCCGTTCACCTTCGCCGTAGACCCCGCCGAACTCATCGAGGAACGCGCGCCCCAGTGGCGGTTCGGGGGTATCGAGGACGCTGTCCTGGAGGAGATGTCCCGTCGCATCAGCGACCTGTGGGCCGAGGGCCCCGGGGGCTGGGCGCACGAGTGGTCCCTCCTTGCCGAGCAGGCAGAGAAGGACGGTGATCTGCTGAAGGCCAGTCACCTGTACGGGATCGCCAAGTTCCCGGTCCTGGGTGGCAACGCGGCGCACACCCGGGCGTACGAGAACCACCTGCGCACCTTCCTGGAGGCCTCGTCCGGATTCGAGGTGCCCTTCGAGCGGCACGTGATCAACGTGGACTTCCGCGCAGAAACCGTGCAGGTCCCCACTCACCTCTACGTCCCCGAGAACCTGCCCGCCGACGCCCCGATCGTGCTGGTCTTCAGCGGCGTGGACACCTGGAAGGTCGAGGTGCACGCCACCGCGCTCGCGACGGCTCGTCTGGTCGGCGCGCGGGTGGCCACCGTCGACATGGCCGGGACCGGGGAGTCGCCGGTGGCCAGCGGACCCGACGGGGAACTGTACGTCGGCGACGTCCTCGACTGGCTGCGCCGCCGCTTTCCCCAGGCACGCAAGGTGGGCACCGTCGGCTTCAGCTTCGGCGGACACTGGACGATCAAGCTGGCCCTGCGCCGGATGGTCGACGCCGCCGTGAGCATCGGCGGGCTCATCGACACCGCCTTCTCCCCCGAGGCCGCCGCCCGGCTCCGCTATGGCATGCCCGGCATCTTCGCCAACTCCCTGCGCCTGGACGCCGAGCCGAGCCTCGCCGAACTACAGGCCGCCATGGCCGCCTTCTCGCTGCGTACGCAAGGACTCCTGGACGACTGGGGCAGCGACCCCGTGCCGCTGCTGTACGTCAACGGGGACCAGGACCAGCACGTCCCCGCCGACGACTCCAGGCCGCTGGAGTCCCGCCCGAACACCGTCGTCCGGCTCGTCCC
>NZ_JBNGGG010000150.1:0-1026 GCF_049974585.1 Streptomyces sp. UG1 | reverse complement strand
TCCCAGCGGGGCATCGGCCTTCGGCGCGGCAGCCGACCTCAGCCACAGCTCAGAACGGCCGCTACATACGGTCTACACGCTTGAAGGTTCCGTGATTCCGCGAACAATTCCGCGTGATCATGAGCACTGTCCGAGTAAGAGCTCGCGCAGATAGGTGTGGGGTCATGGTCGTACGGCTGGGCGCCTGACCCCCTCGACCCCGACTACAGGATCGAGGATCGAGGAGTTCGCCGCGAAGCTCGGCGGTCTGTGCATCACCGTTGCCGCCCGCTTCGTGGATGGCGAGTTCGACGGCGAGTTCGCCGACCGGACCACCGCACTCACCGACACCGCCGTGATCGCCTCCGAACACCCATGCTCCTGCGCAGGCCGAGCCGTCGTCCCACTCACGCGGTGAGGGCCCCGCAGCGTGACCACCGCTGGCGCTCACTTGCGGTTTCGGCCAGTCCGCTTACGACGGGCGCGGCGATCTACGAGTCGCATCCCGGCCAGCCAGAGGTCCCTCTTGTGTTCGGAGTCCTGTGGGACGAGGGCCTGAACGAGGAGGATCCCGCCGGGCGTCACGATCGCGAGCACCACGGTGATGGTGACCACCCACCAAGGGGCACCCACGAAGGTGAGCGCGCTGATCGCGGCGGCTCCGCCGAGCATGGGGCCGAATTATGTGACGGACGACAGTCACCATTTGCCGGAACGTGCGGGCGACGACCGCGTAGATCAAGCGTCGACGGGTGCGCGAGACGAAGAACGCCGGATCCACGGGACGCGGCGCGACCTGCTCGCGGAGGACGTCGTAGGCGGTTCGCAGCCTGTAGCAAGCGGACCTCAACCGTGTAGACCGTTGATGTGTTCGGTGTCCGAGGTGCTGGCTTGCGTGGAAGCATCACGCACTCTTTCCCTCGCCCTCTACATCGAGTTTGACCGACGTGTGCCGTCGGAAGTCGGCCGTTACTGACCTTGCTGGCGTGATGTCGTGAGGGTCGACGAGTTGTGCTTGTCGCAGTAGGCCGGTGACATGAGGTATCC
>NZ_JBNGGG010000149.1:0-1075 GCF_049974585.1 Streptomyces sp. UG1 | reverse complement strand
TGTACTGACCCGTGAGGTTGGGGACGCGGCTGGCGGGTGGTTGCCCTTTCAGCGCGGTGTGTCCGCGGTGGTGGTTGTAGGTGTGGAGCCAGCCGGGGAAGGCGTCGCGTCGTTCCTGCTCCGAGCGGTAGGGGCGGGCGTAGGCCCACTCGTCCAGCAGCGTGCGGTTGAAGCGTTCGACCTTGCCATTGGTCTGGGGCCGGTAGGCCCGGGTGCGCTTGTGCGTGATCCCGGCCCGGGCCAGCTCGTCTCGCCAGTCGTGTGAGCGGTAGCAGGCGCCGTTGTCGGTCAGGACCCGCTCGACGGTGATCCCGCACTCGGCGAAGAAGGCGTGGGCCCGCTTCCAGAAGCTGGTGGCTGTCTCCTTCTTCTCGTCGGGGTGGATCTCGCTGTAGGCCAGGCGGGAGTGGTCGTCGACGGCGGTGTGCAAGTAGCTGTAGCCGACGTTCGAGCGGGTCTTTCGGCCTGTCTGCCGGCCCAGGACCTTGTGTCCGCCGCCGTCGGGGATGTTGCCGAGTTTCTTGATGTCGACGTGGACCAGTTCGCCTGGCCGTTGGCGTTCGTAGCGGCGTATGACACGGCCGGTTGCCCGGTCCAGATGCGCCAGGCGGGCCAGGCCGTAGCGGGTCAGCACGCGGTGCACGGTCGAGGGCACCAGCCGCAGCAGGTGCGCGATGCGGGCTGGTCCCCAGCGGCGCAGGACACGAACCTTGATGATCCGGCGCTCGGTGCGGGTGGGGGTGCGGCGCGGGCTTGTGCGCGGGCGGGAGGAGCGGTCGCACATCCCGGCCTCACCGAACTGCCGGTAGCGCTCAGCCCACCGCTGGGCTGTCGTCGGCGAGACCTGGAAGCGTTCCGCGGCGCGTCTGAGGGGCCAGTTGTCCTCGACCACGCAGCGAGCCAGACGCAGGCGGCCGGTCTCGGTCAGGGATGCATTACGGTGGGGCACGAGGGCCTTTCTGTTGCTGGTGCAGATGTCGCAATCCACACCAGGCCAGAAGGCCCTCACCCATTTCAAGATCGATCAGCCGTGAGCCCTGTCACCGTCCACAACCTCCCGGGACAGAACACCTAG
>NZ_JBNGGG010000148.1:0-1090 GCF_049974585.1 Streptomyces sp. UG1 | reverse complement strand
AATTCCCATAATAGCGCTACCGGTGAAGAAAAAACCTACCATTATAGGACGGGCTTTCAGTTCATCTGCGAGGAATATACTTAGGGTAGGAGTCTGAAGAGCGCCCGCAATACCCGTCAGAAAGGCGACAGGTAATGCTGCCAACTTACTGATTTAGTGTATGATGGTGTTTTTGAGGTGCTCCAGTGGCTTCTGTTTCTATCAGCTGTCCCTCCTGTTCAGCTACTGACGGGGTGGTGCGTAACGGCAAAAGCACTGCCGGACATCAGCGCTATCTCTGCTCTCATTGCCGTAAAACATGGCAACTACAGTTCACTTACACCGCCTCTCAGCCCGGTACGCACCAGAAAATCATTGATATGGCCATGAATGGCGTCGGATGTCGCGCCAGTGCACGCATTATGGGCGTTGGCCTCAACACGGTTTTACGTCACTTAAAAAACTCAGGCCGCAGTCGGTAACCTCGCGCATACAGCCGGGCAGTGACGTCATCGTCTGCGCGGAAATGGACGAACAGTGGGGATACGTCGGGGCTCAATCGCGCCAGCGCTGGCTGTTTTACGCGTATGACAGTCTCCGGAAGACGGTTGTTGCGCACGTATTCGGTGAACGCACTATGGCGACGCTGGGGCGTCTTATGAGCCTGCTGTCACCCTTTGACGTGGTGATATGGATGACGGATGGCTGGCCGCTGTATGAATCCCGCCTGAAGGGAAAGCTGCACGTAATCAGCAAGCGATATACGCAGCGAATTGAGCGGCATAACCTGAATCTGAGGCAGCACCTGGCACGGCTGGGACGGAAGTCGCTGTCGTTCTCAAAATCGGTGGAGCTGCATGACAAAGTCATCGGGCATTATCTGAACATAAAACACTATCAGTAAGTTGGAGTCATTACCTCAATAGCGATGTGCAGTCGGGTAAAGTGAATGCCAGCGCGACATTTGTACTTCATTATGACTAATACGTGGAACAGATTGGCGCTCTTGATTTTCGCCGTTTTATCGCTGCTGGTGGCGGGTGAATTGCGGGCAGGAGTGGTGGTCGGCGGAACGCGATTTATCTTTCCGGCAGACAGAGAATCGATATCT
>NZ_JBNGGG010000147.1:0-1104 GCF_049974585.1 Streptomyces sp. UG1 | reverse complement strand
CTAGGGCGTGTATCGAGTCGTGATCAATCTGCGGGATTCGCTGTCGTGGCGGGTTCTGGACCGGTAGGCCTTCTTGCGTGACGCGCGTGCAACTGACGGACGTGGAATGGGAGTTCATCGAGCCGTACCTGCCGATCGGCGAGTACGGCCCGTACCCCGAGCGGCTGCGGCAGCAGTTCGAGGGGGTGATCTGGCGGTTCAAGACCGGCGGACAGTGGCGGGAGATGCCGCAGGAGTTCGGTGCCTGGTCGACTGTCCACAACCGTTTCCGGCAGTGGCGTGACGCCGGCGTCTTCGAGGCTCTGCTGGAGGGCTTGATCGCGGAGGCCGCGAAGTGGGGTGAGATCGATCTGTCCCTGGTCAGCATCGACTCCACCACCGCGCGCGCTCACCACGACGCGGCCGGGATGCACCTGGGCGAGGACGTCCTCACCGCGCTGGAGAAGGCTGCCATCGAGGCGGAGAAGGCCAGGTCAAAAGGGGCAGCATCGAAGAACAAGACGGACAGGACGTCGAAGCGGATCCCGGGCGGGAGGAACGACGACGCATCCGGCGGCGGCGAAAACTCCGGCTGAAGGCCGCTCTCCTGGGACGTTCCAGGGGTGGTCAGACCAGCAAGGTCCACCTCGCCGCCGACCGCAAGTGCCGTCCGCTGGCGTTCGTGCTGACCGCGGGCCAGGCTGCGGACAGCCCGCAGTTTCTGCCCGTGCTGGGGAAGTTACGGGTCCGCGGCCCTGTCGGTCGCCCCCGTACCCGGCCGGACGCGGTCGCCGCCGACAAGGCCTACTCCTCCCGCGGCAACCGGGCCCACCTGCGCCAACGCGGCATCAAGGCAGTGATCCCGGAGAAGAAGGACCAGGCCGCCAACCGGAAGAAGAAGGGCTCTGAGGGCGGTCGGCCCGTCAGCTACGACACCGGCCTCTACAAGGAGAGGAACACCGTCGAGCGCCTGATCAACAAGCTCAAGGCCTGGCGAGGCATCGCCACCCGGTACGACAAGACCCCAGACAGCTACCTCGCCGGCCTCCACCTACGCGCCTCGATGATCTGGATCAAAGACATCACCCGGACCACCGAATGATCACGACTCAAAACGCGCCCTAG
>NZ_JBNGGG010000146.1:0-1126 GCF_049974585.1 Streptomyces sp. UG1 | reverse complement strand
TGCGGTGTTTTTTATTGTTTTTTTTCTTTTGTTTAAGGGTGTGTCGGTGTAAGTGTTTATTTTATGGGTTAAAGTAGGATACCAAGTGTGAAAAAAAATTAAAGGTTCTTCTTGAGATCCTTTTTTTCTGCGCGTAATCTACTGCCTGTAAACGAAAAAACCGCCCTGCAAGGCGGTTTTTCGAAGGTTCTCAGAGATACCAACTCTTTGAGCCGAGGTAACTGGCTTGGAGGAGCGCAGTCACCAAAACTTGTTCTTTCAGTTTAGCCTTAACAGGCGCATGACTTCAAGTCTTACTCCTCTAATTCGGTTATCAGTGGCTGCTGCCAGTGGCGATAATTCGTGTCTTACCGGGTTGGACTCAAGACGATAGTTACCGGATAAGGCGCAGCGGTCGGGCTGAACGGGGGGTTCGTGCACACAGCCCAGCTTGGAGCGAACGACCTACACCGAACTGAGATACCAACAGCGTGAGCTATGAGAAAGCGCCACGCTTCCCGAAGGGAGAAAGGCGGACAGGTATCCGGTAAGCGGCAGGGTCGGAACAGGAGAGCGCACGAGGGAGCTTCCAGGGGGAAACGCCTGGTATCTTTATAGTCCTGTCGGGTTTCGCCACCTCTGACTTGAGCGTCGATTTTTGTGATGCTCGTCAGGGGGGCGGAGCCTATGGAAAAACGCCACCTGCGCGGCCTTTGTCCCTGCCTTCGGCTTTTTGCTCACATGTTCTTTCCGGCGTTATCCCCTGATTCTGTGGATAACCGCATTACCGCCTTTGAGTGAGCTGATACCGCTCGCCGCAGTCGAACGACCGAGCGTAGCGAGTCAGTGAGCGAGGAAGCGGAAGAGCGCCTTATGTGACATTTTCTCCTTACGCTCTGTTGTGCCGTTCGACATCCTGTCCTGAGCGTTATCTCTCTGTGCTATTTTCTACTTCAAAGCGTGTCTGTATGCTGTTCTGGAGTTCTTCTGCGAGTTCGTGCAGTCGTTTGCACATGGCCGCCTGTTCGTCGGCATCCAGAGCATCCAGTTTTTCAAGCAGTGTCAGGCTCTGGCTTTTGATACATCGCGCCATATTCAGCGCAGTTTGTTGTTATTTGTTCACCTTCCGTTGTTCTCCGTCAGTTCC
>NZ_JBNGGG010000145.1:0-1144 GCF_049974585.1 Streptomyces sp. UG1 | reverse complement strand
GCCACCCCGGCCTACCGCTGGCGCACCGCCGTCATGGGCGGTACCGGTTTCGTCACCGGCATTCTGTTCCACCCCTCCGTCCGCGGGCTCGCCTACGCCCGCACCGACATCGGCGGTGCCTACCGCTGGGACGACCGCACCGGCCGGTGGATCCCGCTGACCGACCATCTCGGCTGGGACGACTGGAACCTGCTCGGCGTCGAGGCCATGGCCGTCGACCCGGCGCACCCGAACCGGCTGTACCTCGCCCTCGGCACCTATACCCAGTCGTGGGCCGGCAACGGCGCCGTACTGCGCTCCGAGGACCGCGGGGCCACCTGGAAGCGCACCGACCTCACCGTGAAGCTGGGCGCCAACGAGGACGGGCGGGGTGCGGGGGAGCGGCTGCTCGTCGACCCGCGGGACTGCGACATCCTGTGGCTCGGCACCCGGCACGACGGGCTGCTCAAGTCGACCGACCGGGGCGCCACTTGGCGGGCGGTGGACTTCCCGGCGACGCCCAGCGCCACCGGCCAGGGCGTCACCCTCCTCGTCGCCGCCGGCCGTACCGTCTACGCGGGCTGGGGCGACTCCGACGGCACCGCCGATGGCCCCAACCTGTACCGCACGTCCGACGGAAGGACCTGGGAGCCCGTCCCCGGGCAGCCCACCGGCGCCGCTGCCAGGGTGCCGATCCGGGCCGCGTACGACTGCCACACCCGTGAGCTGTATGTGACGTACGCCGACGCGCCCGGTCCCAACGGGCAGTCGGACGGCAGTGTGCACAAACTGCGTACCGTCAACGGCAAGTGGAGCGACGTCACGCCGGCGAGGCCGGGCGGAACCGCGACGGACGGGTCCCCCGACACCTTCGGCTACGGCGGTGTCGCCGTCGACGCCCGCCGGCCCGGGACGCTCGTGGTGTCCACCAACAACCGCTGGGCCGAGATCGACACCGTCTTCCGTTCCACGAACGGCGGCCGCACCTGGACGTCCCTGAAGGACAAGGCCGTCCTCGACGTGTCCGAGACGCCGTATCTGAAGTGGGGCGCCGACGAGCCCAAGTTCGGCTGGTGGATCCAGGCTCTCGGTCTCGACCCGTTCGACTCCCGGCACGTCGTCTACGGCACCGGCGCGACCATCTACGGCACCCGCGACCTGAAGC
>NZ_JBNGGG010000144.1:0-1145 GCF_049974585.1 Streptomyces sp. UG1 | reverse complement strand
CGGATGGCGTTGAGGCGGGTGAGCAGGGGGGTGATGGTGCGGCCCTCGCGTTCGGCGGTGTCCCAGTCGCGGGGGCGGAGCTGGTACTTCTCGGAGTCGAGGTATTCCTCGCTGCCGGGGCGCAGGGGGGTGTTCTCGCACAGTTCGTAGCCGCTGTAGATGCCCCAGGTGGGGGAGAGGGTGGCGGCGAGGACGGCGCGGACCTCGAAGGCGGGCCGGCCGCCGGTCTGCAGAAACTCGTGCAGGATGTCGGGGGTGTTGGCGAAGAAGTTCGGCCGCATGTAGGCCGCCGCTTCGCCGGAGAGTTCGGTGAGGTAGTCGGTCAGCTCCTGCTTGGTGTTGCGCCAGGTGAAGTACGTGTACGACTGCTGGAAGCCGATCTGGGCCAGGGTGTGCATCATCGCCGGGCGGGTGAAGGCCTCGGCCAGGAAGATCACGTCGGGGTCGGTGCGGTTGATGTCGGCGATCACCCGCTGCCAGAACAGCACCGGTTTGGTGTGCGGGTTGTCGACGCGGAAGATCCGCACCCCGTGGTCCATCCAGTGCCGCAGCACGCGCAGGGTCTCGGCGGTCAGGCCGTCCAGGTCCGCGTCGAAGGCGATGGGGTAGATGTCCTGGTACTTCTTCGGCGGGTTCTCCGCGTACGCGATGGTGCCGTCGGGGCGGTGGTGGAACCACTCGGGGTGCTTGTCCACCCAGGGGTGATCCGGCGAGCACTGCAGGGCGAAGTCGAGGGCCACCTCCAGGCCCAGCTCGCCCGCCCGTGCCACGAACCGGTCGAAGTCCTCGATCGTGCCGAGGTCGGGGTGGATGGTGTCGTGGCCGCCTTCGGGGGAGCCGATCGCCCAGGGCACTCCGACATCCTGCGGGCCGGCGGAGAGGGTGTTGTTGGTGCCCTTGCGGAAGGTGGTGCCGATCGGGTGGATCGGGGGCAGGTAGACGACGTCGAAGCCCATGGCGGCGATGGCGGGCAGGCGGCGGGCGGCGGTGGTGAAGGTGCCGTGGGGGTGTTCGGGGGTGCCCTCGGAGCGGGGGAAGAACTCGTACCAGGAGCCGTACAGGGCGCGTTCGCGTTCCACCAGCAGGGGCAGCGGGTCGGTGGCGGTGACCAGGTCCCGCAGCGGATACCGGCCCAACACCGCGTC
>NZ_JBNGGG010000143.1:0-1146 GCF_049974585.1 Streptomyces sp. UG1 | reverse complement strand
GCCGGTGTTCGTCGGGGGTGAGGATGTCGATGTGGTTGAGGGGCTGGTCGGGGTGGGTGGTGGCGATGTCGAGGAAGTGCAGCCAACGGTCGAACAGGGCCTGCACGGTCGGCGCGTCGTAGATGTCGCTGGAGTACTCGATCGCACCGCTGATGCCCTGCGGCTCACCATGGGCGCCGCGCTGCTCGGCGAGGCTGAAGAACAGGTCGAACTTCGCCGTACCCGTCCGCCCGGGAGCGACGTCGATCGTCAGACCGGGAAGCCGGAAACTCGCCTCAGGCGCGTTCTGGAGGGCCAGCATGACCTGGAACAGCGGATGGTGCGACAGGGTGCGGGTTGGGTTGAGCAACTCGACCAGGTACTCGAAGGGGACGTCCTGGTGCGCGTAGGCGGCCAGACTCCGCTCCCGCACCCGAGTGATCAACTCAGCGAACGTCGGATCACCGGACGTGTCCGTGCGCAGCACCAGCGTGTTGACGAAGAACCCGATCAACTCATCCAGCGCCTGATCGGTGCGGCCGGCCACCGGACTGCCCACCGGAACATCCTCACCCGCCCCCAACCGCGTCAGCAGGGCAGCGAGTCCGGCTTGCAGCACCATGAACAAACTCGCACCCGAGGCCCGCGCGACATCCGACAACCGACGGTGCAGATCCGCATCGATGTCAACCGTGACGTAGTCACCCCGGTAGGTCATCACCGCCGGCCGCGGACGGTCCGCAGGCAGCGCCAGCTGATCCGGCAGACCCGCCAACGCCTCCGTCCAGTAGCCGATCTGCGTCGCGAACAGACTCTTCGGGTCGCTCTGATCACCCAGGAGCTCGTTCTGCCACAACGTGTAGTCCGCGTACTGCACCGGCAACGCAGACCACTCCGGCACCCGCCCCTCAACCCGCGCCGTATAGGCACGCGTAAGATCGGCGGCGAGCGGGCCCAACGACCACCCGTCACCCGCGATGTGATGCACCACCAGGAGCAGTACGTACTCCTGCGCCGAGAGTTCGAAGAGCTCGGCGCGAAGGGGGATTTCAGCCGCCAGGTCGAAGGCGTGCCGGGCCGCTGACTTCAGTGCCTCCGGCAGTTCCGTCTCGGTGATGTCCGTGGTGGGCAACTCGACGCTCACGCTGTCGAGGACGTGCTGGTACG
>NZ_JBNGGG010000142.1:0-1150 GCF_049974585.1 Streptomyces sp. UG1 | reverse complement strand
TACTGACCTTGCTGGCGTGATGTCGTGAGGGTCGACGAGTTGTGCTTGTCGCAGTAGGCCGGTGACATGAGGTATCCGCAAGGGGGCGGGCTGACCGCGGAACGACGGGCGTTTCGCGAGCACATCCGGATGCAGGCGGCCGAGTTATTCGCCCTGGGACACGACAATGCCGCCATCGCCAAGCAGTTACGTGTCAGCGTGCGGTCGGTACAACGGTGGCACCAGGCATGGGAGCACGGCGGAACACCGGCCCTGGAGTCGAAGGGGCAGGCGTCCAGGCCCAAGCTGAGTGAGGCACTGTTCGAGGTGCTCGAGCAAGAACTGGCCAAGGGACCGGTCGCGCATGGCTGGCCGGATCAGACCTGGACGCTGGCTCGGATCAAGACGCTGATCGGACGCCGGTTCCACAAGACCATGACGCTGTCGGCCATCGCGCAGATGCTCCACCGGCACGGCTTCAGCCACCAGGTCCCCGCCCGCCGCGCGATCGAGCGCGACGAGGAAGCCGTCACCGGCTGGGTGAAGGAGACATGGCCCCAGGTGGAAACGCCATGGCGGCGCTCGGGGCCTGGCTCTGCTTCGAAGACGAAGCCGGCTTCTCGGTGACGCCGCCAACAACCCGCACCTGGTCCCGGCGCGGACACACACCCGTCATACGGGTCCGCGGACGCTCCCAGCGCCGCTTCTCCATCGCCGCTCTGGCCTGCTACAAGCAGGGCGAACGCTCACGCCTGATCTTCCGGCCCAAACGGCACGTCGACCACAAGCGGGGCGGCAGACGCAGTTTCACCTGGACCGACTACCGCGACCTGCTCATCGCCGCCCACCAGCAACTCGGCGCACCGATCGTGCTCGTGTGGGACAACCTGAACGTGCACAGAGACCGTCGGCTGCGGGAGTTCATCGACACCCACGACTGGATCACCTGCCACTTCTTGCCGTCCTATGCACCCGATCTCAACCCCGTCGAGGGCATCTGGTCACTGCTGCGACGCAGCAGTCAGGCCAACACCGCTTTCACCGACCCTGACCACCTCATGAGCGCGCTTCGGCACGGTCTCCGCCAGATCCAGTACCGCAGCAACCTCATCGACGGATGCCTCGCGGAAACCGGCCTCACCTTGACGACATCACGGCAACAAGGTCAGTA
>NZ_JBNGGG010000141.1:0-1152 GCF_049974585.1 Streptomyces sp. UG1 | reverse complement strand
GCCCAGCCAGTGCTGGACCAGGAAGGTGCCGTGGAAGCCGATGAACAGCGTCCAGAACGTGATCTTGCCGAGGCGCTCGTCGAGCATCTTGCCGGTCATCTTCGGCCACCAGAAGTGGAAGCCGGAGAACATCGCGAACACGACCGTGCCGAACACCACGTAGTGGAAGTGCGCCACCACGAAGTAGGAGTCGGACACGTGGAAGTCCATCGGCGGCGAGGCCAGGATGACACCGGTCAGACCACCGAAGGTGAAGGTGATCAGGAAGCCGGTCGCCCACAGCATCGGCGTCTCGAAGGACAGCGAGCCCTTCCACATCGTGCCGATCCAGTTGAAGAACTTCACGCCCGTCGGCACCGCGATCAGGAACGTCATGAAGGAGAAGAACGGCAGCAGCACACCGCCGGTGACGTACATGTGGTGCGCCCACACCGTCACCGACAACCCCGCGATGGCGATGGTCGCCGCGATCAGGCCCATGTAGCCGAACATCGGCTTGCGGGAGAAGACCGGGATGACCTCGCTGATGATGCCGAAGAACGGCAGCGCGATGATGTACACCTCGGGATGGCCGAAGAACCAGAAGAGGTGTTGCCACAGCAGGGCCCCGCCGTTGGCGGAGTCGAAGATGTGGGCGCCGAACTTGCGGTCCGCCTCCAGGGCGAACAGGGCGGCGGCCAGGACCGGGAAGGCCAGCAGCACCAGCACCGCGGTCAGCAGCACGTTCCACACGAAGATCGGCATGCGGAACATGGTCATGCCGGGGGCGCGCATGCAGATGATGGTGGTGATGAAGTTGACCGAGCCGAGGATGGTGCCGAAGCCGGAGAAGGCCAGGCCCATGATCCACAGGTCGGCGCCGATGCCCGGGGAGCGGACCGCGTCGGACAGCGGGGAGTAGGCGAACCAGCCGAAGTCGGCCGCGCCGTCGGGGGTGAGGAAGCCGCCGACCGCGATGAGCGAGCCGAACAGGTACAGCCAGTAGGCGAACATGTTCAGCCGGGGGAAGGCCACGTCCGGCGCGCCGATCTGCAGCGGCATGATCCAGTTCGCGAAGCCGGCGAACAGCGGCGTCGCGAACATCAGCAGCATGATCGTGCCGTGCATCGTGAACGCCTGGTTGAACTGCTCGTTCGACATGATCTGCAGACC
>NZ_JBNGGG010000140.1:0-1193 GCF_049974585.1 Streptomyces sp. UG1 | reverse complement strand
TCGAAGATCAGGGGCTTCGGCCCCAGAAGGATGATGTCCATCATGGAGAGTATGGGGAAGAAGAAGCCGCGTCCTCGCCGCTCGTTCACGCCGGAGTTCAAGGCCGAGATCGTCGAGCTGTGCCGACGCGGTGACCGCTCGGTCGGCCAGATCGCCAAGGACTTCGACCTGACCGAGACCGCGGTACGCGACTGGGTCAAGCAGGCCGAGGTCGATGCCGGCGAGCGCGACGGCCTGACCAGCAGCGAACGCGAGGAACTGGCCCAGCTGCGGCGGGAGAACCGCCGCCTGCGGGAGGACGTGGAGATCCTCAAGCGGGCCACGGCTTTCTTCGCGAAGGAGACCCGGTGAACGTGCACCCGTTCATCGAGGCGGAGAAGCAGGCGGGCCACAGCGTCAAACGCGCATGTGAGCTGCTGAAGGTCTCCCGTGCCGCCTTCTACGCCCGCCGGACCGGCGCCGTCGGCCCCCGGGGCCGTTAAGGACGCGGAACTGACCGAGCAGATCACCGCCGTCCACGTCCATTCCCGGGGCACCTACGGGGCCCCGCGCATCCACGCCGTCCTCAAGCGCGAGGGCACGGCCTGCGGCCGCAGACGCATCGCCCGGCTGATGCGGGCCGCCGGGCTCGTCGGCCGGCACCGCGGACGCCGACACCGCACCACCATGCCCGACCCGCACGCGGCCACCCGCCCGGACCTGATCCTGCGCGACTTCCGGCCCGACCCGACCGCGACCGACGCCCGCTGGTGCGGCGACATCACCTACATCCCTACCGACGAGGGCTGGCTCTACCTGGCCACTGTCATCGACATCGCCTCCCGGCGAGTGGTCGGCTGGGCCACCGCCGACCACCTGCGCACCGAGCTGGTCGCCGAGGCGCTGCGAGCCGCCTGCCGCCGACGCCGCCCCGCCGGGTCGGTGATCTTCCATTCCGACCGCGGCTGCCAGTACACCAGCCGTGAATTCGCCCTGCTCGCAGCCGAGTTGGATATTCGGCTGTCGGTCGGCCGCACCGGCCAGTGCTGGGACAACGCGCTGGCCGAGTCGTTCTTCGCCACCCTGAAGAACGAACTGTTCGGCGACCATTCCTGGCCGAGCAGGTCCGTCGCCCGCGCCGCGGTCTTCGAGTGGATCGAGGGCTGGTACAACTTGCACCGGCTGCACAGCAGCCTCGGCTACCGCAGTCCCGC
>NZ_JBNGGG010000139.1:0-1200 GCF_049974585.1 Streptomyces sp. UG1 | reverse complement strand
GCTGCCCGCGACGACCTCCGGGCGCAGCAGGTCGGCGAGGGTCTCGGCGGGCAGCAGGCCCTTTTCCAGGACGAGTTCGGCCACGCCCCGGCCGGAGGCCAGGGCCTCCTTGGCGATGTCGGTCGCGGCCGTGTACCCGATGTGCGGGTTCAGGGCGGTCACCAGGCCGATGGAGTTCTCCACACTCCGGCGCAGCGCCTCGGTGTTGGCGGTGATGCCGTCCACGCACCGCCCGGCCAGCGTCACACAGGCGTTCCGCAGGTGCGTGACGCTCTGCGACAGGGAGTGCAGGATGACCGGCTCGAAGGCGTTGAGCTGGAGCTGTCCGGCCTCGGCGGCCATGGTGATGGCCACATCGTTGCCGATCACCTCGAAGGCGACCTGATTGACCACCTCCGGAATCACCGGGTTCACCTTGCCCGGCATGATCGACGAACCGGCCTGCACCGGCGGCAGATTGATCTCCCCCAGCCCCGCACGCGGCCCCGACGACAGCAGCCGCAGATCGTTGCAGCTCTTGGACAGCTTCACCGCGATCCGCTTGAGCACACCCGACATCTGCACGAACGCACCACAGTCCTGGGTGGCCTCCACCAGATTGGCCGCGGTGACCAGCGGCAGCCCGGTGATCCCGGCGAGATGCCGGCGAGCCGACTCCGCATAACCGGCCGGAGCATTCAGTCCCGTGCCGATCGCCGTGGCACCCAGGTTGATCTCATGGATCAACTCCACCGCCTCGGCAAGACGGGACCGGTCCTCATCCATCATGACCGCATACGCCGAGAACTCCTGCCCGAGCGTCATCGGCACCGCGTCCTGCAACTGTGTACGGCCCATCTTGAGCACATCGCGGAACTCGACGGCCTTACGCGCGAACGCGTCCTGCAGGACAGCCATCGCCTTGAGCAGCCCGCGCACCGCGAACACCGTCGCGACCTTCACCGCGGTCGGATAGACGTCATTCGTCGACTGCCCCAGGTTGACGTCCTCGTTCGGATGCAGGTACTCGTACTGCCCCTTGGCATGGCCCAGCAGCTCCAACGCCCGGTTCGCCACCACCTCGTTGGCATTCATGTTCGTCGACGTGCCGGCGCCGCCCTGGATGACGTCGACCACGAACTCCTCGTGCAGCTTCCCGGCCCGGATCTCCCGGCACGCGGCGACGATCGCAGCAGCCTTCGCCGGCTCCAGCAGCCCCAG
>NZ_JBNGGG010000138.1:0-1220 GCF_049974585.1 Streptomyces sp. UG1 | reverse complement strand
CGTGCCCATGGCGCCGGGTCTCGTGCTTCCCCCAGCAGAGAGAGGTCTTTCCTACATGTCCAGCTTCCTCAGCAGGCGCAGTGTCCTCGCCACGGGCGCGGGTGCCGCCCTCGGTCTCGGCGCCGCCGCGGCTCCGGCCACAGCCTCTCCTTCCGCGTACCGGCACGCCTCCGGCCCCGAGGAGACCAGGACCCTCGACGAGCTGCACCAGGCCGCCCTCGCCGAGGGCGGCAAGCTCGTGCTGTACGCAGGCGGTGACACGCCGAACCAGCTGGACGGCGTCAAGGCGGGCTTCATGCGGCGTTTCCCGGGCATCGACATGACGCTGATCGTGGACTACAGCAAGTACCACGGCACGCGTGTCGACAACCAGCTCGCGACCGGCAGCCTCGTCCCCGACCTCGTCCAGCTGCAGACTCTGCACGACTTCGCGCGCTGGAAGGAGCAAGGCCATCTGCTGCCCTACAAGCCCGCCGGGTTCTCCAAGCTGCACCACCGATTCCGGGACCCGCAGGGCGCCTGGGTGGCGGGCGCGGTGATCGGCTTCAGCTTCATGTACGGCCCGGCGGCGGTCGGTTCGGACGCGCCGCGCACTCCGCTCGACCTGGTCGACCCGAAGTGGAAGGGGAAGATCGCCTCGTCGTACCCGCATGACGACGACGCGGTCCTGTTTCTCTACAAGCTGTACGCCGAGCGGTACGGCTGGGACTGGGTGGCCCGGCTGGCCGCACAGGACGTGCGGTTCGGGCGGGGCACCAATTTCCCGGAGGACGCGGTGAGCGACGGCCAGGCGGCGATCGGTGTCGGCGGGTCGGGGCGGCTGACGGCGCCGGCGTCGGAGCCCGTGCGGTGGGCGGTGGCCGACGGGCATCCGTTCATGGCGTGGGGGCAGCGCCTCGCGGTCCTGAGACAGGCCAAGAACCCGACCGCGGCCAAGCTCTACATCAACTGGGTGCTGTCCGCCGAACGGCAGCAAGCAGCCTTCTTCGGCTGGTCGGTACGGACCGACGTCACTCCCGCGAGCGGGCTGAAGCCGATCTGGAAGTACCCGAACGCCCACCTCGACGGCTTTCCCCGCTTCATGGCCGACCGTGCCGAAGTGGAGCGCTGGAAGCAGACGTTCGCCCTGTACTTCGGCGAGGTCAAGGGCGACCCCACGCCGGGCTGGCTCGGGCTGCACCCCGGAGCGTGACCATGGGCGGGGCCGCAGGTCCCACCGG
>NZ_JBNGGG010000137.1:0-1244 GCF_049974585.1 Streptomyces sp. UG1 | reverse complement strand
CACGAGCACTGAGAGGCGAATCGCCATGTCCGGCCCGTCCGCACCCGGCGACGTTCCCGTGCCCGGTTCCGGCTCTGGCTCTGGCTCTGGCTCTGGCTCTGGCTCTGGCGTGATCGTGCGGTCCGCAGCCGCGGGTCGCGTACGGCTGACGGTTCCCTGGCTGCGGGCGCGGCCCGGATGCGCCGGGCTCGTCGACGAACGGTTCACCGATCTGCCGGGATTCCGCGCGCTGCGTATCTTCCCGCGCACCGGTGCGGTGATCGTCTGGGTGCGGCCCGATCTGGTCGACGTGGACCGGCTGGTCGCCGCCCTGGACGAGGCGCCACCGCCGGGGGTGCCCGCCAGGGCGAGTCGGTCCGTGCCGGACTCGTCCACGGGGGAGGTCGCGCGGCTGGTGGTCGGCGGTGCGGTGCTCGCCCTGGTGGGAGTGCGACGGCTGCTCGGCCGGCCCCCGTGGACCCCGGCGGGCTCGGCCGGTTTCCTCGGCGCGGTCACCGTCTTCACCGGGCTGCCGTTCTTCCGCGGCGCCGCACGCACCCTCGGCGGCAGACGCCACGCCGGCACCGACCTGCTGGTGACGACGGCAACCGTGATCTCGCTCGTGCTGCGCGAGAACATCGTCGCGCTGATGGTGCTGTGGCTGCTCAACATCGGCGAGTTCCTGCAGGCCATCACCCTGCGCCGGACCCGTCGCGCCATCGAGGAACTCCTCTCCATCGGTGAGGAGCGCGTCTGGCTGGTCCGCGACGGCGTGGAGGTCGAGGTCGACCTCGCCGAGGTCCGAGCCGGGGACGTGGTCGCGGTCTACGAGCACCACCGCATCCCCGTCGACGGCACCGCCGAGACCGGCGAAGCACTGGTCGACCAGGCCGCGATCACCGGCGAGGCGCTCCCGGTGTACGTCCAGCCCGGCAACGAGGTCTACGCCGGCACCCTCATCTCCAACGGCTCGCTCACCGTACGGGCCACCTCCGTCGGACAGGACACCGTCGTCGGGCGGATCATCACCCGGGTCGAGGAGGCACAGGCCGACCGGGCCCCGATCCATACCGTCGCCACCGCCTTCACCCGCCGCTTCGTCCCCGTCTCCTTCGCCCTCGCCGGCATCACGTACGTGCTGACCCGGGACGCCCGGCGGGCGATGACCATGCTGCTGATCGCCTGCCCCTGCGCCGCCGGCCTGGCCACCCCCACCGCGATCAGCGCCGCCATCGGCAACGGCGCCCGCCGCGGCACCCTCATCA
>NZ_JBNGGG010000136.1:0-1254 GCF_049974585.1 Streptomyces sp. UG1 | reverse complement strand
GGCCTTCACGAGGCCGGCGAACAGCGGGTGCGGGCGGGTCGGGCGCGAGCGCAGCTCGGGGTGGGCCTGCGTGGCCACCAGGTAAGGGTGGACCTCGCGCGGGTACTCCACGTACTCCACGAGCTTGCCGTCGGGCGACGTGCCGGAGAACAGGATGCCCGCCTTCTTCTCCAGCTCCGCCCGGTAGGCGTTGTTGACCTCGTACCGGTGACGGTGCCGCTCCTCGACGTACTCCTTGCCGTCGTACACCTCGCGCACGATCGAGCCCTCGGCCAGCTTGGCCGGGTACATGCCCAGCCGCATGGTGCCGCCCATGTCGCCCTCGCCGGCGACGATGTCGAGCTGCTCGGCCATGGTGGAGATGACCGGGTGGGAGGTGGCCGGGTCGAACTCGGTGGAGTTCGCGTCGCCGATGTCGGCGAGGTTGCGCGCCGCCTCGATCACGATGCACTGCAGACCCAGGCACAGGCCCAGCAGCGGGACCCTGTTCTCGCGGGCGTACTTGATCGCGCCGACCTTGCCGAGCACACCGCGGTCGCCGAAGCCGCCCGGGATGCAGATGCCGTCCACGTCGGCGAGCTGCTGCTTGGCGCCGGCCGGGGTCTTGCAGTCGTCGGAGGTGACCCACTTGATCTTCACACGGGCCTTGTTGGCGAAGCCGCCCGCGCGCAGCGCCTCGGTGACCGAGAGGTAGGCGTCGGGCAGGTCGATGTACTTGCCGACCAGCGCGAGCGTGATCTCGTGGTCGGGGTTGTGGACGCGGTCCAGCAGGTCGTCCCAGGTCGTCCAGTCCACGTCGCGGAACGGCAGGTCCAGCTTGCGGACGACGTAGGCGTCCAGGCCCTCGCCGTGCACGGTCTTCGGGATGTCGTAGATCGAGCGGGCGTCGGGGCAGGCGACCACGGCCGCCTCGTCGACGTCGCACATCAGGGAGATCTTGCGCTTGATCGCGGTGGGCACCTCGCGGTCGCAGCGCAGCACGATCGCGTCTGGCTGGATACCGATGTTCCGCAGCGCCGCAACCGAGTGCTGGGTCGGCTTCGTCTTCAGCTCTCCCGAGGGTCCGATATAGGGCAGGAGGGAGATATGGACCACAAAGACGTTGTCCCGGCCGACCTCGTGCCGGACCTGGCGGACGGTCTCCAGGAACGGCAGCGACTCGATGTCGCCGACCGTGCCGCCGACCTCCGTGATCACGACGTCGACCTCGTCCGTCGCCATGCGGCGGATGCGATGCTTGATCTCGTTGGTGAT
>NZ_JBNGGG010000135.1:0-1380 GCF_049974585.1 Streptomyces sp. UG1 | reverse complement strand
CTGCGATTGGTGTGCTGGGAAGTCTGCTTCTGGGGCTTCTGACTTATCTGACGAATCTGTATTTCAAAATAAGAGAAGATTGAGGTAGCCTGAGTTTAACGGACACTCCTTCCTGAAATAGAATGGCATCAGAAGGAGCTAATAATGAGCAGAAAAAACCAACGTTACTCTAAAGAGTTCAAAGCCGAAGCTGTCAGAACGGTTCCTGAAAATCAACTTTCGATCAGTGAAGGCGCTTCCCGATTATCTCTTCCTGAAGGCACTTTAGGACAATGGGTTACCGCCGCCAGAAAAGGGCTCGGTACTCCTGGTTCCCGCACGGTGGCTGAACTGGAATCTGAAATTCTGCAACTGCGTAAGGCGTTAAATGAAGCTCGCCTTGAGCGAGATATATTAAAAAAAGCAACAGCGTATTTTGCACAGGAGTCGCTGAAAAATACGCGTTAATCGAACAATGGCGACAACAATTTCCCATTGAAGCGATGTGTCAGGTATTTGGTGTATCCAGGAGCGGTTATTACAACTGGGTACAGCATGAACCCTCAGACAGAAAACAAAGTGATGAGCGGCTAAAACTGGAGATTAAGGTGGCACATATCCGCACTCGCGAAACATATGGAACCCGGCGGCTCCAGACGGAGCTGGCAGAGAATGGCATCATCGTTGGTCGTGACCGACTGGCACGTCTTCGTAAGGAGCTAAGGCTACGCTGTAAGCAGAAACGCAAGTTCAGAGCGACTACGAACCCGAACCACAATCTGCCAGTTGCGCCAAATCTGCTGAACCAGACGTTCGCTCCTACAGCACCAAATCAGGTCTGGGTGGCGGACCTGACGTATGTTGCCACACAGGAGGGATGGTTGTACCTCGCTGGCATCAAAGATGTTTATACGTGTGAAATTGTCGGCTACGCCATGGGAGAGCGCATGACAAAAGAGCTGACAGGTAACGCCCTGTTTCTGGCGCTCAGGAGCCAGCGCCCACCTGCCGGGCTAATCCACCACTCTGATCGAGGTTCACAGTACTGCGCATACGATTACCGGGTCATACAGGAGCAGTCTGGTCTGAAAACATCAATGTCGCGTAAAGGTAACTGTTACGACAACGCTCCGATGGAAAGCTTCTGGGGAACGCTGAAAAATGAGAGCCTGAGCCACTATCGTTTTAATAACCGGGATGAAGCCATCTCAGTAATACGGGAATACATTGAGATTTTCTACAATCGTCAGCGTCGTCACTCTCGTCTGGGGAATATCTCCCCGGCAGCCTTCAGGGAAAAATATCATCCGATGGCTGCTTAAAAAAAGAACAAATGGTAGTGTCCGCTATTGCCAGTACACCTCAATAGGAGTGCGATTTCATAAGCACGGCGCTCAATAT
>NZ_JBNGGG010000134.1:0-1395 GCF_049974585.1 Streptomyces sp. UG1 | reverse complement strand
CTGCGCCGCCGGCCTGGCCACCCCCACCGCGATCAGCGCCGCCATCGGCAACGGCGCCCGCCGCGGCACCCTCATCAAGGGCGGCACCCACCTCGAAGGCATCGGCCGCGTCACCGCCGTGGTCTTCGACAAGACCGGCACCCTCACCCTCGGCCGCCCCCTGGTCACCAGCGTCGTCACCCTCGACGAGACCGTCACGGCCGACGAGGTCCTCAGCCTCGCGGCCTCCGGCGAACTGCACGCCCGCCACCCGCTCGCCGAAGCCATCGTCCGGCGCACCGAGGAACAGCACCTGCACATCCCCATCCATCAAGCCTGCGAGGTCGTCCTCGGCATGGGCGTACGCGCCGAACTCGACGGCAGCCGCCTGCTGGTGGGCAGCCCCGCCCTGCTGCGCCGCCACGGCCTCGAACTCTCCGACGTCGCCCAGGAGTGGACGAGCCGCTTGCGCGCCGGCGGCGAGACCGTCATCTGCCTCGCCCACGACGACAAGCTCATCGGCATGCTCGGCCTCTCCGACGCGGTACGCGGCGGAGCCGACACCGTCGTCCGCCAGCTCACCGACCTCGGCGTCACCCGCATCGTGCTGCTCACCGGCGACGCACCCGAGACCGCCCAGGCCGTCGCCGACGCCCTCGGCATCACCGAGGTCCACGCCCACGCCCTGCCCGAGGCCAAACTCCAGCTCATCCGCGACCTCCAGGCCGACGGCCACAGCGTCGCCATGGTCGGCGACGGCACCAACGACGCCCCCGCACTGGCCCTCGCCGACGTCGGCATCGTCATGGGCGCCCACTCCTCCCACGTCGCACTCGAGACCGCCGACATCGCCCTGGCCGGAAACGACCTGCGCAATGTCGCCGCCGTCGTCGAACTCAGCCGCCACACCCTGCGCGTCGTACGCCAGAACTACACACTCTCCATCGGCGTCAACCTCGCCGGCCTCATCGCCGGCGCCGGCGGCTCCATCAACCCCGTCCTGGCCGCCCTGCTCCACAACACCAGCAGCATCGCCGTCGTCGCCAACTCCGCCCGCCTCGTAGGACACACCCCCCACCTGCCGAGCGACACCGCCGCACGCCTGCGCGCCGCACCACTGGAGCAACGGCGCGTGCGCTGATCCGAGCACGCCGTCGGCCCGCCGGACAGCCGACGCCTCCCCTTCGTCGGCCTGAGTTTCGCTGCCCCTTTCTGGAACCGCCCCCTCGGTCAGGCGGCCCTACTCGCGCCCCCACTCACACATGAGCTACCGTTCATATGGTTATGGCTTTCATTTTCACATAACCTGGATTTGGCGCGGCACTAGGGGGGTGAACGTGGTGTGAGCGACCTGACGACCCAACAGCGGCCTACCCGGCAACGCTCGGCCCTTCTGGAAGCTCTCGCGAACTGTCA
>NZ_JBNGGG010000133.1:0-1398 GCF_049974585.1 Streptomyces sp. UG1 | reverse complement strand
GTGTAGCCGATCATCCGGCGGTCGTGTTGGTGGTGTTGGGTAGCGCGGGGGCGCTTTCGGGGCGTTGGGCGGGGTAAAGCTGGTCCATGCTGCCTTCGGGCAGGTAGCGGCGGGGGAAGGCGATCCATTCGTCGTGCAGTTCGAAGAGCACGGCGGTGACCAGCCGCAGGAGTGCGTCGTCGTTGGGGAAGACCTGGACGACGTCGGTGCGGCGTTTGACCTCGCGGTTGATCCGCTCCAGCGGGTTGGTGGACTGGATCTTCTTCCAATGTCGCTCGGGGAAGGCGGCGAAGGCGGTCAGGTCGTCCTTCGCCTCCAGCAGCATCTCTTTGACCTTGGGGAACTGTGTGCCGAGCATGTCGGCGACGGTGTCGAGCTGGGTGCGGACCGCATCCGCAGTGGGCTGGGCGAAAATCGTGCGGATCGTGGCGGCGGCCATCTCGGCAGCTTCCTTGCTGATCACACTGAACACGTTGCGCAGGAAGTGAACCCTGCAGCGCTGGTAGGCGGCCCCGAGCATGACCTTGCGGATGGCCTTTACCAGCCCCAAGTGGTGGTCGCCGATGACGAGCCGGACCCCGGTCAGACCGCGTTCGCGCAGGTGACGCAGGAACTCGGTCCAGAACACCTCGGTCTCGCTGTCGCCGACCATCACTCCCAGTACCTCCCGGCCGCCGTCCTCGGTGATCCCGGTGGCGATCACCACGGCGCGGGAGACGATCTGGTGCTCGACCCTGGCCTTGCAGTAGGTCGCGTCCAGATAGACGTACGGGAAGCGGACGTGGTCCAGGGGCCTGGCACGGAACGCAGTCAGCTGGCCGTCCAGGTCCTGGCAGATCCGCGAGACCTCGCTCTTGGATATCCCGGTGTCCGCGCCGAGGGCCTTGACCAGGTCGTCGACCGACCGCGTGGACACGCCGTGCACGTAAGCCTCCATGATGACGGCGTAGAGGGCCTGGTCGATGCGGCGGCGTCGCTCCAGCAGGGCGGGGAAGAAGCTGCCCGAGCGGAGCTTGGGGATCGCGAGGTCCAGATCGCCGGCCCGGGTGCTGAGCGTCTTGTCGCGGTGGCCGTTGCGAAGCGCGGTGCGCGTCTCGGTGTGCTCGTTCCACTCCGCGCCGATCCGGACTGTGGCCTCGGCCTCGATCAGCTCCTGGAGCATCCGCTCGGCCACATGGCGGACGAGTTCGAGCCCGTCCGCCGAACGTAGTGACTCAAGCAGCCGGAGTAAGTCATGCTGAGACAGGGCCATCCTGCACCTCCCGTGTTGAACTGCCCGTTCACTACGGAGAGTTGCACGATGGCCCACCCTGCGGGCAGGGAGCGAAAACCCATCGGCATACGCCCCCGGCGCACCCCCTCACCTTGATCGGCTACACCACGTCAAGGGACGCCATC
>NZ_JBNGGG010000132.1:0-1403 GCF_049974585.1 Streptomyces sp. UG1 | reverse complement strand
CTTAGTACTCCAGTGAGAGATCGTGCGCTGAGCTGGTTCTTCTTCGGTAATGGCAGCGGCGGGCGATGGCTTGATGGTGTCTGCGCCAGTGGGACCAGTTCAGTGCGTGGAGCCGTCGGTCCCGGTGGGGTCTGGGGTGGGGCAGGAGAGTGTCCAGTAGGCGCCGGATCTCTGCCACGGTGAGGGGAATGAGGCTGGTGGTGTCGTTTCTGCTGCCCCCTTTGGGGTGTCTTGGGCCTGGGCTGCGAGGACCGCGAGGAAGGCGTGGGCGAGCATGGCCAGGGTGATGTGGCGATACCAGCCCACGTAGCGTCGGACCTCGTATTCGTCCAGGCCGCACTGGTTCTTCGCGGCCTGGAAGCACTCCTCGATGGCCCAGCGTGAGCCGGCAACGCGGGCCAGTTCGGCGACCTCGACGCCGACGGGTGCGTAGGCGAGGTAGTAGGCGAGTTCGCTGGGGTCGGACAGGCTGCGTCGGGCCATCACCCAGCGGTGATGGGTGACTGGATCCGGGTCGAAGATGATGTTGGCGGGCAGTTTGGCCGCGGCCCAGTCGTAGGTGCGTGGGCCCTTGGCTCCGTCGCCGGAGGAGAGGGTCTGCCAGGCGTCGTCGGGTGCTTCCTCGATGAGCCGGTCGATGCGCCAGATACCGGCCAGGGACTTGATCTGCTGGGACTTCGGCACTGCCACGACATAGCCGACGTCGAGCTGTTCGAGCATGCGGCGGAAGGACCAGTCCTGTCCGTAGGCTTCATCGGCAGTCACCCATGCGGCGGGCAGGCCTGCGGCGATGCAGCGGCGGACCAGGCCCCGGGCCAACTCTCCTTTGGTCGCGAAGGTGCGCTCGTCGGGAATCTTCGCCTCCCGGCACCGCTCTCGGTCCTTGGTCCAGGACTTGGGCAGGTAGAGCTCGCGGTCGACGAGGGCTCTGCCATGGCCGGTGGCGTAGGCCGCGAAGACACCGATCTGGCAGTTGTCGATCTTTCCGGATGTGCCGGTGTACTGCCTCGACACCCCGGCTGACGTGGTGCCCTTCTTGATGAACCCGGTGTCATCGATGATCAGCACGCCGTCCGGGCCGAGCTGTTGCCCGACGTACTCGCGCAGGTCGTCTCGGACGGCATCGGCGTCCCAGCGGGCACCGTTGAGCAGATGCTGCAGCCCAGCAGGGTCACGATGTCCGGCGTACTCGGCCAGTTGCCAGCCGTTCTTGCGGCCCACCGGCGCCAGCAGGCCGCGGACATAGTCCCGCATCCGCCACCGCAGATCCGCACGACCGAACCGGCCCGCCACCCGAGCGAACACGGACTCCAACTCCGCAGCCCAGCCCTCGACTTCAGTAATCCCCTCCACGACCGGACAACGAGAAGAACCAGCTCAGGACACGATCTCTCACTGGAGTA
>NZ_JBNGGG010000131.1:0-1405 GCF_049974585.1 Streptomyces sp. UG1 | reverse complement strand
GTGAGCAGCGCGCTGACCGCGGTCACGCTGGGGTCGATCTCGAAGGTGAGGGAGTTGTAGACCCGCACCGGCAGGGTGACGGTGTCGACCGAGGACAGGAACTGGGAGATGTAGAACTCGTCGAAGCTGGTGATGAAGGAGAAGATCGCCGCCGCGATCATCCCGGGGGCGGCCAGGGGGAAGGTGATGCGCCGGGCGATGGTGAGGCGCCCGGCGCCCATGCTGGCGGCGGCGTCTTCGAGGCGTTCGTCGATGCCGCGCAGGGTCGCGATCAGGATCAGCACCGCGATGGGTGAGGCCAGCACGGTGTGGCCGAGGGCGATGGCGATCGGGCTGCCCAGCATCGCGGCCGGCTCGAAGAGCAGGAACAGGCCGAGCGCGGTGACGATCTGCGGAATGACCAGCGGTCCGAGGACCAGGGCGAAGACCGCCGAGCGCAGCGGGAGTTCACTGCGGACCAGGGCGGTCGCCGCGGTCACACCGATGATGAGGGAGAACAGGGTGCTCAGGCAGGCGACGAACGCGCTGAGCGTCAGGGCGGCGGGCCACTTGCTGCCGTCGGCGAACAGCGCCTTGTACCAGTTCAGCGTCCACGCCTCGGGCGGGAAGGCGGCGAAGGCATTGTTGCTGAAGGAGGTGACGAGGATGACCACGATCGGCAGCGCCAGGAACAGCAGGATCACGGTGGCAACCGCGGTCAGGGCAATCCGCCCGGCGAGAGTCTTGCGCAGCTCCATCATGACGCACTCCTCTTCCTACGGCTGGCGCCCAGGGAGCCTGCGGCCTTGACCAGCAGCAGTCCGGCCAGGGTGAGCAGCAGCAGGATGACTCCCTGGGCTGCGGCCCCGTTCCACTGGTTCTCCTTCGTCACCTGCTGGTTGATGAGGGTGGCGATCATCGTCTGGTTGGGTCCGCCCATCAGGGCCGGGGTGATGTAGTAGCCCAGCGACAGGATGAAGCTGAGCAGTCCGGCACTGGCCAGGCCCGGCGCGACCAGCGGCAGATAGATCCGCCGGAAGATCGTCACCCGGCCCGCGCCCATGCTGGATGCGGCCGCCAGCAGACGCCGGTCCACCCCGCGCATCACCCCGTACAGCAGCAGCACGGTGTACGGGAGCATCATCGAGGTGGTGCCGATGACGACACCGAGTTCGTTGTAGAGCAGCTGGAACGGCGCACCCGGTGCCCACGCCAGGGTCTCGTTCACCAGGCCCTTGTCGCCGAGCATGATGATCCAGCCGTAGGTGCGCACCAGGGCGCTGATGAAGTGCGGGACGACCACGACCAGCATCGCCAGGCCCGCCAGGATGGGCTTGAGCCGGGTGATCGCCTGGGCCAGGACGAAGCCGAAGACCAGGCTCAGCAGCGCTGTTTCGGCGGAGATCCGCAGGGTGGTGACCAGCAC
>NZ_JBNGGG010000130.1:0-1469 GCF_049974585.1 Streptomyces sp. UG1 | reverse complement strand
CCGCCAGCACCTGTTGGGCGCAATCCAGTGGGCCACCGGCGCCGTCGAGGCGGACTGCCGGCCGGAGAACGGCTAGCGGCCGCTCTTCGACGGGCCGACACGGCCGCGTCGCTGTCGGCGTGGCGGCAAGCGGGACCGGGCGCCTTCGAACTGAGCGACGACGGAACACCGACGTCGGCCGGGGGCCTCGGGAGGCTCTGGCACGCCGGGTCGGAGTTCACGTCGTACCCGCTCCAGCTCGACCGGAAGACGGCCAGTGCCTCCGGCGATGACAACTCCGGTGTGTTCGTGCGCTTCCCGCCCTCGGACGACCCGTGGTCGGCCGTGGACAACGGCTACGAGATCCAGACCGACGCGACCGACACCCGGACCGCACCACCGGGGCCGGGTACGGCTTGAGGCGGTCGCGTCGGTAGGCGCGCCACTTGCGGGCGATGTCCACGGGGAGGATCGGGTACGGGGAGTCGAGGACGTGGGCGCGTATCGCCTCGCGGACGTCCCAGCCGTGGGCGGTGGCGAAGGGCACGTCGTGGAGCAACTCGTGCCACTGGGCGATCTGGTCACGGGCCTCGCCCGTGCCGGTGCGGATGGTGCGGGGGTCGAGGCGGCCGATGTAGGCCAGGACGGCGGCGACTTCGTTTCGGTCCAGGGTGGCTATTCCGTTCCGGTCGGTTCGTTGAGGGCGGCGAGCAGGCGTCCGTATGTGCCTCGGTGCGGGTCATGCCGGGCGTCGGCGGGTAGGCGTGCCGCCGGGCAGGGGCGGTCAGGGGTGGGGGTGTGTTCCCGGGCGATCCACGCGCGCCAGTCGGCGCCCCAGGCGGCGGTGCTGCGGGGGCCCATGCGGCCCGGTAGTCGCGCCATTTCTCGTCGGCGGCGTGCATGATGTGCTCACCGAGTCGGTCGAGGTGGCCGTGGTGCTGGAGCCAGGCGCGGGCGTCGTCGATCTGCCGTTCGGGACGACGATCTGCCGCAGCGCCTCGGTCTGCGGGCCGGGCCGGTATCCCGTGCCGCCGCGCACGCTTCCGCCAGCACCTGCCGGCCTGCCCTGACAGCGTGCCAGGGTCCTGCGTTTTCTCGGATGTCCGGTTGATCGTGTGATGCCGTAGAGGGCGAGGAAGCGGTGGTGTTCGGTGTGGGCTCGGCATCCGGCGGTGGGGCTCGCCGCCAACGTCAACCGGACCAAGTTCGCACGAACCGGGCAAACTTCTGCTCTGCCCTCTCCATAGCCTGTCCCTGTCAGTAGTAGGAAGACCGCTCGTAGGGAGAGCAGCGGCTGGTTGCCGGTGGCGAACAGCGGCAGGATCGCCACCACGTTCGACGGTCCGTCCGAGTACCGAAGACCCCATACGGACCACGCGCTGTCTGCACTCGGCACACGCCCTGATCATGGCCCGTGCCCATGGCGCCGGGTCTCGTGCTTCCCCCAGCAGAGAGAGGTCTTTCCTACATGTCCAGCTTCCTCAGCAGGC
>NZ_JBNGGG010000129.1:0-1523 GCF_049974585.1 Streptomyces sp. UG1 | reverse complement strand
TGTAGACCGTATGTAGCGGCCGTTCTGAGCTGTGGCTGAGGTCGGCTGCCGCGCCGAAGGCCGATGCCCCGCTGGGAAGTTGACGCGGGTTGCCCACCGGTGAGCACGGTGGCGGGTAGTGCCGCAATTACCGGGAGGCACCGGATGTTTTCCGAGCGTACTTCGGTCGGTCTGGATGTCCACGCCCGCACCACGACGGCTTGGGCCCTGGACGCCGAGACGGGCGAGATCTACAGCGAGCGGCTCGATGCCGAGACGCACAACGTGCTGACGTGGGTGGCCACGCTGCCGCAGCCGGCCGCCGTGGCTTACGAGGCCGGGCCGACCGGCTTCTTCCTGGCCCGGGCGCTGGACGGGATCGGCATCCGCTGCGTGGTAGCGGCCCCGTCGAAGATGGAGCGGCCCGCGGGCGACCGGATCAAGACGGACAAGCGGGACGCGAAGCGGCTGTCCAAACTGCTGCGGATGGACGAGCTGCCGGTGGTACGGGTCCCGACCCTGGCCGAGGAGGCCGCCCGGGATCTCGTCCGAGGGCGCGACGACGTGCGCCGGGACCTGGCCCGGGCCCGCAATCGGATCTCCAAGCTGTTACTGAGGCAGGGCCGGGTCTGGCGCGGCGGCTCGGGCTGGACCTACATCCACCACGAGTGGTTGCGCAAGCAGCGATTCGACGACGCGGACACCCAGTTCGCCTTCGACAACGGATACGAGGAGGTCCTGGCCCTGGAGACCATGCGCGACCGCTTCGACCAGCGCATCACCGACGCAGCCGCCCGCCCCGAATGGTGTCCGGTCGTGCGCCGCCTGGCCTGCCTGCGCGGCATCGACACGCTCTCCGCGTTCGGCCTGGCCGTCGAGGTCGGCGACTGGCACCGGTTCACCGGCGCGACCATCGGCGCCTACCTCGGCCTGGTGCCCAGCGAACACTCCTCGGGCCCCAACCGCTTCCAGGGGCCAATCACCAAGACCGGCAACAGCCACGCCCGCCGCCTGTTGGTCGAGGCGTCATGGCACCACTACAAGCCCTACCGCGGCCCGGGCGTGACCCTGCGCCGCCGGATGGAACTGGTCTCCCTGCCCGTGCGGCAGCGGGCCGACCTCGGCAACCGGCGGCTCCACCAGCGGTGGGAATCCTTCCTGTCCCGGAAGAAGAACACCAACGTCGCCGCCGTCGCGGTGGCCCGCGAACTGGCAGGTTGGTGCTGGAGCTTGGCGGTGATGGACTGACCCTGCGGGGTCCACAGAACGGCCGGCGGGAGGCCGGACGTGCCAGCGCGAGGGATGATGCCCGCGGACCCTATGAGCACCCGCCCCGGCGGGCCACGCTCGGCTGTAGACCGGAGGCTCCGTCCCCGACGAACATCCGGTCATGCGGTAACCAACCCGCGGATATCAGGCTGACCGCGCGTCGACGCACGACACGACCCCGGCCTCCCGCCGGTCCCACAGCACTACCCACAGGCCCGCACCGACGAGTCCGTATACCCCTGCCCGCTTGACAAAATCGCCTACATATCAGGTTC
>NZ_JBNGGG010000128.1:0-1630 GCF_049974585.1 Streptomyces sp. UG1 | reverse complement strand
AGCAGCAGATGCCGTACGCCATGCTGCTCGACCAGATGCCGGGCGACCAGTGATCCCAGCGTGCCGGTGCCGCCCGTGACCAGCACCGTCCCCTCGGGAGCGAGACGAGAGGCGGTGTCGGCCTTCTCGATGGTCGGGCGAGTCAACCGGGGCACCAGAAGGCCGCCGTCCCGAATGGCGATCTGCGGCTCGCCGCAGTTCACCGCAGCTACAAGGGAGTTGAACGTGACCTCGGCGTCGACATCGACGAGAAGGAGACGACCGGGGTTCTCCGACTGGGCGGAGCGGACCAGTCCCCAGACAGCAGACGCGGCGAGGTCCCGGATGCCCTCGCCGTCGTCGACGGCGACAGCACCGCGGGTGACGACCACCAGCCGTGCCGCGGCAAGCAGTTCATCCCTGAGGAAGTCCTGGAGCAGGGCGAGGACGTGGTGGGCGGACTCATGGGCACGTACGGCGGGATCGGCGGCCTCGCTCGTGACCTGCGGGGACACCAGCACGAGCTCGGGTGCGCCCGCACCTTCGGCGACGGCCCGGCGGAGGGCGGCAAGATCGTCGTGGGCCTCGGCATCGGCGGACCGGACGAGGACGCTTGCCGGCCCTTCCCCGAGCACCGCCCAGGGGGAGACGGAAGCCGTGGCCTCGACCGGCGTCGGCAGGGAGGTCCAGTGGATGCCGAACAGCGAGTCACGCCGGGAGGAGCCTGCGGAGGGCAGCTGCGTCCGGTCCACGGGCCGGACCGTCAGCGCCTCAGCGATCAGCACGGGCGCACCGGTCGGATCGGTCGCGGTCACCCGTACGGTGTCGGCGCCCGTCGGCGACAGCAGAACCCGCAGCCGCGTCGCCCCGATCGCGTGGAGTGTGACGCCCGTCCAGGAGAAGGGGAGACGGATCGTTGCCGAGTGGTCCAGGTCCGCCACGGCGAAGGCCATCGGGTGGAGCGCGGCGTCCAGCAGCGCCGGGTGAACGGCGAACCTGCCGGTCTCGAACCCCTCGGGGAGCGCGACTTCGGCGTAGACGTCGTCGCCGTGCCGCCAGGCGGCTTCCAGCCCCTGGAACGCGGGCCCATACCCCAGACCGAGGTCGGCCAGGCGGTCGTAGGCCTCGGCGACGTCCAGTGCGACCGCGTCCGCCGGCAACCAGTCTCCGCCCAGGTCCGCGAAAGCGTCCGCAGCGTCGGTACGGCCGACCAGGGTGCCGGTCGCGTGGCGCGTCCACTCTGCGCCCTCGGCGCCGTCGGTGTCCCCGCAGAGGAGACGGGAGTGGATCGTGAGCGAACACCGCCCCGCCCCGTCGGGCACCCCGACAGCCGCCTGAACCTCGACAAGACCGTGCTGCGGAACGACCAGCGGCGCTTCCAGGGTCAGGTCGGTGAGGGTGTGGGTGTGGTGGGTGGTGTGCATCGCGAGTTCGAGGAGTGCGGTGGCGGGGAGGAGGGGTGTGCTGTGGACGGTGTGGTCGGCCAGCCATGGGTGGGTGGTTGTGGAGAGGCGGTCGGTGTAGAGGTGGCTGCCGTCCGGGAGGTCGGTGGATTGGCTCGTGGCCGTGGTGTGGGGGTGGGGGTGGAGCCAGTAGGGGTGGTGTTGGAAGGGGTAGGTGGGGAGGTCGGTGGGTGGGGTGGTGGGGAGGA
>NZ_JBNGGG010000127.1:0-1661 GCF_049974585.1 Streptomyces sp. UG1 | reverse complement strand
CCGTCACCGCACTCGCGCCCGATCATCCCGCCTACGTCATCTACACCTCCGGCTCCACCGGCCGACCCAAAGGCGTCATCATGCCCGCGGGCGCGCTGGTGAACCTGCTGGAGTGGCACCACGAGGCGATCGGCGGCGAACCCGGCACGAGGACCGCGCAGTTCACGGCCATCAGCTTCGACGTCTCCGCGCAGGAGATGCTGTCGGCCCTGATGTCCGGCAAGACCCTGGTGATCCCGGACGAGGACGTTCGGCGGGACGCGGCCCGGTTCGTCGAGTGGCTGGACGAGCACGAAGTGGAGGAACTCTTCGCGCCCAACCTCGTCCTGGAGGCCGTCGCCGAGGCAGCCGTCGAGCAGGGACGTGCGCTGCCCCGGCTGCGGACCATCGCGCAGGCCGGCGAGGCCCTTACGCTGAGCCGCGTCGTCCGCGAGTTCCACGCCTCGGCACCAGAACGCGTGCTGCACAACCACTACGGCCCCACCGAGACCCACGTGGTCACGGCACACACCCTGAGCGACGACGCCGACAGCTGGCCGCTCACCGCGCCGATCGGCCGGCCGATCGCCAACACCCGGGCCTACGTCCTGGGTTCGGGGCTGGAGCTGGTGGCGCCCGGCGTGGTGGGGGAGCTGTACGTCGCGGGGGCCGGTGTCGCCCGCGGGTATCTGGGCAAGCCCGGTATGACGGCCGAGCGGTTCGTGGCGGACCCGTACGCTCCCGAGCCCGGTGGGCGGATGTACCGCACCGGTGACCTCGTGCGCTGGAACCAGGACGGCGAGCTGGAGTTCGTCGGCCGCGCCGACCACCAGGTCAAGATCCGCGGCTTCCGCATCGAACCCGGCGAGATCGAGAACGTCCTCACCGAGCACCCCCACATCACCCAGGCCGCCGTAGTCGTCCGCGAGGACCAGCCCGGCAGGACCCGGCTGGTGGCCTATGTGGTGGCCCGGGAGGCCCTGTGGCCCGAGGAGGCACGGGAGTTCGTCCGTGAGCGGCTGCCCGAACACATGGTGCCCTCGGCCATCGCACTCCTGGACCGCCTGCCGCTGACCGCCAACGGCAAGCTGGACCGCGCCGCCCTGCCCGCGCCCGACTTCGCGCCGACCGGATCCGGACGGCAGGCACGCACGCCGCAGGAGCAGATCATCTGCGATCTGTTCGCACAGGTGCTGGGGCTGCCCCGCGTCGGCGTGGACGACGACTTCTTCGAGCTCGGCGGCCACTCGCTGCTGGCCACCCGGCTGGTCGCCCGCATCCGTACCGCGTTCAGCGTCGAGATCGGCCTGCGCACGCTCTTCGAGGCACGGACCGCGGGCGCGGTCGCGGCCCGGCTCGACACCGCCGGGCCCGCACGGCTCGCCCTGACCAAGCAGCAACTGCCCGACGCCGTGCCCCTGTCGTTCGCCCAGCGGCGGCTGTGGTTCCTGCACAAGATGGAGGGGCCGAGCGCCACCTACAACATCCCACTGGCCCTGCGCCTGAATGGTGAGTTGGACCGTGACGCGCTGCGGGCCGCCCTCGGTGACGTGGTGGCCCGGCACGAGAGTCTGCGGACGGTGTTCCCCGAGTCTGACGGCACGTCGTACCAGCACGTCCTCGACAGCGTGAGCGTCGAGTTGCCCACCACGGACATCACCGAGACGGAACTGCCGGAGGCA
>NZ_JBNGGG010000126.1:0-1667 GCF_049974585.1 Streptomyces sp. UG1 | reverse complement strand
CCGTCACCGCACTCGCGCCCGATCATCCCGCCTACGTCATCTACACCTCCGGCTCCACCGGCCGACCCAAAGGCGTCGTCGTCGCCCACCGCAACGTGGTGCGGCTCTTCGACGCCACCCGGAAGTGGTTCGGCTTCGGTCCCGACGACGTCTGGACGCTGTTCCACTCGTACGCCTTCGACTTCTCCGTCTGGGAGCTATGGGGAGCGCTGCTGCACGGCGGCCGACTCGTCGTGGTGCCCTACGAGGTCAGCAGGACGCCGGGCGCCTTCCTCGACCTGCTGGCCGATCACGGCGTCACCGTCCTCAACCAGACGCCGTCGGCCTTCTACCAGTTGGCACAGGCCGACGCCTCCTCGCCGGGCCGCGAACTCTCCCTGCGGACCGTGGTGTTCGGCGGTGAGGCACTCCAGCCGTCCCGCCTCGCCGACTGGTACCGGCGCCACCCCGACGACACGCCGGCCCTGATCAACATGTACGGCATCACCGAGACCACGGTCCACGTGACGTACCAGCCGCTCACGCGGGAGCGAGCAACCGCGGCGGCAGCCAGCGTCATCGGCGTCGGTATCCCCGACCTGCGGACCTATGTGCTCGGTCCGGGGCTTGAGTTGGTGGCGCCCGGCGTGGTGGGGGAACTGTACGTCGCGGGGGCCGGTGTCGCCCGCGGCTATCTGGGCAAGCCCGGCTTGACGGCCGAGCGGTTCGTGGCGGACCCGTACGCGTCCGAGCCGGGCGCGCGGATGTACCGCACCGGTGACCTCGTGCGCTGGAACCAGGACGGCGAGCTGGAGTTCGTCGGCCGCGCCGACCACCAGATCAAGATCCGCGGCTTCCGCATCGAACCCGGCGAGATCGAGAACTTGCTGACCGACCACCCCGACGTCGCCGAGGCCGCCGTGGTGGTCCGGGAGGAACAGTCCGGCGATGCCCGCCTCATCGCCTACGTGGTGGCACGGGGAGCCCTCCGCGACGGCGACCTACGGGACTTCGCGCGGGACTGGCTGCCCGACTACATGGTGCCGGCGGCCGTCGTCCTACTGGACCGCATGCCGCTCACCGCCAACGGCAAGCTGGACAAGGCGGCACTCCCGGAGCCGGACTTCACCGCGCCCAGGTCGGGGCGGGAGGCGCGCACGCCGCAGGAGCAGATCGTGTGCGATCTGTTCGCGCAGGTGTTGGGGCTGCCGTGGGTCGGCGTCGAGGACGACTTCTTCGACCTGGGTGGGCATTCGCTGCTGGCCACCCGCCTCATCGCCCAGATCCGCGGCGCGTTCGGAGCAGAGCTGGAGCTCCGTGCACTGTTCGACGGGCCGACGCCGGCCGCGGTGGCGGCACGCCTCGACACCGCCGGACCCGCTCGGCCGCCCCTGGCGGCGCGGGAACGCCCCCCGGTCCTTCCCCTCTCGTCCGCCCAGCGGCGGCTGTGGTTCCTGCACAAGATGGAGGGGCCGAGCGCCACCTACAACATCCCCCTCGTCGTACGCCTCACCGGCACATTGGACCGTGACGCGCTGCGGGCCGCCCTCGGTGACATGGTGGCCCGGCACGAGAGTCTGCGGACGGTGTTCCCCGAGTCTGACGGCACGCCGTACCAGCACGTCCTCGACAGCGTGAGCGTCGAGTTGCCCACCACGGACATCACCGAGACGGAACTGCCGGAGGCA
>NZ_JBNGGG010000125.1:0-1681 GCF_049974585.1 Streptomyces sp. UG1 | reverse complement strand
CAGGAGGTGACGACCATGGCAACCGCCCTCGCCAAGGCCGCCGACACGGACGTGTCCGCCCGGCACGCCGCCCGCATCGACCACGTGTCGAAGTCCTTCACCGGCCCCGCCGGCCGGCAACTCGTCCTCGACGACATCACCCTCGACGTCGCCCCCGGCGAATTCGTCACCCTCCTCGGCGCCTCCGGCTGCGGCAAATCCACCCTGCTCAACCTCGTCGCCGGCCTGGACCGGCCCAGCGCGGGCACCATCACCACCGACGGCCGCCCCGCCCTGATGTTCCAGGAACACGCCCTCTTCCCCTGGCTGACCGCCGGCAAAAACATCGAACTCGCCCTCAAACTACGCGGCACCCCCAAGACCGAACGCCGCGAGCGCGCCGAGAACCTGCTCGAACTGGTCCGCCTCAAAGGCGCCCACGGCAAACGCGTCCACGAACTGTCCGGCGGCATGCGCCAACGCGTCGCCATGGCCCGCGCCCTGGCCCAGGACAGCAAACTGCTGCTGATGGACGAACCCTTCGCCGCCCTGGACGCCATCACCCGCGACGTCCTGCACGACGAACTCACCCGCATCTGGCGCGAAACCCACCTGTCCGTCCTGTTCGTCACCCACAACGTCCGCGAGGCCGTACGCCTGGCCCAGCGCGTGATCCTGCTCTCCTCCCGCCCCGGCCGCATCGCCCGCCAGTGGACCGTCGACATCGACCAGCCACGCCGCATCGAAGACACCGCCGTGGCCGAACTGTCCCGACAGATCACCGAAGAACTGCGTGGGGAGATCCGCCGCCATGGCCAGCACTGACACCACCGCCAAGGACCCAGGCGACCTCGCAGGACTCGAAGCCGGCCTGGACGCCCTGGAAACCATCCCCACCGGCCGCACCCCGCTACGCGAGACCCTGCTCCGCAAGGTCCTGCCCCCGATCGCCGCCATCGCCCTGGTCCTGGCCCTCTGGCAGCTACTGGTATCCACCGGCACCGCCGGCGATCCGGCCAAACTGCCCGCACCCGCCGACGTATGGGGCGAACTACGCGAGGCCTGGCTGCAGGGCACCCTGCACCAGTACATCTGGACCTCCGTCTCCCGCGGCCTGCTCGGCTTCGCGCTCGCCCTGGCCATCGGCACCCCACTCGGCCTGCTCGTGGCCCGCGTGAAGCTCGTCCGCGCCGCGATCGGACCCATCCTCTCCGGCCTGCAGTCCCTGCCCTCCGTCGCCTGGGTACCCCCCGCCGTCATCTGGCTCGGCCTGAACGACCGCATGATGTTCGCCGTGATCCTCCTCGGCGCCGTCCCCTCCATCGCCAACGGACTGGTCTCCGGCGTCGACCAGGTCCCCCCGCTCTTCCTGCGCGCCGGCCGCACCCTGGGCGCCACCGGCCTGAAGGGCACCTGGCACATCGTCATGCCCGCCGCCCTGCCCGGCTACCTGGCCGGCCTCAAGCAGGGCTGGGCCTTCTCCTGGCGCTCCCTGATGGCAGCGGAGATCATCGCCTCCTCCCCCGACCTCGGCGTCGGCCTCGGCCAGCTGCTGGAGAACGGCCGCAACACCAGCAGCATGTCCATGGTGTTCTTCGCCATCCTGCTCATCCTGATCGTCGGCATCGCCATCGACCTGCTGATCTTCAGCCCACTCGAGCGATGGGTACTGCGCAGCCGCGGCCTGCTGGCAAGGAGCTGA
>NZ_JBNGGG010000124.1:0-1683 GCF_049974585.1 Streptomyces sp. UG1 | reverse complement strand
ACGGCGACGCCCTGGACCAGGCTGTGGGCGCCTACCTGGCCGACCGGCACCGCATCACCGCGTCCGCGGACGTGCCCGAGTCCCAATCGCGGCAGGTCATCGCTGTGGACGGCAAGGCCCTCAAGGGCTCAGCCCGCCTGGCCGCGCCGCGCCGTCACCTGCTCTCGGCGGTCACCCACGACCGCGTCGCCACGATTGCCCAGGTCGAAGTCGGTGCGAAGACCAACGAAGTGCGCCACTTCAAGCCCCTGCTGGCGCCACTCGACCTCGCCGATACCGTCGTCACCTTCGATGCCCTCCACTCGGTGAAGGCCAACATCACCTGGCTGGTCGAGACGAAGAAGGCCCACTACATCGCCGTCATCAAGACCAACCAGCACACCGCCTCCGCCCAGCTCGCCGCCCTGCCCTGGACCTCGATCAAGGTCCAGCACACCGCCTCCGCCCACGGCCGCCGCGAGTCCCGCTCGATCAAGACCTGCGCCATCGCCGACAACCTCGGCGGCATCGCTTTCCCCCACGCCCACCTCGCCATCCGGGTCCACCGCCGCCGCAAGCCCACCGGCCGACCCGAAACCCGCGAGAACGTCTACGCGGTCACCAGCCTCGCCGCCCATCAAACCCGCCCCGCCGACCTCGCCGCCGCCATTCGCGGGCACTGGGGAATCGAAAATTCCTCCCACTACATCCGAGATGTCACGTTCGCCGAGGACGCCTCGACCGTTCACGTCGGCACCGCACCCCGCGCCATGGCCACCATCCGCAACCTCGCCATCGGCACCCTGAAGATCCTCGGAGCCGACAACATCGCCAAGACCACCCGAGCAATCCGCCACGAACCCGAACGATCACTCGCTATCCTTGGCATCACCAACAGCCCGGACACTCACGGAACTTGATCAAGCCCTGGCCTACCGCTGCGGTGAAATCCGGCCGGACCTCACTTCAGGCAGGTTCCACAGGTGCGGGTGATGACACCACAAGTGAACGTCCGGGTGCAGGTGAGGAATTGTCGAAGGCCCTACGGCGCGAATGAGACCCACCTGGCGCAGCCGTTACGTGCCCCGGACATCGTGTACTTCGGCCACTTCAGATTGAAGAAGGCTTGCTCGCCGTACAGCCCATCCACGGTGATTCCCTCCCGGCCCTGGGCGTACTTGAGTGCATTTCGTGTGGCGGCGCCGAAGACGCCGTCGACGGCGATGGATCGTCCATAGCAGGACCGGAGGGCCAGCTGAAGAACCTTGACGCCGTTTCCGGTGCTGCCGTAGTCCATCCAGCAGTTCGAGCTGTAGGAACCCTTGTACGGCGTCACCGGTACCTTGAGCTGCCCGCTTTCTTGGTCGACTTTCGAGCCGTGCGAGCAGTGTCCGACATAGGTCGACGCTGCCGCCGAAGGAGCGACGGCAACGGCGCTGCCGAGGAGGCCGGCGGTGAGGGCGCCCACCGTCAGAAGGGGCCCGAGAGGACGAGTCAGCCGGCGCATATTCCCTCCACGTTCTTCCCCGTTGGACATGCGTTCTCCCAATTCTTCAGTGAGGCAGGCGGCAGAATTGCTCGCCTCGAATCCCGCCATGGCCGGTGTCGACCCCTTACGGGGGGCTGGCCGCCGCACACCTGATCGCGCGCGAGGCGGCGGGCGCCTGTTGCTCCTGACCATCGAGCGGTACGGGGTATGGCTCA
>NZ_JBNGGG010000123.1:0-1744 GCF_049974585.1 Streptomyces sp. UG1 | reverse complement strand
CAATGCCACGAAGTTAAGGCCCTGTTGGCGGTGTCAAGGGTGTCGGGAGACAGAAGGGGCCTCTGCTATCCAGGGGATCGACCAAGATCTTCCTGAGAAAGCAGAGGCCCAGTGGCCAAGTCTGTCATGGGCGGAACCGATGACGTGTTCGCGCCTGGTCATATCGGTGAGTTAACGCAGGTCATCCCGCCCGAGTTGGTGGATGCGGTACTGGATGAGAGCGGGGCTCGCGAGCGACGACTTCGGAGTCTCCCCTCTCGCGTCGGGGTGTACTTCGTGCTCGCGCTCGGGCTGTTCGAGCATCTGGGCACCGGACTGGTGTGGGGCAAACTCGGGGCCGGACTGGCCGCCCGGGTGCCGCAGCCCTCGGAGAAGGCACTTCGCGATCTGCGTCGGCGGGTCGGGGTGGCCCCGCTCAAGCAACTGTTCCACGTGCTGGCCGGCCCGCTGGCCCAGCCGTCCACACCCGGAGTGCGCTACCGACGCTGGCGCACGGTCGCCTTCGACGGCTGCGGGAGCCTGTCCGTCCCCGACCACGAGCGCAACCGGTCCTGGCTCGGCCGAACCGAACGCCGCTACGGCCCGACTGGCCACCCCCGGCTGATGCTCATGACCCTGTGCGAAACAGGCACCCGCGGCCTGATCGCAGCGGTCTTCGGCCCCGCCTCCAAGGGTGAGACCGACTACGCCCACGACTTGATCGGCCACCTGACCCCGGACATGCTTCTCTTGGCGGACCGCGCCTTCGACAGCAACAATCTGCTCGCAGACATCGCAGCTCGAGGGACTCAGTTCCTGATACGCGCCACCAGCACCCGACGACCGCCGGTGCTGGCGCTGCTGCCCGACGGCTCCTACCTGACCCGGATCGGGGGCCTCCCATTGCGGGTGATCGAGGCCGAGATCCACTCCCGCACCGCCGACGGCGGCGACTTCGGCGGGACCTACCGCCTGCTGACCACGCTCAACGACCACCGCACCGATCCCGCCGACCACCTGGTGCGTCTCTATCACGAGCGCTGGGAGATCGAGATCACCTACCTGGCGCTCCGTCACACCCTGCTCAAAGGCCGAGTTCTACGTTCGAAGGACCCGGTGGGCCTCAACCAGGAGATGTGGGGACTGCTCACCCTCTACCAGGCCCTGCGCTCGGTCATGGTGACCGCGGTGGAGACACTGCCCGGCTGCGATCCCGACCGAGCCGGCTTCACCGTCGCCCTGGAAGCCGCCCGTGACACGGTGGTCAGCCTGGTCGGAACGACCGCGGCCTCAGGGCCGAGCAGCCACTCCGACCTGGTGGGACACATCGGCGCCCGCGTCCTGCACGCGCTGCTCCCCGGGCGCCGGATGCGACTGTCCGCCCGCATCGTCAAGTGCGGAACCTCCCGCTACAACATCTGGAACCGCGACGGCCGTCCACGCGCCAGCACCCCGATCACCGCCATCGAGATCACCGTGCACCCACCAGCCCTGCCCAGCACGCAGGACCCGAGCCGGGCCCTCTCCGGCCGCTGGGGCCAGGTCTGCCAGCTCTTGGCCGCGAACTCCAACCAGGCCATGCACACCCGGGACATCGCACAACATCTCGGGCTCCCCACCTCGGGGCGCCCCCTCAGCAGCCTCACCGCGCAACTCTGCTACTGGGCCCGCAACGGCCGACTCATCCGCACCGCGCCGAGCACCTACAAGATCACTCTCCCTGATGCCTTGACACCGCCAACAGGGCCTTAACTTCGTGGCATTG
>NZ_JBNGGG010000122.1:0-1795 GCF_049974585.1 Streptomyces sp. UG1 | reverse complement strand
TCCTGGTTGACGGCCGAGCCCCGCACGACGGCCAGTACCCGGTGGCCGTTGCGCTCCGCGTCCGACAACCGCTCCAGCAGGACCAGTCCGACCCCTTCTCCCCAACCGGTCCCGTCGGCCGCCGCCGCGAACGGCTTGCAGCGGCCGTCGGGGGCGAGGCCGCGCTGGCGGCTGAACTCCACGAAGGTGGCCGGGGTGGCCATCACCGTCGCCCCGCCCGCGAGGGCGAGGTCGCACTCACCGCCCCGTAGCGCCTGCGCGGCGAGATGGATGGCGACGAGGGAGGAGGAGCACGCCGTGTCGACGCTGATCGCGGGGCCTTCGAAGCCGAAGGCGTACGACACTCGGCCGGAGGCGACGCTGTAGGCGCTGCCGATGCCGAGGTGGCCCTCGTAGGTCTCCGGCGTGCGCTCGTGGAAACGACCGGCGTAGTCGCCGTACATGACTCCGGTGAAGACGCCGGTGCGGCTGCCGCGGAGTGTCGTGGGGTCGATTCCGGCGCGCTCCAGGGTCTCCCACGACGCTTCAAGAAGAAGCCTCTGTTGCGGGTCGATGGTGATCGCTTCATGCGGGCTGATGCCGAAGAAGCCGGGGTCGAAGTCGCCGGCGTCGTGCAGGAATCCGCCCTCACGGGTGTAGGTCCGACCGGCGTGCTCCGGGTCGGGGTCGTACAACGCCTCGGTGTTCCAGCCCCGATTGGCGGGGAATTCCGAGATCGCGTCCCGGCCGTCGGCGATCAGCTCCCACAGCTCCTCGGGGGAGGTGACGCCGCCCGGATAGCGGCAGGCCATGCCGACGATCGCGATCGGCTCGCGCGATGCTTCGACCAGCCGCCGGCTCTGCTCCCGCAGCCGCTCGTTCTCCAGCAAAGACGCGCGGAGCGCCTCAACGACCTTCTCGGAAGGCGTAGTCGTCATGAATTCCCCGCTATGAGTCGTGTCACGATTCCTGGTTGGCGAGCGCGATCCGGACCAGTTCGTCCGCGTCCGCGTCCTCGATGGCGCTGCCGTGGCCGGCGCCCTGGGCAGTGAGCGGTGGTGCCTCCTTGACGCCCGCCAGAGTGAGCAGCAGGTCCAGGAGTCCGGCTTCCTGGAACCGGGCCAGCGGTACGGACGCGATGGCTTTGCGGATCTCGGCCTCGCCGTTCCCGCCCCACCCGGCGGCCTCGTCCTCGTCCTGCGGTACCAGTTCGCGTTGCAGATGGCGGGCGAGCGCGATGGGCGTGGGATGGTCGAAGACGACGGTCGAGGGCAGGCTCAGTTCCGTGCTCGCCTTGAGACGGTTGCGCAGTTCGACGGCGTTGAGAGAGTCCAAGCCCATGTCGAGGAAACCCCGGTCCGCCGCGACCGCTTCGGAGTCGGCATGTCCCAGCACGGAGGCGATCTGACCGCGCACCAGATCCAGCAGCGCCCGCTCCTGCTCGGCTGGTGAGAGCACGCGAAGACGCCGTACCAGGGACACCCCGTCCTCGGAACGGGCCGCCGCCCGCGGAGACGGGGCCCGCACGATGCCCCGCAGCAGAGGGGGCAACATCCCGGACCCGGCGTGCGCACGAAGCGCCGGCAGGTTGAGCCGTACCGGAACGACCAGCGGGTCGGTGTGCGAACGGAGCGTCGCGGACAGCAGCTCCAAGGCGAGCGGGGCGCTCATCGGGAGCAGACCGCCGCGGTTGATACGAGCCTGGTCCGTGGAGTTCAGCCGCCCGGCCATTCCTCCGTCCTGTTCCCACAGTCCCCAGGCGAGGGAGGTGGCGGGCAGGCCGTGCGCGCGACGGTGTACGGCGAGGGCGTCGAGG
>NZ_JBNGGG010000121.1:0-1968 GCF_049974585.1 Streptomyces sp. UG1 | reverse complement strand
CGAGCAATGCTCAGGACCTGTGGATCGGGCTCGGGTTGGGACGCGAAGGGCGTACCTTCCCGAGTGATCGGTTGAAGGTCACCGAGTAGGCCCGTGTTCGCAGCACGGGTTGGGAAGGCACGCCCGTGCTCAGCGTAGTCAATGCCGATGGCAGTACCCCGGACGGCTCCCTGATCGACGAGATCGTCCGTGAAGGGGCGAGGCGGATGCTGGCCGCCGCTCTGGAAGCCTAAGTCAACGCCTACATAGCCGAGTTGGCTGACCAGCGGGACGAGAACGGCCGCCGTCTGGTGGTGCGCAACGGCTATCACCAGCCCAGGTCGGTGACCACGGCCGCCGGGGCGGTGGAGGTGAAGGCTCCGCGGGTGAACGACAAGCGCCTCGACGAGGCCACCGGGGAGCGCAAGCGGTTCTCCTCGGCGATCCTGCCGCCCTGGGCACGGAAGTCCCCGAAGATCAGCGAGGTGCTGCCGCTGCTCTACCTGCACGGATTGTCCTCCGGCGACTTCGTCCCCGCGCTGGAGCAGTTTTTGGGTAGCTCGGCCGGACTCTCGCCGGCCACCGTCACCCGCCTGACAGCGCAGTGGCAGGCCGACCACCAGGCCTTCGGTGAGCGTGACCTGGCCGGATCCGACTACGTCTACGTCTGGGCCGACGGCATCCACCTGCGCATTCGCCTTGCGGAGGCGAAGTCCTGCGTCCTGGTCCTGATGGGGGTGCGAGCGGACGGCACCAAGGAACTGATCGCGATGGCCGACGGCTACCGCGAATCGGCCGAGTCCTGGGCCGACCTGCTGCGCGATGCCGCCCGGCGCGGGATGCGCTCCCCGGTTCTGGCCGTCGGCGACGGCGCGCTCGGCTTCTGGAAGGCCCTGGCGGAGGTCTTCCCTCAAGCCCGGCACCAGAGGTGCTGGGTTCACAAATCGGCCAATGTCGTCAACGCCTTGCCGAAGTCGGCGCAGCCCGGCGCCCGCAGGGCTCTGCAGGACATTTACAACGCCGAGGACCGCGAGCACGCGCTCAAGGCGGTCACAGCCTTCGATAACGTCTACGGCACGAAATGGCCCAAGGCGGTGAAGAAGATCACCGACGACGTTGAGGAGCTGCTGGCGTTCTACGACTTCCCCGCCGAGCACTGGATCCACCTGCGCACCACAAACCCCATCGAATCCACCTTCGCCACTGTCCGGCTCCGCACGAAGGTGACCAAGGGCGCCGGCAGCGCGGCCGCCGCCCTCGCCATGGTCTTCAAGCTCGTCGAGTCCGCCCAGCAGCGGTGGCGGGCCGTCAACGCACCCCACCTCGTCGCCCTCGTCCGCGCCGGAGCCCGCTTCGAACGGGGACACCTCGTCGAACGCCCCGAAGCGCACGCGGCCTGACACACCTCAACCGATCCTGTGTCCATGCCGACGATTAGTGTTCGGCGGCATGCGCAAGTTGGGAGGGCCAGTCATGGCTGAGGATCCGATCGACCTGATCCGCCTGGAGGGGGATGGCAATAGCGTCATTCTCCGGATCGCGGGGAAGGAGGAGCGGATGCGTCCCACCGAGGTCGATGTCCTGGTCGGAGAGTTCCTAGTCGATACGCCCTTCGTCCGTGGCACCCTCAAGACGTGGATCTTCCCCGAAGACCTGCGGCAGTGGCAGCAGGACCTGGACTCGCTCGACGCGGGACAGAACATCGCCTGGCGCGAGGGGAAACGCGCTCCGTGGCTGTTCATCGAACTCGACGAGGACGATGACCGGTGCCAGGTCACGATCAAGGACCACTCAATGTCCCTGACGACGGTGACGGTCACCGTCCCACTGGTCGATGCCTGGTTCGACGACGCATACCGACGCCTTGACTTGGTCTGGGAGACCTGGCCCATGACCGAGGACTGAACCATGGCCAACGACCGAGATCCGCCAGCCTCATGGTGGTAGGAGCTCACCATGGCTTGATCCACAGCTCTTGACTATTGCTCC
>NZ_JBNGGG010000120.1:0-2066 GCF_049974585.1 Streptomyces sp. UG1 | reverse complement strand
CTCGCCCTCGGCCTTCAGCGCCACCGCGAGCTTGGCCTCCGCGGTCTCCTTGTCCTTCTTGGCGTTGTCCCGGTGCACCTTGGCGGCATCCGCCGCGGCCTTCGCCTGCAACTCGGCGGTGTGTGCCGCCTCCTTGCGGAACTCGGCCTTGGCCTGGGCAGCCTGGGCCAGCGCACGCTGCATGATGGTCTGGCTGTCGCCGGCGGATGCGCGGGTGGCGGCCTCGGCGGTCTCGCCGGCCTTCACCATCGCCTCCAGCGCGGCCGCCGCACCCTTGGTGACCTGCGCCTTCTGCTGGCCGACCAGTAGGCCGCGGCCGCGCGGCGCGCCGCCCGCGTCAGCGATGCGGTAGGCGCTCTGCTGCACGTCGTCGCTGGTGTCGGCGAGCAGCCTTGCGTACTTGGCTTCCTGCTTGAGGTCGGCGAGCTGGGCCTTGGCCGCCGCCTGCGCGTCCGCGATGCCCTTCTTCGCCTGAGCGAACTGGGCCTTGTCCGGGTAGAACTGGGAGTCGGCGCCCTTGTGGCCGGTCGGGACGATCTTGAACTTCTGCGGGTTGGTGTTGTTGCACGTCCACAGCCACGAGTCGTGGCCGTTGTCGAACGTGTGCAGGTCCAGGCACTTGCCCGTGCCGGTGTTCTTCAGGCTCGTGGTGGCGCGGAGGTTGGCCTCCCACGTCTGCGCCGGGGAGTCGTTGCACGTCCAGATCTGGATCTTCGTGCCGTTCGCCGATTTGTTACTCGACACGTCCAGGCACTTCGCGGACTTCACGTTCCGCAGGTGAAGTCCCAGGCTGTCACCTTCGAGTGCCCACCTCTGCGCCGTCGAGCCGTTGCACTTGTACACCTGGACCGGCGTGCCGTTGGTCTTCTTGCCGCCCTGGACATCGAGGCACTTGCCCTTGGCGGCCTGCACCTGGATCACCGCCGAGCTGTCGCCGATCCAGCCGACCCCACCGGGCGACCAGTAGTCCTGCCACCGGGCCAGGCGGTCGGCCACCCACGAGTGGCCCAGCATCGCTCCCAGGGCCTCCGCTCCGTCGGCGAGGGAGTCGGTGGCGAACTCGTTCAGGTCCAGTAGCTGGTTGCGCTGCTTGGCCTGGGAGGCGATCTCCTGCTGCCACTCCGAAGCGGCGGTGTCGGCGATGCCGCCCAGGACCTTGTTCGGGTCGATCGGGTCACGCCACGCGCACGAGGCGAACCTGGTCTTCATGTCTTCGACCGCGATGCGGAACTCTGCCGTGCCCGGCTGCGGGGCGGTACGGGGGAACCCTCCGGAGGCCAGGAAGATACGGGCGTTGTCCGCACCCGTGGGCTCCAGAGACCAGTCCGACAGGTGCTCGAACGCGGACTGCTCAGCGAGCGCACGGCTCCATTCGTCCCCATGCAGCTCGGTCGGATCCGGTTCGGGTCCATACAGCGGGGTGCCGACATCCTTGACGGCCCCGACCGTCTTCTCGTCAGCCTCGGGCGTGGGGTCCTCGTAGAAGTCGCTGTCGTTCTTCCAGAACCGGTCGGCGATCCATTCGGTCAGACCGGTCTGGGAGTAGAAGTCTTTCTTTCCGTCACCCGGCGACCCCGGAGGCCAGTGGAAGTCGGCGACGGTGAAGCCGCCCGGAGTCTCCAGCCCGTCCAGGGGCTTCGACCATCCGGCCCGGCGGGCGTGGATCGCCTCCAGATCCTTGTCGGCTGCGTCTTGGTCCTTCCGGTACGCGTCGCTGAGCGGGGTCTTCTGCCAGTACCTCCGGTCCGCCAGCACGTGCAGCTTGTCCGGAGGCTGGTTGAGGCCGTCCTGCGCGATGGTGACCATGGCCGGACCGCCCAGGCGCAACACATCGGCCATCAGGCACTGGTCCTGCCGCAGTTGCTCGGCGGCTGTGTCCTCGAACCAGTCGTACGAGTCGCCCACCGGATCGGCGTCCGCAGCGCCGGGCAGGTCCACCGGGTCCGCACGGACAGCCAGTCCGGTGAGGAGAGCGGCAGCGAGGAGGGAGGGTCGTGTCCCTTGTCGTGGTGTAGCCGATCATCCGGCGGTCGTGTTGGTGGTGTTGGGTAGCGCGGGGGCGCTTT
>NZ_JBNGGG010000118.1:0-2517 GCF_049974585.1 Streptomyces sp. UG1 | reverse complement strand
GGCCGCTGGTTCCAGCAGTTCGCCGCCACCCACGGCTTCCACGAGGCGGTCAAGTGGCGCGACTCGGGCCGCTGGATCCCCGACGGCGGCGGCCCGGTCCCCACGGCACAAGATCTGGAGGAGTGACGACGCACGGACCGCTGACCCTCTCGTACCTGCCTGCGGACATCTCCCGGCCGGTCCTCGCGACGGGGACGCTCGCCTCCTCGTCGCCGGCTTCGGTCGGCGCCCGTGTGACACGGCTACGCGGCGCTGCCCTGGGCCTCGGTGGCGACGTCGGCCCATTCCTCCCAGGTCTTCAGGCGCTCGGCGTAGACCTGCGGGACGAGCTGGAGCGGGGAGCTGCCGAAGAAGACCCGCAGGGGCGGGTTGTCGGCGTCCACGATCTTCAGCAGGGCCGCACCGGTGGCAGTCGGGTCGCCGCGCTCGACGTTGCTCCAGTAGGCGGCGAGGGCCGTGCGCAGCTCGTCGTAGGCGGGCAGTTGCTCGGCGAAGGTGGCGGAGGAGCCGGACCAGTCGGTGGCGAAGCCGCCGGGCTCGACGAGGGTGACCTTGATGCCGAATCCGGCGACCTCCTGGGCGAGGGCATCGCTCAGGGCTTCCAGGGCCCACTTCGAGGCGTTGTAGACACCGAGGTTGGGGAAGGCGGTGACACCGCCGACGCTGGAGATCTGCACGATGTGACCACCGCCCTGGGCCCGCAGGAGGGGCAGGGCGGCCTGGGTGACCCACAGGGCGCCGTAGAAGTTGGTCTCCACCTGGTCGCGGACCTGCTGTTCCGTCAACTCCTCGACCGTACCGAACAGTCCGTAGCCGGCGTTGTTGACGACGACGTCGAGGCGGCCGAAGTGGTCGTGCGCCCGCTGGACGGCCGCGGTGGCGGCGGCCTTGTCGGTGACGTCCAGGGTCAGGGGAAGGATCGCCTCGCCGTGCGCGGCCACCAGATCCGCGAGGGAGCCGGTATTGCGGGCGGTGGCCGCGACCTTGTCGCCGCGCTCCAGGGCCGCCTTGACGAACTCACGACCGAAGCCGCGCGAGGAACCAGTGATGAACCAGATCTTGCTCACGAGAAACACTCCCGTTCGAAGTGAAGTCTTATACCGAGACTCTACATCTTTCTGATACTGAGTATCAAGGTGATGCGTGGACTCGATGCTGTACGCTGCTCCGCACAGCGAGGCACGTATGACAACCGGAGGGCAGAGATGTCTTCACATGTGGCGCCCGGTGACCAAGTGACGTCCGGACTCGACCGGCGCACCGAGCTGAAGGAGTTCCTGCGGTCGCGCAGGGCCCGGCTCCAGCCCGAGGACGTAGGGCTGCCCTCGTACGGGCGGCGGCGGGTGCCCGGATTGCGGCGCGAGGAGCTGGCGCAGCTGGCGGGGGTGTCGTACGCGTATTACGCGCGCCTGGAGCAGGGCTACGGCGAGACCATGTCGGCCGAGGTACTGGACGCCATCGCCCGCGCCCTGCGCCTGAACGAGGAGGAGCGGGAGCATCTGGTCCGGCTGGCCCAGCCCGAACGGCAGAGCGCGACGCAGGCTGCGCCCCCGCCGCGGCGACTGCGGCCCAGCGTGCAGCACCTGCTCGATGCGCTCGGGGTGCCCGCCTTCGTCGTCGACCGTCGTCTGAACATCCTGGGCTGGAACCGGCTCGCCACCGCCGTCTTCGGGGACTGGGGCCTGCTGCCGCCCGAGGAGCGCAACACGGCCTGGCTGGCCTTTCTCTCGCCCGAGGCGCGCGAGAGGTTCGCCGATCCGCACAGCATGGCTCTGAGGATCGCCGGCGTTCTGCGGATGAATGCCGGCAAGAGCCCGGAGGACCCACACTTCTCCTCGCTGATCCAGGAGTTGTCGCAGAAGAGCGAGGAGTTCCGGCAGACGTGGGCACGGCACGAGGTGAGCTGCGGGACCGTCGGCGAGACCGTGCGGATGCGGCACCCGCTGGTCGGAGAGTTCGACCTTGTCCACGAACCCATGACACTGCCCGGGGGCGCCCCCATGCGGCTGGTCACCTACCATCCCGAGCCGGGCTCCCGCTCGGAGGAAGCCCTGCGGATGCTGGCCAGTTGGGAGATGGAGCCGCTTCGCTGAGACGTGGGTCCCCCAGGGCCGCCTGTGACAGCGTCACGCGTCGACCCATTCATCGGTCCCGTCCGAGAACTTCTGGTGTTTCCAGATGGGCACCTCGTGCCTGAGGTCGTCGATCAGTTGCCCGCAGGCTGCGAAGGCATCCCGCCGTTCGCCACGTCCTTCTCCGCGATCCGCCGCATCTCGGCCTCCGCCGTCGGGTGGCACGAACACCTCAGCGTGTCCACGCCGCGCCCGCGTCATGGTTGCGCACCGTGTCCGCCGTATCGCGATCAGGCTGATCGCCGGCGTGCTCGTGGCCTCGCTCGGCTGCCATGCCTCCGTACCTCCCTGACCTGCTTGTCACTCGGTCAGCCACCGATGGCTGACATCGGCCGGTCCGGCTGCACGAACGACGGATCGTCCAGGCCCGCTCCCGCCTTCTTGC
>NZ_JBNGGG010000117.1:0-2701 GCF_049974585.1 Streptomyces sp. UG1 | reverse complement strand
CCCAAGTAGCACGGGGCCCGAGAAATCCCGTGTGAATCTGGCGGGACCACCCGCTAAGCCTAAATATTCCCTGGTGACCGATAGCGGATAGTACCGTGAGGGAATGGTGAAAAGTACCCCGGGAGGGGAGTGAAATAGTACCTGAAACCGTGTGCCTACAAGCCGTGGGAGCGTCGCATGCAAGCTTGCTTGCATGTCGTGACTGCGTGCCTTTTGAAGAATGAGCCTGCGAGTTTGCGGTGTGTTGCGAGGTTAACCCGTGTGGGGAAGCCGTAGCGAAAGCGAGTCCGAATAGGGCGGGATAGTAGCGCGCTCAAGACCCGAAGCGGAGTGATCTAGCCATGGGCAGGTTGAAGCGGAGGTAAGACTTCGTGGAGGACCGAACCCACCAGGGTTGAAAACCTGGGGGATGACCTGTGGTTAGGGGTGAAAGGCCAATCAAACTCCGTGATAGCTGGTTCTCCCCGAAATGCATTTAGGTGCAGCGTCGTGTGTTTCTTGCCGGAGGTAGAGCACTGGATAGGCGATGGGCCCTACCGGGTTACTGACCTTAGCCAAACTCCGAATGCCGGTAAGTGAGAGCGCGGCAGTGAGACTGTGGGGGATAAGCTCCATGGTCGAGAGGGAAACAGCCCAGAGCATCGACTAAGGCCCCTAAGCGTACGCTAAGTGGGAAAGGATGTGGAGTCGCAGAGACAACCAGGAGGTTGGCTTAGAAGCAGCCACCCTTGAAAGAGTGCGTAATAGCTCACTGGTCAAGTGATTCCGCGCCGACAATGTAGCGGGGCTCAAGCGTACCGCCGAAGTCGTGTCATTGCGATATTGACCCCCAACGGGGATCGTGATGGGTAGGGGAGCGTCGTCTGCCGGGTGAAGCAGCCGTGTAAGCGAGTTGTGGACGGTTGACGAGTGAGAATGCAGGCATGAGTAGCGATTCACACGTGAGAAACGTGTGCGCCGATTGACTAAGGGTTCCTGGGTCAAGCTGATCTGCCCAGGGTAAGTCGGGACCTAAGGCGAGGCCGACAGGCGTAGTCGATGGATAACCGGTTGATATTCCGGTACCCGCTGTGAAGCGTCAAACATCGAATCCAGTGATGCTAAGCCCGTGAAACCGCCGTGTGCGTCTTCGGACAAGCGCGGAGTGGTGGAGCCGGTGACCCGAGTTGGTAGTAGGTGAGTGATGGGGTGACGCAGGAAGGTAGTCCATCCCGGGCGGTGGTTGTCCCGGGGTAAGGGTGTAGCCCGAGTGGTAGGTAAATCCGCCGCTCATGCAGGGTGAGACCTGATGCCGAGCCGATTGTGGTGAAGTGGATGATCCTATGCTGTCGAGAAAAGCCTCTAGCGAGTTTCATGGCGGCCCGTACCCTAAACCGACTCAGGTGGTCAGGTAGAGAATACCGAGGCGTTCGGGTGAACTATGGTTAAGGAACTCGGCAAAATGCCCCCGTAACTTCGGGAGAAGGGGGGCCACACCTGGTGATGGGTTTTACATCCTGAGCTGGGGGTGGCCGCAGAGACCAGCGAGAAGCGACTGTTTACTAAAAACACAGGTCCGTGCGAAGCCGTAAGGCGATGTATACGGACTGACGCCTGCCCGGTGCTGGAACGTTAAGGGGACCGGTTAGCTTGGATTCGTCCGGGCGAAGCTGAGAACTTAAGCGCCAGTAAACGGCGGTGGTAACTATAACCATCCTAAGGTAGCGAAATTCCTTGTCGGGTAAGTTCCGACCTGCACGAATGGCGTAACGACTTCTCGACTGTCTCAACCATAGGCCCGGTGAAATTGCACTACGAGTAAAGATGCTCGTTTCGCGCAGCAGGACGGAAAGACCCCGGGACCTTTACTACAGTTTGATATTGGTGTTCGGTTCGGCTTGTGTAGGATAGCTGGGAGACTTTGAAACGCGGACGCCAGTTCGTGTGGAGTCGTCGTTGAAATACCAGTCTGGTCGTGCTGGATGTCTAACCTGGGTCCGTGATCCGGATCAGGGACAGTGTCTGATGGGTAGTTTAACTGGGGCGGTTGCCTCCTAAAGGGTAACGGAGGCGCCCAAAGGTTCCCTCAGCCTGGTTGGCAATCAGGTGTTGAGTGTAAGTGCACAAGGGAGCTTGACTGTGAGACCGACGGGTCGAGCAGGGACGAAAGTCGGGACTAGTGATCCGGCGGTGGCTTGTGGAAGCGCCGTCGCTCAACGGATAAAAGGTACCCCGGGGATAACAGGCTGATCTTCCCCAAGAGTCCATATCGACGGGATGGTTTGGCACCTCGATGTCGGCTCGTCGCATCCTGGGGCTGGAGTCGGTCCCAAGGGTTGGGCTGTTCGCCCATTAAAGCGGTACGCGAGCTGGGTTTAGAACGTCGTGAGACAGTTCGGTCCCTATCCGCTGTGCGCGTAGGAGTCTTGAGAAGGGCTGTCCCTAGTACGAGAGGACCGGGACGGACGAACCTCTGGTGTGCCAGTTGTTCTGCCAAGGGCATGGCTGGTTGGCTACGTTCGGGAGGGATAACCGCTGAAAGCATCTAAGCGGGAAGCCTGCTTCGAGATGAGGACTCCCACCCACTTGATGGGGTAAGGCTCCCAGTAGACGACTGGGTTGATAGGCCGGATCTGGAAGCACAGTAATGTGTGGAGGTGACCGGTACTAATAGGCCGAGGGCTTGTCCATAGAGGCTCGCGTCCACTGTGTTGGTTCTGAG
>NZ_JBNGGG010000116.1:0-2981 GCF_049974585.1 Streptomyces sp. UG1 | reverse complement strand
ACTGGCCCACCATCCTCCCCACCACCCCACCCACCGACCTCCCCACCTACCCCTTCCAACACCACCCCTACTGGCTGACAAAGCAGACCGGCTCCGGCGATCCCGCGTGGCTGGGGCTCGACGATGCCGAGCACCCGCTGCTCGGGATCGCTCTCGAACTGGCCGACGTCGAGGGGCGAGTGTTCACGGCGCGTCTGTCCCTGGACACGCATCCCTGGCTGGCGGACCACACCGTGCACGGCACGGTCCTGCTGCCGGGCACCGCCTTCGTCGAACTGGCGCTGCACGCTGCAGAGCGGGCGGGCGCCGACCATGTCGGCGAGCTGACCCTGCATGCTCCGCTCGTTCTGCACGAGGACGGATCCGCCGAGTTGCAGGTCGCTCTGGACACGCCGCTCGACGGCAGCTGGGCGATCTCCATCTATTCCCGTGCGGGCAGCGGCTCCGGCGGCTCGGAAGAGCGTGCGTGGATCAAGCACGCGACCGGTGTGCTCACTTCCGAAGCATCGGCGGTGCCCGCCGATCGGGCAGAGCTGAGCGTGTGGCCGCCTGTGGGCGCGACGCCGGTCGACATCGACGGTCTCTACGAGGAGCTGTCCCTCCACGGGTACGGCTACGGACCGCTGTTCCAGGCGGTGCGTGCCGCCTGGCGGGACGGTGACACGACGTACGTGGAGGTGGGCCTGCCCGAAGACGCAGGTGCCGAGGAGTTCCACCTGCATCCCGCGCTCCTCGACGCCGTTCTGCACCCGAGCGTGCTGGACGGCGTACGGCAGAGCGACGGCGCGGACGGGATCCGGCTGCCGTTCTCCTGGAGTGGAGTGAGCGCACGCGCCGCCGGGGCGTCGAGTCTGCGGGCCTGTCTGAGCGGTTCCGCCGACGGCGGGCTGTCGATCCGGCTCGCGGACAACACCGGTGCTCCCGTTGCCGCCGTCGAGTCCCTGGTCACACGTGCGGTGTCGCCCAGCCGACTCGTCGCGGCGGGTACGTCGCACCGTCATCTGCTGTACGCGCAGGAATGGGTGTCCGTGCCGCCCGCTGAAGCCACTCCGCCCGGCGGCGCGGTGATCGGCTCGTACGCGCTCCTCGGCGAAGAGCCGGCGCTGACGGCCGCGCTGGAGGTCACCGGTGCCTCCTGCCGGAGCTGGGCGGACTGGGAGGCGTTGAGCGCGGCGCTCGCGGAGGGTGCACCGGTTCCCGAGGTCGTACTCGCCCCGTTCACCACGCCTGAGGACTCCGGCACCGACCCCGCGCGCGCCGCCCACGCCCACACGCACCACGCCCTGGACCTCGTCCAGAACTTCCTCGCCGACGAACGCCTCGCGGCCGGCCACCTGGTGCTGCTCACCCGTTGCGCCGTCGCCGCCACTGACGGCGAACACATCGGCGACCTGCCCGCATCGGCCCTCTGGGGCCTCGTCCGCAGCGCACAACTGGAGGAACCGGGCCGCCTTCTGCTGATCGACGTCGACCACGACGAGTCCGGTGACCTCGCGTTGCCCGCCGCCATCGCGGCCGGACACGCCCAGACGGCCATCCGCGGCGGTGCCCCGCACACCCCACGGCTGGTTCGTGCGACGCAGCCCTCCGAGGACGACTCCACACCCGCCCTCGCCTCCGACGGCACGGTCCTGATCACCGGTGGCACCGGAGCCCTCGGCAGCCTGGTCGCCCGTCACCTGGTGGAGCGGCATGGCGTACGGCATCTGCTGCTCACCAGCCGCGGCGGCGCCTCGGCGCCCGGCGCCCTGGAACTGGAGGCCGAACTCCTCGCCCACGGTGCGGAGGTGACCATCGCCGCGTGCGACGCCGCCGACCGCGAGGCGCTGGCCGCACTGCTGGCCGGCATTCCCGACGAGCACCCCCTCACCGCCGTCATCCACGCCGCCGGCGTCCTCGACGACGCCACCGTGCAGTCCCTGACCCCGGACCGCCTCGACACCGTCCTGCGCCCCAAGGCCGACGCCGCGTGGAATCTGCACCACCTCACCCAGGACCACGACCTCGCCGCCTTCGTCCTGTTCTCCTCCATCACCGGAACGCTCGGCAGTCCGGGGCAGGCCAACTACGCCGCCGCGAACGCCTTCCTGGACGCCCTCGCCCACCACCGCCACGCCCACGGCCTGCCCGCCACCTCCCTCGCCTGGGGACCGTGGACGGCCGAAGGCGGCATGACCGGGCACCTCTCCGCCGCCGACCTTCAGCGCATCGCCCGCAGCGGGCTCCACCCCCTCACCGCCGCCCAGGCCCTCGCCGTCCTCTCGACCACCCTCACCACCCCCCAGCAGCCGAACCTCGTCCCGGCACGCCTCACCACGACACCCCACACAGTCACCCGTCGTACCGGAACGTCGGAGTCACTCGCGCAGCGTCTCCTCGGGCTCACCGAAGCGGAGCAGGACGCACTCGTCCTCGATCTGGTCCGCAGGCACGCGGCCATGGCATTGGGGCACACGGACGCGGAGGACGTCGCTCCCGATCTGGCGTTCCAGGGCCTCGGCTTCGACTCGCTCACCGCCGTCGAACTGCGCAACAACCTCAACGCCGCCACCGGACTGCGCCTGGCCGCGACCGCGCTCTTCGACTACCCCACGGCGACCTCACTCGCGGGCCATGTCAGGGAGCAGTTGCTCGCCAAGACCGCCCCGGCCAAGGCGCACGCCGCTTCCTCCGCCGGTACCTCACGGGTGGCCAAGGACGACGAACCCATCGCGATCGTCGGCATGGCCTGCCGCTACCCCGGGGGCGTCACGTCCCCGGAGGACCTCTGGGAGCTCGTCGTCTCCGGCGCGGACGCGATTGTTCCGTTCCCCGGTGACCGTGGCTGGGACATCGAGGATCTCTACGACCCGGATCCCGACCGCCCCGGCAAGAGCTACACGCGCGAAGGCGGATTCCTGCACAACGCCGGCGACTTCGACCCCGACTTCTTCGGCATGAGCCCGCGCGAGGCCCTGGCCACCGATCCGCAGCAACGGCTC
>NZ_JBNGGG010000115.1:0-3267 GCF_049974585.1 Streptomyces sp. UG1 | reverse complement strand
CTTCCTCGACATCGCCACCACCCACCCCGACCAGCCCCTCAACCACATCGACATCCTCACCCCCGACGAACACCGGCAGTTGCTCGGCACCTGGCTGGAGACCGAGACCGAGGTCGGCGAGAGGCTGCTGCCGGTCCGCCTCGCCGAGCAGGCCGCCGCCACCCCTGACGCCGTGGCCGTGATCGCCGGGGACACCTCCCTGACGTATGCGGAGCTGGACCGCCGCGCCAACCGCCTCGCGCACGTCCTGTTGCGCCGGGGCGCGGGTCCGGACCGGGTGGTCGCGCTGGCTCTGCCGCGTTCGGTCGAGCTGGTGGTCGCCCTGTTGGCCGTGCTCAAGAGCGGTGCCGCGTACCTGCCGCTGGACCCGGACCACCCGGCCGGCCGCCTCGCCTACGTACTCCAGGACGCACGGCCCGCCCTGTTGCTCACCACACTGGCGACCGACTCCCGGACGCCGGACCGTGGTTCGGCGGAACGACTGGTGTTGGACTCCCCGGACGTACACGCACTTCTGGCCGCCTGCCCCGACACCGACCCGGCCGAGACCGGACACGCAGCACCGCAGGCCCCCGAGGCCGCCGCGTACGTGATCTACACGTCAGGCTCGACAGGTCGTCCCAAGGGCGTGGTCGTACCGCACGCGCCGCTGCTCAACTTCCTGGAAGCGATGCGGCGCAAGGTCCCGCTCCGGACGGGGGAACGGCTGCTCGCGGTCACCACGGTGGCGTTCGACATCGCCGCGCTGGAGCTGTACCACCCGCTCCTGTCGGGCGCCACGGTCGTCCTCGCCCCCAAGGAGGCCGTCCCTCAACCGTCCGCCGTGCTCGACCTGATCGCCCGGCACGGCGTCACGGTCGTACAGGGCACCCCCTCGCTGTGGCAGCTGCTCGTGGCGCACGAGCCGGAGGCGCTGCGGGGCCTGCGTGTCCTCGTCGGCGGTGAGGCTCTGCCCACCCCGCTCGCCGAGTCGATGCGCACGCTCACCGACGACGTGACCAACCTGTACGGCCCCACCGAGACCACCATCTGGTCGACCGCCGCGGACCTCGGCGGCGGCGCGGGCGCACCGTCCATCGGCCGGCCGATCGCCAACACGCGTACCTATGTGCTGGGTTCGCGGCTGGAGTTGGTGGCGCCCGGTGTGGTGGGGGAGCTGTACATCGCGGGATCCGGTGTGGCCCGCGGCTATCTGAACAAGCCCGGATTGACGGCCGAGCGGTTCGTGGCGGACCCGTACGCTCCCGAACCCGGTGCCCGTATGTACCGCACCGGTGACCTGGTGCGGTGGAACCAGGAGGGCGAGCTGGAGTTCGTCGGGCGCGTCGACCACCAGATCAAGATCCGCGGTTTCCGCATCGAACTCGGCGAGATCGAGGAGGTCCTCACCGACCACACGGACATCGCGCAGGCAGCCGTCGTCGTCCGCGAGGACCAGCCCGGTGACTCCCGACTCGTCGCCTACGTCGTCGCCGACACCTCGGCGCGCGACCACGACGAGGCTGTGGAGCAGGACCAGCTCAGCGAGTGGCAGAACCTGTACGACGCCGTGTACACCGCCGCGGAGCAGACGGCCTTCGGTGAGAACTTCGCCAGCTGGAACAGCAGTTACGACGGCCGGCCGATCCCGCTGCCCGAGATGCGGGAGTGGCGGGACACGACCGTCGACCGCATCCGGTCCCTCAGGCCGCGCCGCGTCCTCGAAATCGGTGTCGGCACCGGCCTGCTCCTGGCCCGGCTGGCGTCCGAGTGCGAGGAGTACTGGGGCACCGACTTCTCCCGCACCGTCATCGACGAGCTCCGGCGGCACGTCGACGCCGATCCCGTCCTGGCCACCCGGGTCTGTCTCCGCACCCAGCCCGCCCACGACTTCGGCGACCTTCCGCAGGGCCACTTCGACACGATCGTGGTCAACTCCGTGGCCCAGTACTTCCCGAACGCCGGTTACCTGGAACAGGTCGTCCATCACGCGCTCCGCGCCCTCACCCCCGGTGGCGCGCTGTTCCTGGGCGACCTGCGTAATCCGCGGTTGCTGCGGACCTTCGCCTCGGGTGTGCAGGCGGCGCGTGCCGAGGACCCGAGCGACACGGCCGCGATCCGCCGCGCCGTCGAGCAGAGCCTGGTCCTGGAGAAGGAACTCCTCGTCGACCCCGAGTACTTCAGCGCCCTCGCTCATCACATCCCGGACCTGGCGGGCACCGACATCCAGCTCAAGCGCGGCACCGCCCACAACGAACTCACCCGCTACCGCTACGACGCCACCCTGTACAAGACCGGCATCACCACCCACCCCCTCACCGACGCCCCCACCCGACCCTGGCTCACGCACGCCGACGCCCAAGCCAACCTCGTCGGTCTGAGGCAACAGTTGGCGGCCGAACGGCCCGCGGAACTTCGCCTGACCGGCGTCCCGAACCCCCGCCTCATCCACGAACTCGCCATGCGGCAGGCCCTCGAAGACGGCACACCCTTGCCCGACCGCCCCGCCGCTTCACTCATCGGCCTTGAGGCCTTCCACACCCTGGGCGACGAGCACGGCTACTGGACCGGCATCACCTGGAACACCCAGGACACCGACACCGTGGACGTCGTCTTCGTCGACCGAACTCGGCTGTCCGGCCGCGCCCCCGTCGGCACCTACGCCGCGCTCCCCACCAGCGCCTCCACCGCACCCCTGTCCACGTGGGCGACCAACCCCGCCGCCCGCCGCGGCACCGGTGCCCTGGTCGCCAAGCTCCGTGAGCACACCCGCGACCATCTGCCCGACTACATGGTCCCGTCGGCCATCGTTCCCCTCGACCGGCTCCCCCTGACGGCCAACGGCAAGCTGGACCGGGCGGCCCTGCCCGCGCCGGAGTTCGCGTCGACCGGATCGGGCCGAGGGGCGCGCACGCCGCAGGAGCAGATCGTGTGCGATCTGTTCGCGCAGGTGTTGGGGCTGCCGCGGGTCGGCGTCGAGGACGACTTCTTCGACCTGGGCGGACACTCGCTGCTGGCCACCCGCCTCATCGCCCAGATCCGTGCCGCGTTCGGCGTGGAGCTGGAGCTGCGCGCACTGTTCGAGGGCCCGACACCGGCCGCGGTGGCGGCACTTCTCGACACTGCCGCCCCCGGACGCCTGGCCCTCACCGTCCGCCGGCGACCCGAGGTCATGCCGCTGTCCTTCGCCCAGCGCCGGCTGTGGTTCATCCACAAGATGGAGGGGCCGAGCGCCACCTACAACATCCCACTGGCCCTGCGCCTGAATGGTGAGTTGGACCGTGACGC
>NZ_JBNGGG010000114.1:0-3367 GCF_049974585.1 Streptomyces sp. UG1 | reverse complement strand
TCGCTCAGGCCGCCGTGGTCGCCCATCACGACCAGCCCGGCAGCACCCGCCTGATCGCCTACGTAGTCCCCGACACCGGCGAAAGACCGGCAGATCTGCGGGAGTTCGTGCGGCAGCGGCTGCCCGAGTACATGGCGCCGTCCACGTACGTCACCCTGGACCGGCTGCCGTTGACGGCCAACGGCAAGCTCGACCGGGCCGCGCTGCCCGAACCCGATCAGGGCGCGCGGGCGGATGTGCCGCGTCGTGAACCGCGGACCGAGCGCGAGCGACTGCTGGGGACGCTGGTCGCGCAGGCCCTGGGCGTGGACAACGTCGGGCCCGACGACGACTTCTTCGCGCTCGGCGGCGACAGCATCGTCTCGATCCGGCTGGTCAGCCTCGCTCGCTCGGCGGGTGTCGGACTGGCGGTCCGGGACGTCTTCGAGCAGCGGACCGCGGCCGGACTGGCCGAGATCGCCGAGGAACTGGCCGTGTCGGCACCCGATTCCGGCGACTCCGGCGTGGGAGGGCTGGAACCGACGCCGATCATGCGCTGGTTCGACGCGCGCGGTGGCGACATCGACGCGTTCCACCAGGCGATGCTGCTGGAGGTGCCGGCAGGGTTGCGCGAGGACCACCTCGTCGCGGCCGTGCAGGGGCTCGTGGACCACCACGACGCGCTGCGGTTGACCCGGAAACGGAGCGGTCAGGACAACGGGGCGTGGTCGCTTGAGGTGAGCCCGGTGGGGTCCGTGTCGGCTGCGGACGTGGTGCATCGTGTCGACACCGCCGGTGCGGCCGTCGACGCGACGCTGGTCCGCGCACAGGCGGAGGCGGCGTCCGACCGGCTGTCGGCCGAGCGCGGCCTGCTGGTTCAGGTGGTCTGGTTCGACGCCGGACCGGCCGAACGGGGCAGGCTGCTGGTCGTCGTCAACCATCTCGTCGTCGACGGGGTGTCCTGGCGGATCCTGCTTCCCGATCTCATCGCCGCCTGCGAGTCCGTCGGGGGCGGCCGTCCCCCACGGCTGGACCCGGTGGGCACCTCCCTGCGTCGCTGGGCGAGTCTCCTCACGGTCGAGGCCCGGCAGCCGGCCCGCACCGCCGAGGCGGCGCTGTGGACCGGACTGCTCACCGCGGCTGACCCACCGCTGACCACTGGCCGGCTCGATGCCGCGCGGGACACCGTGGGCCGGGCCCGCGAGCTAACGCTCTCCCTGCCGCCCGAGGTCACCACCCCGCTCCTGACGACGGTGCCCACGGCCTTCCACGCGAAGGTCGACGACGTCCTGCTCACCGCGCTCGCCCTGGCGGTCGCCCAGTGGCGCCGGACCCATGCACGCGGGCGGCACACGGCTCTCCTCGTGGACATGGAGGGACACGGGCGCGAGGAGATCGTCGAGGGCGTGGACCTCTCGCGCACCGTGGGGTGGTTCACCTCGCTGTATCCCGTCCGTGTCGACCCCGGCCCGCTGGCGTGGGAAGAGGTCGTCGACGGCGGGCCGTCGCTCGGACAGGCCCTGAAACGAGTGAAGGAACAGGTCCGCTCCCTGCCCGAGCGGGGCATCGGCTACGGCCTGCTGCGGCACCTCAATCCCGACACCGCGCCGGAGCTGGCCGGGCTCGCCGTACCGCAACTCGGATTCAACTACCTCGGCCGGTTCCCCTCGGCGGGCGCCCCGGTGGTCCCCGGCCGCCCGGAATGGACGGTGGCCGCCGAGACGGGCCTGCTGAGCGGCGCCGACCCGGCGACCGCCCTGGCGCACGGGGTTGAGGTGAACAGCATGGTCCGCGACATCCCGGACGGGCCGGAACTGGAGGCCGTCTGGACCTGGGCGCCGGATCTGTGGACCGAACGGCACGTCCGAGCCCTGGCCGACCACTGGTTCCGAGCGATCCGCGGACTGGTCCGGCACGGCGAGCGCTCCGGCACCGGCGGCCACAGCCCCTCGGACTTCCCCCTGACCGAACTCAGCCAGCACGACATCGAGCAGCTCGAAGCAGCGTGGAGGGTGCAGAAATGACGTCGTCGGGCCTGGAAGACATCCTCCCCCTCTCCCCGATGCAGGAGGGGCTGCTGTTCCACTCCCGCTACGAGCAGGACGGCGCGGACGTCTACGCGGTGCAGCACGTCCTCACCATCGAGGGCGTCCTCGACGCGGCGCGGCTGCGGGCCGCCGTGCTCGCGCTCGTCCAACGGCACCCGAACCTGCGCGCCGGATTCCGGCAGGTGGACTCCGGCCGCACCGTACAGCTGATACCACGTCAGGTCAACATTCCGTGGGACGAGTTCGACCTGTCGCCGCTTCCCGAGGCCGACGCGGAGGCGGAGCTGGCCCGGCTCGCTGCCAAGGAGCACGCCCGCCGGTTCGACCTGGCCGAGCCGCCCCTGCTGCGCTTCTCCCTGGTGCGCCTGGCCGCCGAAAGCCACCGCCTCATCATGACCACCCACCACATCCTGCTCGACGGCTGGTCGACGCCACTGCTCGTGCGCGAGCTGACCGCGCTGTACGACAGCCAGGGCGACACCACCGTGCTGCCCCGAGTGGCCCCCTACCGGCAGTACCTGGGGTGGCTCGCGCAGCAGGACCAGCCGGCGGCGGAGGCCGCCTGGCGGGAGGCGCTCGGCGGACTCGAACAGCCGACGCTGCTCGCCCCGGTGGACCCGGGCCGTCCCGGACTGATGCCGGAGCGGATCACCGTGGAGCTGGACGAGGACCGCACGGCAGCGCTGGCCGACTGGGCGCGCCGGCACGGGGTGACCCTGAACACCGTGCTCCAGGCCGCTTGGGGGATTGTGCTGAGCCGGCGCACCGGCCACGACGACATCGTGTTCGGGGCCGTCGTGGCCGGGCGCGACCCTCAACTGCCCGGCGTCGAGAGCATGGTGGGGCTGCTCATCAACATGGTGCCGGTGCGGGTGTCCCTCAACCCGGCGCAGTCCCTGCTGGCCACCGTCGAACAGGTGCAGAGCGCGCAGTCGCGGCTCACCGGGCACCACCACCTCGGGCTCGCCCGCATCCAGCAACTGGCCGGTCTGGGCGACCTCTTCGACACCTCTCTGGTCTTCGAGAACTACCCGTGGGACGAACCCGGCGAGCGGCCGGAGACCGGGCTGCGGATCACCCCTGACCTGGGTCGCGGGCGGGACGCGACGCACTATCCCCTGACCCTGATCGCCGCCCCGGGTCGTCGTCTGTACCTCCGCCTGGACTACCGCGACGACCTGTTCGGCCAGGCGACGGCCGCCGGGTTCGTCGACCGGTTGATCCGGGTGCTCGACCTCGTCGTCACGGATTCCTCCCGGCCGGTCGGGCGGATGGATCTGCTGTCCGCGCAGGAGCGGGCGGCTGTGCTGGCGGGGCCGGCTGCTGTGGTGTCGTCGCGG
>NZ_JBNGGG010000113.1:0-3592 GCF_049974585.1 Streptomyces sp. UG1 | reverse complement strand
CTAAGCCTTACAGCGCCGATGGTACTGCAGGGGGGACCCTGTGGGAGAGTAGGACGCCGCCGAACAATTTTTGAGGAAAGGCCCACGCCGTATGGCGTGGGCCTTTTCGCGTTTATGCTCGAGCGTATGCGCTATGACCTGGTCATCTTCGACAATGACGGCGTGCTCGTCGACAGCGAGCCCATTTCCAACCGGCATCTGGCCGCGTACCTCACCGAGCTTGGGCACCCGACGTCGTACGAGGACTCCCTTCGGGACTACATGGGCTCGGCGATGCACCGGATTCACGATCTGGTGCTGGAGCGGACGGGGCGGCGGCTTCCCGAGGACTTTGACGATGTCTTCCATGCGCGTGTGTTCGCCGCGTTCGAGCGGGAGTTGAAGGCCGTGGCCGGCGCTGGGGACGTGCTCGAGAAGCTGGCTGCGGACGGGGTGCCGTACTGCGTGGCCTCGTCCGGGAGCCATGAGCGGATTCGGGTGGGGCATCGGGCGGCGGGGCTGGACAGGTGGTTCGATGATGCGCGGATCTTCAGCTCGCAGGATGTGGGGCGGGGGAAGCCCGCGCCGGATCTGTTCCTGTATGCCGCGGAGCGGATGGGGGTTGCGCCGGAGCGGTGTGTTGTCATCGAGGACAGTCCGCTGGGGGTGCGGGCGGCCGTTGCCGCGGGGATGGATGTGTACGGCTTCATCGCCATGACGCCTGCCGAGCGGCTCACGGGGGTCACTCAACTCTTCTCCGACATGGGTGAGTTGGCTGGTCTGCTCGCGTGAGGTAAAACTGAAGGAAATTCATCTTTGGCTGGATCTACCCACCAGTACGCCGGGGCCTTACGCTCGCCGCCATGACTGATGTGCTGCGGCGCGGCAGGGCCTCGCTGGCGTTGAGCTTCTTTGCTCAGGGTGTCGCTTTTGCTCTGCTGGTGACCCGGATTCCGGCCATCCAGGACCGGTACGGCGTCTCCGATGCGCTGCTGCCGGCCTTTCTCGCCGCCGTGCCGGTTCTCGCCGGTGTCGGCAGTGTCGCGACCGAGCGGTTGGTGAAGCGGATAGCGCCGAGCCGGGTGTTGCGCTGGTCCCAGCCCGTGGTGCTCCTGGCGCTGCTCGGGGTCGGGGCGGGGGAGCGGATGGTCGAGCTGGGGGTGGCGCTGGCCGCCTTCGGGCTGGCCGTGGGGGCGTTGGACGCCTCGATGAACATGCTCGGGGTGAGCCTGCAGCGGTCGTACGGGCGCAGCATCATGCTCAGCTTTCATGCCGCGTACAGCCTGGGCGGGATCGTGGGGGCCTCGCTGGCGTGGGTGGGGGCGCACTGGGAGCTGGCGCTGGTCGTGTCGTATCTGCCGGTCGTGGTGGTGTTGCTGCCGGCCGCGCTGGTGGGGAGTCGGTGGTACGTCGACGGGGGCGTCGGGCAGGGTGCGGTGGCGCAGGGGTCGGGTGAGAGTGGGCCCGTCGTCTTCAAGTGGCTGTTGCCGCTGTGTCTGGTGATGACCTTCGCGTACATCGGGGACTCGACCGTCTCCAACTGGAGTGCGAAGTATCTGCAGGACGTGCTGGGGAGTTCCGAGCAGTTGGCCACCGTGCCGTACAACGTGTACATGGTGACCACGCTGCTGGGGCGGGCCATCGGGGACTTCGGGGTGCGGCGGTTCGGGGCCGTCGTGGTGGTGCGGGGCGGGGCGCTGGTGGCGGCGGCCGGGTTCGCGGTGGTGGCGGCGGCACCCGGGGCGTGGGTCGGGATGGCCGGGTTCACGCTGGTCGGGGTGGGGTTGTGTGTGCTGGTGCCGCAGACCTTCGCGGCGGCCGGGCGGCTGTTCCCGGGGGCTTCGGATACGGCCGTGGCGCGACTCAATGTCTTCAACTATGTGGGGTTTTTGATCGGTTCGCCGTTGGTGGGGGCGCTGGGCGATGCGTGGAGCTATCGCGGGGCGATGCTCGTGCCGATGGTGTTGGTGCTGGTGACGCTTGGGTACGCCCGTTCGTTCGCGGCTCAACCGGACCGATACGGTGACGGGCATGAGCGGCCGCGCACAGTTGATGTGGGACGAGGCAGTAACGGGCTATGACTTCGGTCCGGAGCATCCGATGGATCCGGTCCGGCTTGCCCTGACCAGGAAGCTCGTCGATGCCTTCGGGCTCGATCGGGACGTGGAGGTCGTCGCGGCCAAGCCGGCCGGGGAGTCGACGCTGCGGCTCGTCCACCGGGACGACTACATCGAGGCCGTGAAGGCGGCTTCGGTCGAGCCGGGGGCGGCGGATCCGTCGTATGGGCTCGGGACGATGGACGATCCCGCGTTCGCCGGGATGCATGACGTGTCGGCGTTGATCGCCGGGCAGTCGGTGGGGGCAGCGGAGGCCGTGTGGCGCGGGGAGGCGTTGCACGCGGTGAACTTCGCGGGTGGGCTGCACCATGCGATGCCGGGTGGTGCCTCGGGCTTCTGCATCTACAACGACGCCTCGCTCGCCATTGCCCGGTTGCTGGAGCTGGGGGCCGAGCGGGTGGCGTACATCGATGTGGACGTGCATCACGGGGACGGGGTCCAGGCGGCGTTCTGGGAGGATCCGAGGGTGCTGACGATCTCGCTGCACGAGCATCCTCGGACCTTGTTTCCGCAGACCGGGTGGCCGGAGGAGACCGGTGCGCAGAGTGCCGAGGGATCGGCGGTGAATGTGGCGCTGCCCGCGGGTACCGGGGATGCCGGGTGGGTGCGGGCGTTCCATGCCGTGGTGCCGGAGCTGATCGCGGACTTCCGGCCGCAGGTGCTGGTGACGCAGCACGGGGCCGATACGCACTTCGAGGATCCGCTGGCGCATCTGGCCGTGTCGTTGGACGCGCAGCGGGCGGTGCAGGTGGCGTGTCATGACCTGGCGCACGAGTACGCCGACGGGAAGTGGGTTGCGTTGGGGGGTGGCGGTTATGCCGTGGTGGAGGTTGTGCCGCGGTCGTGGACGCATCTGGTGGGGATCGCGGCGGGGCGGCCGATCGAGCCCGAGGCGGTGATTCCGGAGGGGTGGCGGCAGGAGGCTTTCGCGCGGACGCGGCAGTTGGGGCCGGCGCGGATGACTGATGGGCGGTGGCCGGTGTCCTGGGCGGACTGGGAGTCGGGGTACGACCCTGGGGATCGGCTGGATCAGGCGGTGCTGGCGGCTCGGCGGGCGGTGTTTCCGTTGCGGGGGTTGTTGGCGTAGGAGTGGCCTGTTGGGGGGCGGACTTCTCGGCGGGGTGAGTTCGTCGGTGGGGTGATCTGAGGGTGTGTGGTGGCTGAGCGCCTAGGGTTTCGCCCCCGCCGCCCTTACCCGTTCCCATCCCCAGGGGCTCCGCCCCTTCGACCCCGCCAGGGGGCTCCGCCCCCTGGACCCCCGGGTTGGTCCGGCAGGGGCCGCCGGGGGGCCGGGCCGCCGGGACGCTGTGCAGCCAGCAGCCAGCAGCCAGCAGCCAGCAGCCAGCAGCCAGCAGCCGGCATCTGGGCAGTCGGGACGCCGGAACGCTGGGCAGCCGGGCAGCCGGGCAGCCGGGCAGCCGGGCAGTCGGGACGCCGGGCGTCGGGAGGCCGCGCAGTCGGGAGGCCCGGCCAGTCGGGCAGTCGGGACGCCGGGC
>NZ_JBNGGG010000112.1:0-3744 GCF_049974585.1 Streptomyces sp. UG1 | reverse complement strand
CAGTCCCGCTGACTACGAGGCCGCCCTGGCGGCCTGACCACCACACCGATGGTGTCCGTCAAAGCGAAACAAGCTCAGTCTGTGGGATGCGGAGACAGGGAAAATCCGTGACACGCTCGACCCCACTGGTGACGTTGGGTCGGTGGCGTTCAGCCCCGATGGCAAGACCCTCGCCGCAGGCACCTCCACCAGCGACGACTCCGACTTCGACGGCGACGGCGAATTCGACGTTGACGACGACATCGATGGCAACGGCGACGGCGAGGTCGCCGCCGTCGGGAGCGTACGTCTGTGGGGCGCGACCTGATCGTCAGGGGAAGAAGTCGGTGCCGCCGGCACCCCTTGACCAACCCGGTGGCCCGCACTGACACGTCATCACGACCCGCGAGCGATGCAACCCGGCGGCGGACCCGAGGTGCGTCTTGGAGCGGGGGATGAACACGGCCAATCGGGAATGCCTAGACAGAATGTAGGTGCTGATCGTCGGCCCGGGCCTCGCTCGCAAGTTGTCGTGGGTTGCCGGCCGGGCGCAGCCTGACCGGTAGTGCCTACATTTGCGGGAGGCCCGGTGTTTTCTGAGCGCACGAGCGTCGGGTTGGATGTGCATGCCCGCAGCGTGTTGGCATGCGCGATCGACACGGTGACCGGGGAGTTGATCCGCTGTCGGCTCACGCCGCAGCATGCTGACGTCCTCGGGTGGATCAGTTGCCTGCCTGCTCCGGCCGCAGTGGCCTACGAAGCCGGGCCGACCGGCTTCGGTCTGGCCCGGGCCCTTTCGGTAGCGAGGATACGCTGCGAGGTACTCGCGCCCTCCAGCCTGCAGCGTCCGGCCGGTGAGCGGGTGAAAACCGATGCGCGCGATGCTCTGCACCTGGCGAAGTTCGTTGGCGGTTGTAGAGGTTGGGGGATGCCGGGTCCGAAGTCGTTGACAGGAGGTTGTCCGATCGTGAACGCAGGGTGTTGCGGGGCTGAGTGCGTTGGCAAACAGCGGGTCCTCCCCGGCGTCATCGCCGGGGAGGACACACGACGGACCTTGACCCTCCGATGAAACCCAGAGGCGAGCCATCAGCGGCGACGGAACCAGCGGCGGCGCTTGGGTTGTGGCTTGGGTTGTGCCGCGCGGAATTCCTCGAGACGGGTCACGTCTGCCGGGGTGGCCACCGTGTCGAAGGCCGCTTTGGCTTCATTCGCGGTTTCGTCGGTAAGGATTAGGCGGAACAGTGCCGTGCCCGAGAGAAGAGCGGCGCCGGCCTGGCTATCGCCGTCGGCGGCGAGGCTATGGAGGGCTCGGACGACCGGCATTGGGTCCCTGAGGTCGGTCAGCCGGGCTCGTACCCGGCTGTCGACGCGCCCGTCCTGGAGAAGGAATGCCTCGCGAACTAGGTCCTCGGTGAGTGGGAAGTTGTGGTGACCCCCGACGGACGTACCGCTGCCGCGTATCTGTCGAAGTGCCGAGATCGCCCGCCATCGCACGGAACTCTCCTGGTCAAGAGCCATCACGAGTAAGGTGGCCTCGATCTCCGGGGACGCCGCGACGTGGGTGAGGCCGCGGGTAACAGCCCAGCGGACCTCTTCGTTGTCGTCGTCGACTGCAGCCAGGAAGGCCGTCGCGGGCACCTCTCGTTCAGCGGCGAGAGCAGCAAGCAACTCCATGAGGTTGACCCGCCCTTGCTCGGTCTCCTCGGCGTCGAACCTAGCGATCACCTGCCCCGGTGTGACGCCGTATTCGATGGCGACCGCCGCGATCTCGTTGGTCATCCTGCCGTTGCGGACGGTGATGACCAGCCCGTCCATGAGCGCGTCAACCGGATCGGCCGCGTGGATGTCCCGCAGCGCCATCGCCGCGTACCAGACACACGCTTGGTCGCGAAGCGCCGCGACAAGAACGGGGGCAGCGCGCTGGTCACCGAGCGCACGTAGCGCCTCCACCAAACCCTGCCGCAGCTCGTACGGATCCCTGTACCCGCGCAGCTCGAGCAACCCGGTCGGCTGGTCTCCGACGTAATCGACACGCCACGCGTCGAACTCGGCCTTGGCCGCAGTGAACCTGGCGAGGTAGTCGGCGCGGTCGTCGAGCATCTGCTGCAGCCGGGCCACGAGCGCAGGCACGGCGTCCCGTCCGAACTCCGTCAGCCGTGTGATGGCCCTGTCCCGCAGGCTCGAACCGCTACCCCAATCATCACCAGTGTGCGCGTTGGCGAGGTTCTCGATCAACTCGTTCAGCTCGGACACGGGCACCACCCTAACGACAGACACGCGGGACCGGTCCCGCAATGGCTTCAAGCTGCCGGGCGCTTTGCCCCCAGCGCCACACCGTCGTCGAGCTGCAGTCAGTGCCACGCGTAGGACGCACCGGTCGCCAGCCGACCCTCGTGTCCTGAGCCGGTAATTCGTGTGCAGTATGAGGCGAGGGTTTCGAGGATCTCGTCGGCGGTCTTGGTCCACACGAAGGGCTTGGGGTTGTTGTCCACTCGTTGATCCAGCCGCGGATGTCACGTTCGAGATCGAGGACGCTGCGGTGGGCCGAGCGATGGGCAGGCCCGAGGATTCGGACACGGGCGTGAGACTGAGTGGCTGGAAACGGCATGAGACGCCACGCGAAGTGAAAGGTCACAGCGCCGCCGTGTGACGCGAGCGGCGAGAACCTACCATCGATGTGGGATCTCAGCTCCCGTGTCGGAATCTCACGGCCGATGTCGGATCGATGTCGGATCCGACATCGAGCTGAGATTCGCAGGTGTCCGTTGACAGCGAAGTCAGTCGGACGCGAGGCGCTGGCCTGCGCGGACTAACTTCGGTGACAAGGCGCCCTCGTGGCGTTGGTCTTGCTACGAGCGCTCTGACCTGCGGCGACTGGATTGGATGTCAAGAGCGGCCGTGGACTGGGTTCGATGTCGACGGACAGCAGGTGTCCTATCGCACTGAAGCTGTCGGATTCTCACTCGTTCTGATTCGTGGTGTCGGATTCTCGCTGCGGCACCTGCTGAACGGCGGCATCCGGACGCGCCGTGTCTACGCTTGGCCTCGTGGACAACGGCGTACCGATCTGGGTCTGGCACTACTTCTCCTTGGACCACGCCCGCGCCGCGAGCTCTCTCTCCCGGAAGTGCGGCGAACTGGAAGCCCTGGCACCAAGCTCCGGTGAGGAAGACACCGCGCCCACCGGTACCAGGTCGGACCACCGCTCCTACGCGACATCTTCCGTGCTCGCGTCCGGAGCCTTCATCGAGGCATGCATCAACGAGTTCATCCTCACGGCCTCAAGAGACGACCTCGCGCACGTCGAAGGCGCCGAAGCCCGGACAGGACTGCAGATGGACGAACGGCAGCGGATCACGGCCGCTGGCGGGACCTCTCGAAGGAGTCCAGAACGCGTGAGCGATACCAGAAGGTGCTGCAGTTGCTCGGGCGGGAGCCGTTCGACCGTGGCGCCCGTCCCTTCAGCGAAGCAGCTCTGCTCATGAGGCTGCGCAACGAGCTGGTTCACTACAAACCTCAGTGGCGCCCCGAGCACAGCGACGAGCGACGAAGTAGGGACCAGCACAACTTGGTGGTTGGGCTCATGGAGCGGAAGTTCACGCCGAACCCCTTCTACGCCGACTCCATGAACCCCTACTTCCCGGAGAAGTGCCTCGGCCACGGCTGCACCAGCTGGGCATGGAACAGCGCGGGACTGCGGTAGCCGAGGCTGCTGTGCAGCCGGTGCAAGTTGTACCAGCCCTCGATCCACTCGAAGACCGCGGC
>NZ_JBNGGG010000111.1:0-3914 GCF_049974585.1 Streptomyces sp. UG1 | reverse complement strand
GCCGGGCCGGTTGAGGGTGAGGTACGCCTTGCGGTCCTTCACCTCGTACAGGACGGTGGACTGCTGATCGTCGGTCATATGAGCTCCGTATTACGGTGGAATGCGGTGGTCGGTCAGAAGGTCTCGCCGTGCTCGGCTTTCTCGCGCAGCAGGGCGTTCGGGGCGAAGCGCTCGCCATGAGCGGCGGCGAGGCGATCGGCGCGGGCGACGAAGGCTGGCAGGCCGCCGGGGTAGCCGTTGACGTACTGCAGGACGCCACCGGTCCAGGGCGGGAAGCCGATCCCCAGCAGGGATCCGATGTTGGCGTCCGCCGTGCTGGTCAGTACGCCTTCGGCGACGCAGTGTGCCGCCTCGACGGCCTCGGCGAACAACAGCCGTTCGGTGAGTTCGCGCAGGTCGACCCCGGCGGGGTCGCCATGTGCGCGAAAGACCGTGTTGAGTTGCGGCCACAGACCGGTCCGCGCGCCCGAGGCGTCGTAGTCGTAGAAGCCGGCGCCGCGCACGCGGCCGGGCCTGCCCAGCCCGGTCATCGTCTCCGCGACCGCCTCGGCCGGGTGCGCGCGGTAGTCGTCGCCGTCCGCGGCGCGCTTCTCGTCGCGGATCCTCAGCAGCAGCTCCAGGTTGAGTTCGTCCGCCAGCTGCAACGCGCCGACCGGGTAACCGGCCTGCCAGGCGGCCTGCTCGACGGTCGCCGGGGCGATGCCCTTGCCGAGCATGGCCAGGGCCTCGTACACGAACGTCCCGATGACCCGGGAGGTGAAGAAACCGCGGCTGTCGTTCACGACGATCGGCGTCTTGCCGATCTGCGCCGCGAAGTCCAGAGCCCGCGCCAGGGCCTCGTCGCTGGTCCGCTCACCGCGGACGACCTCCAGCAGCGGCATCCTGTCGACGGGTGAGAAGAAGTGCAGGCCGATGAAGTCCTTCTGCCGGTGCACTCCTTCGGCCAGGCTGCTGACCGGCAGGGTGGAGGTGTTCGAGCCGAGCAGCGCGTCGTCAGCGACCGCCCGTTCCGCCTCGGCGAAGACGGCACGCTTGAGGGAGGCGTCCTCGAAGACCGCCTCCACGACCAGGTCGCAGCCGGTCAGATCGGCGTACTCGGCACTCGGCGTGATGCGGGCGAGGACCTTCTCCCGTCCGGCCTCGCTCAGCCGCCCGCGTGTCACGGCCCTGTCCAGGAGCCTGCGGGAGTAGTCCTTGCCACGTTCCGCGGCCTCAAGGGAGACGTCCTTGAGGACGACGTCGATGCCGCTGCGCGCGCAGGCGTAGGCGATGCCCGCGCCCATCATGCCGGCACCGAGCACGGCGGCCTTCGACACCCGGCGTCTGGGCAGGCCCTTCGGGCGTGACCCGCCGGCCTTGATCGTGTTCAGGTCGAACCAGAACGCCTGGATCATGTTCTTCGCGGTCTGGCCGCGTGCGATGTCGACGAAGTAGCGGCCCTCGACTCTCAACGCGCCATCCAGATCCAGCTGGGCGCCCTCGACGGCGGCGGCCAGGATGTGGTGCGGGGCCGGCAGCGGCGCACCCTTGAGCTTCTTGCGCAGGGTGGCGGGGAGGGCCGGCAAGGTTGCCGCGAGCCCGGGGCTCCCGGGGCGCCGCCGGGGATCGCGTAGCCGGCCGCGTCCCAGCGCTGCACCGAGTGGGGGTGCGCGGTGATCCAGGCGCGGGCCTTGTCGAGCAGTTCCTCGCGTGTCGCGGCGAGTTCGTCCACCAGCCCGAGCCGCACCGCCTCGGCCGGTGGGTACCGGTCGCCCTCCAGGAGGACCTTGGTCAGGGCATCGACGACGCCGAGCAGGCGGGTGGTCCGCGCCACGCCTCCCCCACCCGGCAGCAGGCCGAAGGTGACCTCGGGCAGGCCGAACCTCGCGTCCGGAGTGTCCAGCGCTATGCGGTGATGGCAGGCGAGCGCGAGCTCCAGGCCGCCGCCCAGAGCGGAGCCGTTCAGCGCCGCGACGACCGGCTTGCCCAGCGTCTCCAGCGTCCGCAGCCATCCTTTGACCTGTTCGATCTGCGCGGCGAACCGTGCGGCGTCGCTGTCGGTGACCCGGATCAGCTGCCGGAGGTCCCCGCCGGCCAGAAAGGAGTCCTTCGCGGAGGTGACGATCACGCCGGTGATCGTGTCCTTCTCGGCGGTGAGCCGTTCGACGGCCGCGGCGAGTGAGGCGCGGAAGGCGTCGTTCATGGTGTTGGCCCGCTGTCCCGGGTCGTCCAGGGTGAGCGTGACGACGCCGTCGGTGCTCTGCTCCCAGCGGATGGCGTTCGGGTCGGTCATGCGTGTGTTCCCGCTTCCTCGGCGCCTTCTTCGGTGGCCGGCCGCCTGATGTTCCGGTCAGAGGCGTTCGACGACGGTCGCGACGCCCATGCCACCGCCGGTGCACAGGGTGGCCAGGCCGTAGCGCATGCCGCGCCGCTCCAGCTCGTCGACGAGGGTGCCGAGGATCATCGCCCCGGTGGCGCCCAGCGGATGGCCAAGTGCGATCGCCCCGCCGTTCACATTGACCTTCTCGGGCGGTACGTCCAGGTCGCGCAGGAACTTCAACACGACGGCAGCGAACGCCTCGTTGACCTCCCACAGATCGATGTCGCCCACGGCCAGCCCCGCTTTGGCGAGCGCCTTGCGCGCGGCCGGGGCGGGAGCGGTGAGCATGATCGTCGGTTCGCCGGCCACGGTGGCCGTGGCGACGATCCGGGCGCATGGGGTGAGGCCGAGGTCGCGGCCGGCCCGCTCACTGCCGACGACCGTCAGCGCGGCGCCGTCGGCGATCGCCGACGAATTGCCGGCGGTGTGGACGTGGTCGATCCGCTCGATCCAGTGGTACTTCTGCAGCGCCACGGCATCGAAGCCGCCCTGCTCACCGATGCCCGCGAACGACGGCTTCAGCGCGGAGAGCGCGGCCGGGCCGGTGTCCTGCCGTACCAGCTCGTCCCGGTCCAGAACGATGTGGCCGTTGACATCGCGGACGGCGACGAGCGAGCGGTCGAACAGGCCATCCGTCGCAGCCTTGGCCGCCCGGGCCTGGGACTCGACGGCGAACGCGTCGACGTCCTCGCGGCTGAACCCCTCCACGGTGGCGATGAGGTCGGCGCTGATCCCCTGCGGCACGAACGAGGTGCTGTAGGCCGTCTCGGGATCCGTCATCGCCGGTCCTCCGTCCGCGCCCATGGGCACCCGCGACATCGACTCGACCCCGCCCGCGAGGAAAAGGTCCTCCCAGCCGGAACGGACCTTCTGCGCGGCGATGTTGACCGCCTCCAGCCCCGAGCCGCAGAAACGGTTCAGTTGGAAGCCCGCGCCCGAGGACTCGTATCCGGCGGCCAGCGCGGAGGTCCGGGCGAGGTTCGCGCCCTGGTCGCCGACCGGCGAGACCACGCCCAGGATCACGTCGTCCACCCGCAGCGGATCGAAGCCCGGATTGCGTTTGCCCACCTCGTCGAGGAGACCCACGACGAGGGAGATCGGTTCGACGGTGTGCAGTGAGCCGTCGTTCTTGCCGCGCCCGCGCGGGGTGCGCAGCGCGTCGTAGACGAACGCTTCTGCCGGACTGCCCATGGTGGCCGCCCTCCTGTCAGTACGTATGCCGGCGAGTGGTCCGGCCGTGCGCGCGGCGCCGGGGCAGCGCAAGGGCCGTGCTTGACTGGAAGTCACACAGTCGCTGCCGGTGCCCGACGGTGACAGACCGCGGGCGTCTGGTGACCCGGCAGGCGATGACGAGCGCTCAGCTCGTGGGCGCGGTCGATGCCCCGGTCGCAGGGTGGCTCGACGTGGCACGTGACCCGTGTGCGGCACGCTCCGTCAGCCGTCCTTCCTGCGGACCGGCGGCAGCTGGGAAGCCTGGGGATCCGGTGAGCAGCGGCCGCACGATCCGGCCCCACCCCTCCAGCAGCGCGTCGCGGTCCGTGTCCTCCCGGTACAG
>NZ_JBNGGG010000110.1:0-4937 GCF_049974585.1 Streptomyces sp. UG1 | reverse complement strand
TACCGCAGCAACCTCATCGACGGATGCCTCGCGGAAACCGGCCTCACCTTGACGACATCACGGCAACAAGGTCAGTAACGGTGCGATGCAACACTCGAGGTCACTCGGAAAAGTGCAGCCGCTGCCGGAGCCACCCGAGGGCCCCAAGGTCGTCGGCGAGCCAGTTGTAGGCGAGGTTGGTCGCCGACCGCGGTGCTCCGGTCGGCAGGGAGATAAGGTGATCTGAGGTGCGGTGGAAGACGGATTGACGGCTGCCGGCTTCCATCAGCGCGGCCTGGTCGCGCAGGGGCTGTGGTGCCCCCGCGAGGACTAGGCTGACCTGGGGCGGGGCATCGAGCGGGCGGTCTCGGATCGGGGTGAGGGTGTAGTACAGGCTGCTGCCCTCGGGCCCGTCCTCCCTCGTGATCACTTGCCCTTCGGCGCGCACAGGCAGAACGCTGTACAGGCCCAGGGCGGATCCGAAGCGGGGGAAGTTCTCGGTGACCAGGTCGCGGTAGCCGGTGACGGCGTCCCGGAGGACGTCGGTGAGGATGCTGACGGTCAGCTCGGGGGAATAGTCCTGCCACCGCTGGCGGTTGGCCGGGCTGCGCTGGTCGGGCAGGGGCCGTGGCGGAGCGAGGTGCTCGCCGTGCAGGCCGGTGAGGCGGGCGTTGATCCAACGGATGTCGTGCGAGTCGACCCGCGCGCTGCCGGACCCCCAGTGGGACATCTGGGACGCGTTAACCTGGGTCATCATCTCGGCGACCGCGGCCCGCAGGTCCGCCAGCGAAATGTCCGCCCTGGTCCACCGGTGATGCCTGATCTTCATGATCTGCTGGGTCAGGAACCACATCCTCTCCCGCTCCAGCGGGGAACCTGCGGGTAGGGGAAGGCGCTGCTGCCGCAGCAGCTGGGCCAGGGGCTCGCACAGCCGGTCGCGTGCCCAATGCCACCGCTCCAGCTGCCCATCCGGCAGACTGAACGAGGTCCCTGAATGCCACCCGGCGGCCCGCCGGCCGTCCAGGCGCGTGTCGGGCAGATAGACCAGTTCCGGCTGGGTGGCCGTACGGGCCTCGAACAGGAGCATCCTGGAGCCCTGCAGCAGCCGGACGCCCCACTGTATGAGCCGGCCATCGTGATGGTGCGCCAGCTGCGGACCGCAGGCTCCGAAACCGTCCAGGAACGCCTGGACGGCCTCCCGCAGCCGCCGTCCGGCCTCCAGGGACGGGTCGGCGCCATCCGCTGGAGCTTCACGGCGAACCGGGGGACGACGGCGGGGGCGGTCGATCTCGTCGAGGATCCACGATGCGGCGGCCGGGTTGGCCCGGGCCAAGCGCAGCATCCACTGCTCGGCCGTCTCCTCCGGCGCGGTGGAGACAGCGAAGGCGAGTGCGTATCTCCAGCCGGGGAAGGAGTGGGCACCGGCGGCTTCCTCCAAGGCGACCGTGCCGGAGCGTAGGGCGTGGGCAGCGAAGTACTGCTCGAAGAGGGGCAGAGCGAACCGGAGACCGGCCTCGTCGTCCACGACCAGGCCGGTCTCAGTCAGGGCCCACACCTGCGGATCGGTGCCGAACGAGGCGGCCGGCACCGGCTCCAGGGAGGTGAGGATGCGGGCGGCCAACCGGGCGAGACGGTCCCAGGTCTGGTCGTCGGCCTGGGGCCGCTCCCGCTCGACGATGTCCCGGGCGAGGCCGGACAGCAACTGCAGGGGCGAGAGGTCGATCTGCTTGCCGCCAGCGATGCGGGCGGCCATAGCCAGAACCAGCAGCGGGCTGGTCATCAGCTTGCGGGCTTCCGGCGTCCACGCCGCCGGCGGCGGCTCCTCGCCAAGGACGCACCGCAGCAGCTCGGCACCGCGCTCCCACGGCCACGCATCGGCGGTGAGACGCTCTTCCGGATCCGCCTTAACGCCCTCACGGCTGGTCGCCAGCACCCGCACCCTCGGCCACATCAGCACCAAGTGCCGTGCCTCGTCTAGGAGCTGGTCGGCCTGCCGGGGCGTGAGGCTGTCGAGATCGTCGATGACCACCCGGCACGGCCGGATCGGGTCACCCCCGATCGCCTCCGTCACCGCGGCCGACAAAGCAGGGGTGACCGTACGGGCATCCAGCCACACGGGGACCTCGACCTCCTCGTCGAGCTCCGCGTCCTCAAGCCCCTCCTCCAGCCAGCGCCCGGCACGCTCGCTCTTGCCCGCGCCCATCGACCCCACCAGCACCCGTACCTGGCCCTCCGGCACCACCAGCGCGGACTCGGGGTGCTCGACCATCCACTCCAGCACGGCTTCACGCCTGCGCGCCGGGACGGGGCGCAAGCGGAGCAGCCGACGGGCCTGCACATCCCGCCCGGCAAGGTCCAGTCGCTCCTGCCGGGATCGAGACCCCGACACCCCCACCTCGCCCGTCTCGGCGGCTGAAGACGCCGGGGCGGCACCCTGTGCTGGACATCTCCGAAGTCGGTCGGTTCCAGTTTGCGGAGAACGGCGATGGCAGCTGCGGCGGCGTTCCTGGAGGCCTGCAGCTGGGAGCCCTCCGCGTCCCGCTTGTCCTTATCCGGGTCGGCCTTGTCGCTGATGCCCCGGACGATCAACGTGTCCAAGGTGCCGGTGAGGTGGGCGGCCTGGGCGACGCCGGCTCCTTCCATCTCGATGGCGGCGGCGTCGTTGTAGTGCTCGTGGATGTGGCGTGCGATCCCGGACTCGGCGTCGGCGAGGACGATGTCTCCGACGGCGATCGGCTTGAAGTGGGCCCGGTACTCGCTGCCACGCAAGGCATAGCGGGCGGCCTGCTCCAGGCGGTGGGAGGTGCGCCAGGCCTCGGGGCGCACGAGGAAGCCCTCCGGGGTCTGCTTGCCCCCGTGAATGCCGTACACCTTGGTCGCCACCACGACGTCGCCGATGTTGATGTCGTTCTTTAGGCCGCCCGCGACACCCACGAAGAACAGGGCCTGCGGGGCGAGCCAGGAGTTGACGCGCTCAGTGAGGGTGGCCGCCGTGAGGGTACCCTCACCGATCTCAGCGAGGGCGACGTACCAGGAGGTACCGGGGAGTCGGCTGCGTTCAACGCGGGTGCCGGAGGCGTGCACGAGCGTCTCGGTGTCGGTGAGGTGGGCCCGTACGGCGTCATACTCCGCAGATAGGGCCGTGAGGATGACCGCGGTGGGGAGAGGGGTGTCTGCCACGTGACCAGCCTCGACCGTTCTTCTCTTGCGCGGGTGCAGAGCTCACCGTAAAGCACACCCACGCCGGAACAAGCGATTCCGTAGTGGGTGTGGGGGCTTGCCGGAGCCCATCCGTCAGGCAGGGGAGCCGGGGGCGGACATGCAGGACAAGCAGGGCAAGGTCTCGTCGACGTCAGTTCCGTAGGGACGAGGCCCATCGTCGGCAGGGCTGTCGATGCCTCACAGACATCGACAGCCCTGCCCAGAACGCGTACCCGATACCTCATGCCGTTACCGTTCGCCCGAACCGAGCGTCCCTGCGTGCAGGAGGATCTGGACGGCCAGCCCGGCGATCGCCAGCGCCTCGATCACGGACAGTCCGATGAGCAGTGCCCCGCCGCCCCCATGCGCCCAGTACACGACAAGTGCGGCCATCGGTACGGCGCAGAACGCCCCCTGATCGACCGCGAACTGGATGAGTTTGCGCGAGCGGCGCCGCGCGTCGGTGCGGTGGGCAGTCTCCCACCTGAAGACGGCCTCGACCGTGTCGGAGCTTCCGGTCGCCGCCGCGAGACGCGGTCCCAGCTCGTTTCGCACATAGTCGCCGATCGCTGAGATTTTCTCGTCGTTGACGAGGTAAGTCCATCCCAGAACCACGCAGACCGGCGGCAGCGCGAGCAGCATCTGCGGCTGTTTGGCCTGCGCGGCAGCGGCGATGACGGCGGCGACGGCCGCCAGGGTCACGTACAGCAGGTTGTCGCGGAAGCCGATACGGGCCTTCTGCTCATCCTTGATCGTCTGATACTCCGTGAGCAGCAACTGCCCGACCGTAACCTCCGGATCTCTCTCATTCCCCTGCGCCTGCTGCTCCGACGACATGTCTTTCCCCCGCCTTCCGCCTTCACCTTGCTCTGCCTTGAGCATCCCAGAGCGGGACAGCGGAGGGCCGGGGAAAGCGGTCAGAGCCTTCGCGCACGGTGTGAGTTCGAAGGCTCGGTCCAGTGAACGAAGTTGATGCCGTCCAGACGCTGCCGTTCTTATCGATCAAGACTTGCGGCACGTCACCCCATCCAGCGATCGCACCACATCTGTTGCATCGGCTACGACCACGGACATCGGCGCTGAGCTGCATCAACGCGAGAATCTCTGCGCTGCAACAGCTCGTTTCCCCAGAGAACGGGTATTCGCCAGCCGGTGCGTGATGAACACCGTTGCCCGGCCCGCGGCGAGGGCCTTCAGACGGGTGTAGATCCGGCGTTCGGCACGGGCGTCGAGCGCGGCGGTCGGCTCATCCATCACCAACACGGGGGCGTCGCGGTGGAAGACGCGAGCGACCGCGACGCGCTGCCACTGACCGCCCGACAGGTCGTGCCCTCCCCACCAGGAGCGGGCCAGCGAGGTGTCCAGGCCGTGGGGCAGGGCGGCGATGACGCTGTCGGCGCCGGCTGCCTCGGCTGCGGCGTGTACGGCTCTGTCGCCGTCGGGGCGGGGCTGGCCGAGGGTGACGTTCTCGCGGGCGTCAGCGGCCAGCGCGTGTAGTCCTGCGGGACCAGCGCAACCTGGGCGAGCGCCCTGGTCGGATCGGCGTCCGCCCGGTCCACCCCGTCCCACCGCACCGACCCGCTGGTGGGGAGGAACAGCCCCGTCAGGACCCGGGCGAGGGTGCTCTTGCCTGCGCCGTTCTCACCGACCAGGGCGATGACCTCGCCACGCTTGAGATCCTTGTAGACCGTATGTAGCGGCCGTTCTGAGCTGTGGCTGAGGTCGGCTGCCGCGCCGAAGGCCGATGCCCCGCTGGG
>NZ_JBNGGG010000109.1:0-7225 GCF_049974585.1 Streptomyces sp. UG1 | reverse complement strand
TCGTGCAGCTTCCCGGCCCGGATCTCCCGGCACGCGGCGACGATCGCAGCAGCCTTCGCCGGCTCCAGCAGCCCCAGCTCCTCATTCGCCAGCGCGGCGGCCTCCTTCACGGCGGCGAGGGCGTCGATCAGATGCGGGTGACGCTGTTCATGAGGCTGGAGGCCTTCTCTCGAGAGGCATGGTGGGGGGCCTTCCACGCCACCGCGCGCAAGGCCCCCGTGGTGTCACCGGCGTCCGGATACCTGCTCAGAGCAGGCGATCCTTCGCCTTGTAATAGGCGCCGCCGAACGGCAGGAACCAGGCGGTTCCGTTGTAGAAGGGGACAGGGACCTTCGGGAAGCCGAAGCCGCGCATCGGGTTTGCCTCCGGCTTGCCGTCCATCATCTCGGCGACCGCGCGGCCCATGTACGTGGCCATCTGGACGCCGTGGCCGCAGTAACCCATGGAGTAGTACAGCCCGTTGACCTCGCCCGCGTGCGGAATGCGGTCCCAGGAGAAACCGACCATGCCGCCCCACACGTAGTCGATGCGCACCCCCGCCAGCTGCGGGAAGATCTCGGTCATCTCCCGCTTGAGGATGTCGCCGCTCTTGATGTCGGAGGCCGGGTTGGAGGGGGCGAAGCGGGCCCGGCCGCCGAAGGCGAGGCGGTTGTCCGGGGTGAGGCGGACGTAATGGCCGACATTCTTGTGGGCGACCATCAGGCGGCCGTTGGGGATGAGTTCCTTGGCGCGCGCCTCCCCCAGCGGCTCGGTGACGATGATGAAGCTGCCGACGTTGATCAGCCGCTTGCGGAACCACGGCATCGACTTGTCGGTGTAGGCGTCCGTCGCCGCCATGACCTGCTTGGCCCGGATGGTGCCGTGCAGGGTCTCCACCAGGAAGCCGCCGCCGGGAAGGCGGGTGAGGCCGGTGGCGGCGTTGCGCTCGTGGATCTCGGCGCCGGCGCGCTCGGCGGCTTCTGCCAGGCCGCCGACGAACTTGCCCACGTGCAGGCCCGCGCTGAGCGGGTCGAGCAGGGCGCCGTGGTAGTAGTCCGTGCCGAGTTCGGCCCGCAGCTCGCTCTTGCTCAGGACGATCGTCTCGTGGCCGAAGTTGTCGGCCAGGTCGCGCTGCTTGGCGCGCAGGCCCTCGAAGTGCTGGGGCTTGCAGACCAGGCCGAGGCGTCCGGCGCGGTTGAAGTCGCAGTCGATCTGTTCTGTCCGCGTGAGGTCCTCGACGACGTCGACGGCCTCGCGGAAGGCGTTGTACAGCTCCAGTGCGCGCTCCTGGCCGTAGCGCTTGCGGGCTTCGGCGGGGCTGATGGTGATGCCCTGGGTGCACATGCTGCCGTTGCGCCCGGAGGCGCCCGAGCCGACCTTGTCCTTCTCGACGAGGACGACCCGGGCACCCTTGCGGGCGGTGTGGTAGGCGGTGGACAGGCCGGTGAGGCCGCCGCCGATGACCACCACGTCCGCCTCGTCGGGCAGGTCCTTTCCGGAACGGTCGGGCAGGGCGGGAGCTGTGTCCAGCCAGTAGGGGATCTGCTTCATGGCGTGCGTCCTCTGATGTTCTTTCAGTCCTGTGTCGCCGGTGCGCCGTGGGTCAGCAGCCGAGGAGCTTCGGCAGGCCCGACAGGTCGGGCAGCTCGTCGTACGGCTGGTAGTCGGAGCTGCCCAGGCGGCCGTAGCGGTTGATCCACACCCGGCGCTTCAGGCCGAGGTCGCGGGTCGGGATGTGGTCGTACTCCCAGCCCTGCGCGACGTGGATGACCTGGGCCGGCTCGACGCCCATGGTCTTGAAGGCGTATTCGAAGGTCTGGCGGTCCGGCTTGTAGGCGCCGGCCTGCTGGGCGGTGATGACGTAGTCGAACTCGACGCCGATGTTCTCGACGTTCCGCGCGATCAGGTTGTCGTCGGTGTTGGAGATGATGGCGATCTCGTACTTGGTCTTCAGGGCGCGCAGCGCGTCCGGGACCTCAGGGTGGGGGCCGAAGGTGGGGACGGCCTCGACCAGGGCGTCGCCGTCGGACTCGCGGTACTCCAGGCCGTGCAGGCGCATGGCGTTGCGCAGGCTGGAGTGCAGGATCTCGTGGTACGGGCGGTATGCCTCCAGGACGGCCTGGAAGCGCATGACACGGAAGTCGTCGAGGAACTCGTCGACATCCAGGTTGTCCAGGTCCAGCCGGTCCTCCAGGACCTTCAGGGTCGTGGGGCCGAGCTCGAAGTTGATCAGGGTGGCGTAGGCGTCGAAGGTGACGATCTCTCTCATGGTGTTCAGCCTCAGTCTCGCGGGTTTCCAGAGGGGGGTGGGGGCTTCAGACGACGCGTTCGCCGGGGACGACGATCGCGTCGAGTGCGGCCAGGTCGGCCGCGTCGGGTATCCAGTCGGCCGCCGCCGCGTTGGCGGTGACCTGGTGGGGTGTCATGGCTCCGCAGATGACGGAGCCGACGGCGGGCAGGGCCGCCAGTGCGCCGACCGCGACCTGGAGGAGGGTCAGGCCGCGTTCGGCGGCGTAGGCGGTGAGCGCTTCGGCCTTGTCGAGGGCTGCGTCGGTGAGCCAGCCCTGCCGCCAGGACAGCCGGCTGCCGGGCGGGGGCTCCTCGCCGCGCCGGTACTTTCCGCTGAGCAGGCCGTTGGCCAGCGGGTAGTACGGCAGCAGGCCGAGGCCGTGGTGCAGGCAGGCCGGGATCAGGTCCCGTTCCGCACCGCGGTCGAGCAGGTGGTAGCGCGCCTGGGTGGACACGAAGGCGTCCGTGACCTGCTCGGCCGGGAGGTTGGAGCAGCCGATGTACCGGATCTTGCCCTCGTCGACCAGTTCCCGCAGGGCGGCGACCGTTTCCTCCAACGGCGTGACGCCGTCCGGTTCGTGGTACTGGTACAGGTCGATCCGGTCGGTGCCGAGCCGGCTGAGCGATGCCTCGACCGCGTACCGGATGTAGGCGCCGGATCCGCGCGGACCGTACAGGTCGGCCTCCCGGCCCATCTCCATGCCGAACTTGGTGGCCAGCACCACGTCGTCGCGGCGGCCCTTGAGCGCGGCGCCGAGCAGCCGTTCACCGTCGCCGCGGAGGCCGCCCCGCTCCCCGGACCCGCCGTACATGTCGGCGGTGTCGAACAGGGTGATCCCCGCGTCGAGGGCGGCGTGGACGACGGCCTTCGTGCCGTCCTCGTCGAGGCGGCTGCCGAAGTTGTTGCCGCCCACGCCGACCACCGAGACGGTCGGGCCGCGCTCTCCGAGCGAGCGGTATCTCATGACCGGTTCCCGAATCCGATGCAGACGTTCTTGGTCTGCAGGTAGCTGGCCAGGCCTTCGAGGCCCTTCTCCCGGCCCCAGCCGCTGTGCTTGTAGCCGCCGAAGGGGAGCTCGACGCCGGTTCCGACGCCGGTGGCGTTGACATAGACCTGGCCGGCCCGGATGCCCTCGGCCATCCGCATCGCCTTGTCGATGTCGCGGGTCCAGACGTACGAGGCCAGGCCGTACGGGCTGTCGTTGGCGATCTCCAGTGCCTCGTCCGCGTCGTCGAACTCGATGACGGTGACGACGGGCCCGAAGATCTCCTCACGGGCGCAACGGGCCTGGTTGTCCAGTCCGGTCAGGACGGTCGGCTCGACGAAGTAGCCGTCGGCCAGCTCGGGGTCCGAGGGGGCGCCTCCGCCGGCCCGTGCCACGGCGCCCTCCTCCCGCGCCAGCTCCAGGTAGCCGAGGACCCGGTCCCGCTGCCGTGCGGCGACGAGCGGGCCGACGTCCGGGTCGGTGAGCCCCGGGCCGAGGCGCAGGGACGCGGCGTGCGCGACGAGCTTGTCCAGGAACTCCTCGGCGCCGCGCTGAAGGAGCAGCCGGGTGCCGGCCGAGCAGGTCTGCCCGGCGTTGCCGAACGCGGAGGCGGCGACGGCGCCGAGCGCCAGGTCGAAGTCGGCGTCGGCGAAGACGACGACCGGCGACTTGCCGCCCAGTTCGGTGACCGAGGGCACCACGTTGGCGGCGGCGGCCTGGGCGACCTTGATGCCGGTGGGGACGGACCCGGTGAAGGTGACCTGGTCGATGTCCGGGTGGCCGGCGAGGGCCGCTCCGGTCTCGCCGTCGCCGGGGACGACGTTCAGCACGCCCGGCGGAAGGCCGCACTCCAGGGCGATCCTGCCGATCTCCAGCGGGGTGAGCGGCGCCTCGGGTGAGGGCTTGAGCACCACCGTGCAGCCTGCGGCCAGCGCGGGGGCGGACCCCCTCGCGGTGTTCTGCAGGGGGTAGTTGAACGGGATGATCTGGCCGGAGACGCCGATCGGCTCACGGACGGTGTAGTCGATCAGCCCGGGTCCGAGCGGGATCGTCGAGCCGCCGAGCTTGTCGGCGACGCCCGCGTAGAACTCGAAGTAGCGGGCGGCCGCTTCGACGTCGGACTTGGCCTGGCGGAGCGGCTTGCCGACATCCTGGCTCTCCAGGCGGGCCAGCCGTTCGCCCTGGTAGCGGATGGCCTCCGCGATCCGGAACAGGATCCGGCCCCGGTCGGCGGCGCGCATCCCGGCCCACTCGGGTGCCGTGAAGGCCGCGCGCGCCGCCGCCACCGCCTGGTCCACATCCGCCTTGCCTGCCAGCGCCACCTGGGCGATGGCCGTGCCGTTCGACGGGTCGAGGACGGTGAAGGAGCGTCCGTCGGCGGCCGGCACCTGCTTGCCGTCGATCAGCAGCTCGGTCATCTGCAGTTCGCCGCTCATGGCCGGATCTCCCCCAGCACCTCGCCGAAGATGACGACCTCGTCGCCAGGACGGACGGTGCGGATCCGGCGGACCCACAGCACGATGCCGTCCTGCGGCGCGCTGACCTCTTCCAGCGTGTTGCCGTAGTGGTCGGTGATGGTGGCGATCAGGTCGCCTTCCTTGCAGTTCTCCCCCGGCTCGGCGCGGGCGACGAAGAAGCCGCCGGCAGCCGAGCGGGCGAAGGTGCCGGAGACGGTCGTGTAGGTGTCCCGCAGCTCCGCCTCGCCGTCGAGCATGCCGAGACTGCGCAGGATGTTGCGGATCGAGTTCATGTGGTGCTCGACGTTGGTCTCGCGGTACGTGGCGCCGCCGCACTCGATGGTGATGGCGGGCTTGCCGGCCGCGAGGACGGGGTGGCGGACCGTGCCGCCCCACTTGCCGCCCTTCCAGACCAGTTCGTGCCCGGCGGCGAGGGCGAGGTCCGTCGCCAGGTCCTCGTAGCCACCCTGGAGGATGACGAGCGGGGCGATCTCGCCGTAGGCACCGCCGGTGTGCAGGTCGACCACGGCGTCGACGGCGGGGACGACCTGCTCGACGAAGGTGGCGGCCAGGCGCTGCGAGTACGAGCCCTCCGCGTCACCCGGGAAGATGCGGTTGAGGTTGAGGTGGTCGATGCCGCTCGCGCGGGCGGCCGCCTCGAAGGCCGGGGTGTTCATGCAGGGGATGCCGACGACGGTGCCACGCAGGGTGGCCGGGTCGATCTCGGCGAGTACACGCCGGATGGCCTCCTGGCCGTCGTACTCGTCGCCGTGCACGCCGGCGTCCACGCACAGGACCGGCCCGTCCTGGGCACCGTTGACGACGATCAGCGGAATGCCGAGCTCCACGCCGTAGCTGCTGGTGCCGACCGGGATGAGGCCCTGGGCGCGCTCGCCCGGTGCGACGGTCAGCGAACCGATGGTGTACATGTGGTTCCTTCCCAAAACGTGGATCAGATACGGGCGGACGCCTCGGCGAGGGTGCCCGCGATGATCGCGGCGATACGGTCGAGGACGGCGCGGTCGCTGATCAGCGGGGGCGCGATCTGGACGAGCGGCCTGGAGCGGTCGTAGACGCGGGCCAGCAGGCCGGCCTCGCGCAGTCGGCGTGGGATCAGGTCGACGATCAGATCGGCTCGGGCGTTGGCGCTGAAGCCGCCGTCGTCGAGGTCGCCGACGAGTTCGCAGGAGTAGAAGAACCCGGTGCCCCGGACGTCGCCGACGATCGGCAGGTCCTTGAGGGCCGCCATGCGCTTGGCCAAGTCCCCCTGGAGACCGCGGACGTTGTCCAGGATGCGGTCGCGCTCCATGATCTCCAGGTTGCGCAGGGCGATGGCCGTGCTCAGTGGGTGCCCGGCGAAGGTGTAGCCGTGGTTCAGGACCGCGCCGGGCCGGTTGATGACCTCGGTGACCTTGGTGCCGACGAGGGTCGCGCCGAGGGGGGCGTATCCGGCGGTGATGCCCTTGGCGACGGTGACCATGTCCGGGCGGGCGCCGTAGCGGTCACCGCCGAACCACTCCCCGATCCGGCCGAAGGCCGTGATGACCTCGTCGGCGACGAGCAGGAAGCCGTACCGGTCGGCCAGCGCCCGCAATCCCTGCCAGTAACCCCGGGGCGGGGTGATGCAGCCGCCCCGGTTCTGCACCGGCTCGGCGATGAGCATCGCGACGGTCTCGGGGCCCTCGGCCAGGATCGTGGCCTCCAACTCGGCGAGCAGCCAGGCCGTGTAGACCTCGTCGTCCGTGAACTCCGCTGCCAGGCCGAGGCGGTTGGTGTTCGACACGAACCGGGTGTCGATCGCCGGCGGACCGTACGGCTCCGTCAGGCCGGGGTCGTCGTTGAACGACAGGGTGCCGATGGTCAGGCCGTGGTAGGCGCCGCGCCGGGCGATCGCCTTGGTGCGGCCGGGCTCGCCGCGCAGGGCGTGGTAGCGGCGGGCTATCTTCCAGGCGGTCTCGACGGCTTCGGCGCCACCGCTCGAGAAGAAGGTGTGCTCGATGTCGACGGGGGCGATCCGGGACAGCCGCTCGGCGAGTTCGATGGCCGTGGGGTGCGCGGAGCCGGTCCACAGGGGGCTGTAGCACAGCTCGCGCAGTTGCCGTTCGGCTGCCTCGGCGAACTCGGCGCCGTAGGAGTAGCCGAGCTGGCAGCAGTACAGCCCCGACAGGCCGTCGATGTAGGGCCTGCCGTCGATGTCTTCGACGTACGGGCCCTCGCCCCGGCGGACGACGAACACTTCCTGGCCCGGCATCGCGAGCGAGCCGTTGTCGGTCATGTTCAGCAGCAGGTGCCGCTGAGAGGTGGCGGCGATCATGTTGCCTCGCCTGCGGGGTTGGCGACCCCTGCCGTGTTCTCGACCGAGAGCAGGGAGCCCTGCCGGCCGGAGCCGATCCAGCGCACCAGGGCCACCAGGCCCAGGGCAAGGATCGCGAAGGCGGTGAGCAGCGCGCTGACCGCGGTCACGCTGGGGTCGATCTCGAAGGTGAGGGAGTTGTAGACCCGCACCGGCAGGGT
>NZ_JBNGGG010000108.1:0-7503 GCF_049974585.1 Streptomyces sp. UG1 | reverse complement strand
CCATCAAGCCATCGCCCGCCGCTGCCATTACCGAAGAAGAACCAGCTCAGCGCACGATCTCTCACTGGAGTACTAAGCCACAGGCACATCATGAGCACGATGATGTCGAGTGAGCGAATGCCCGCAGCTCCCGCCGAGCCGGTCGCCGTCGGAGACGGCGTTTCCGGAGAAGCAGCCGTCGGAGTCCACGCCGCCGGGGGTCGGGGCGAGGGCGATCGGCAGCTGCTCCCAGGTCAGCAGGTCGGGGCTGCGGAAGTGGCCCCGGTGCATGTGCGTGTGGGTGGCGCCGTGGGGGTTGTACTGGTGGAACACGTGGTAGTGGCCGTCGTGGAAGACCAGCCCGTTGGGGTCGTTGATCCAGTTGGGGTGCGGTCTTAGGTGTGCGACGGGCCGGTGCGGGTCACGGGGCGCGGTGGACACGGCTGTGCCTTTCGGTGAGGCAGGGCGGAGCTGTTGTGGCGGGCTATTCCTTGACGGCTCCGGCGTTGGCGCCCTGGACGAAGTACCGCTGGAAGCAGAAGAACAGCACGGCGACGGGGATGGTGGCCATCAGGGCCGCCGCCAGTTTCAGGGGGTACTGGGTGCCTTGGCCCAGGCTGCCGGAGACGAAGCGGGCCAAGCCGGTGGTGAGGGTTTCGTACTGGCTGGACTGGGTGGCGACAAGGAGGTTGGTGAACTCGTTCCACGAGCCCTGGAAGGACAGGATGGTCAGGGTGATCAGGGCGGGGCGGGCCATGGGCAGCACGATCGACCAGAAGGTGCGAAAGACGCCGGCGCCGTCCATCTTCGCGGCCTCTTCGACCTCGCGGGGGATGGACTCGAAGAACTGCTTCATGATGAAGATGCCGACGGTGTCCACCAGCAGCGGCAGGATCATGGCGGCGTAGGTGTCGAACAGTCCGAAGGTGTTCAGCACCAGGAACTTCGGGATCAGCAGGGCCACGGGCGGCACCGCCAGGATGGCGATGACGAAGCCGAACAGCACCCTGCGGCCGGGGAAGTTGAGGCGGGCGAGCGCGTAGCCGGCCATCGAGTCGAACAGGACGCGTCCGGCCGTGACGGTGACGGACAGGAAGACGGAGTTGCCCAGCCAGCGGAAGAAGGGCACCGCCTCGCCGGACTGGCTCAGCCCGAACAGCCGCTGGTAGGCGGCCGTCGTCGGGGTGGTGGGGATCAGGCCGAGGGGGTGCGCGGCCGCGTCCGGGTCGGTCTTGAAGCCGGTGACCAACTGCAGGATGAACGGGAACAGGTACAGCAGGCCGATCGCGATGACGGTCGTGTAGCCGAGGATGCGCAGCGCAAGGGGGAACCGTTCCAGCACCGGGCGCCCTTGTGCCCGGGCGGCGGCCTTGGCGTTCATCGGTTCCTCCGGGTTCGGGGGGTGCGCTCGCGCAGCAGGAAACGCTGTGCGACGGTGAAGGCGAGGATGATGATCAGCAGGACGAAGGCGATGGCCGCGCCCTGGCCGAAGTTGGCGTCGTCGAAGGCGCTGGAGTACGACAAGTAGGCCGGGGTCAGGGTGGTGTTGCCAGGAGCGCCGCCGCTCATGACGTAGACCTGGTCGAAGACCTGCCAGGTGGCGATGAGGCCGAGGGTGACCACGAGGAAGATCACGGGCCGCAGCGCGGGCAGGATCACGTGGCGCAGCATCTGCAGGCGGCCCACGCCTTCGATGGCGGCGGCCTCTTCCAGTTCACGCGGGATGCCCTGGAGGGCGGCGAGGAAGATCAGCATGAAGGTGCCGGAGGTCGTCCACACCGCGAGCATGATGATCACGCACATGGCGACGGACGGCCCGGACAGCCAGTCGAAGAAGGACAGGCCCATCACGTGGTGGTCGGCGAGGAAGCCCGAGGGGCGGTCCGGGTCGACGATGCCCAGCGCGCCGAGCAGCAGGGAGAGCACGCCGCGGGGGTCGTTGAACCAGCTTGGGCCCTTTACCCCGATCCAGGACAGTGCGGTGTTGACGGCGCCACTGCCCTGGAACAGGAAGAGGAAGACCGTGGAGACCGCGATCGAGCTGGTCACCGAGGGAAAGAAGAACGCGGTGCGCAGGGCGCCCCGGGCGCGCAGGATCCGCTGGTTGACGATCAGTGCCAGCACCAGGGCGAGGATGGTCTGGATCGGCACGGTCAGCAGCACGTAGTAGGCGTTGTTGCGCAGCGAGGTCGCAAACAGCGTGCGGTCCAGTCCGTCCTCGGTGAACAGGGACCGGTAGTTGTCCAGCCCCACGAACTTCGCCTGGCCGCTGAAGGGGTTGGACTGGCCGTCCCAGTTCAGCAGGCTCACCCACAGCGCCATGAAGATCGGCAGGACGAAGAACAGGCCGAGGATGATCACCATAGGGCTGACGAACAGCCAGCCCCAGGGGCCTTCGCCGCGGCGCCCCCCACGCGGGGCGGGCTTGATGAGGGACGCCGCGGCCGGGCCGGACCCGCCGGGCGTGTCAGGGGCGCCCGGCGAGTCGGCCGTACGGGGACCCCCGCCCGCGCGCGAGCGCGAGTTCGGGCGAGGGGTCTGTGACGTAGGCGAGGACATGGGGGGGCTCAGTCGCCCTTCGTCAGGGCCTGCTCGCCGTTGCGCTGCAGGTCGGACAGGATCTTCTTCGGGTCAGCCGTGCCCAGCGAGGTGAGGTCGGTGTTGAACTGGGTGAGCACCTTGTCGAAGCCGGCGACCGTCACCGGGCCCTGCGCGTAGGCCGTGCCGTCCGCCCACGCCTTGGCCGACGGGTACTTCGTCGCGTACTCGGCGAGCGCGCTGGTGCGGGAGGGCATCACGCCGAAGGCGTCCGCGTTCTTCAACTGCTGGATGGCGGAGGTCAGGTACTTCACCAGGTCCACGGCCGCCGACCGGTGAGTGCTGCCCTGGGCCACGCCCCAGCACTGGCTGAAGGCGAGGGTGCCCTTCCCGGCCGGTCCGGCGGGCAGCGGGATGACCGTGTACTTCACGTCCGGGAAGTCGGCCTTCATGGCACCGGTGAGCCAGTTACCCTCGATGGTCATGGCGGCTATGCCCTTGCCGAAGGCTTCGCCGCCCCAGCCGGTGTCGACCTGGCTGGCGTACTTCATGGAGCCGGCCTTCAGCAGCGACTGCACGTAGTCGAGGGCCTCGGTGTTCTGCGTGCTGTCGGCGGTCATCTTCGTCTGGTCACTGTTGGTGATCCAGCCGCCGGCCTCCTTCATGAAGACGCCGACTCTCGCGTACTCGCCGTTGGTGACCAGCCCGGTGACCTTGCCCTTGGTCAGCTTGGCCGCGACGGTCTTCAGCTGGGCCCAGGTGGTCGGGTAGTCCTTCGCGGTCAGCCCGGCCTTCTGCCACAGGTCCGTGTTGATGACCAGGGCGAGGGTGGAGGTGTCCTTGGGCAGGCACACCAGCTTCCCGTCGTAGGTGAACGACGCGCGCAGCTGGGCGGAGAAGTCGTCGGCGTCCTTGATCTGGTCGCCGTAGGGGTAGAGGGAGCCGCCCTTGGCGTAGTTGGCGAACTGGGCGGAGTCGACGTAGAAGGCGTCCGGCGGCTTGTTCCCGGCGAAGGACTGACCGAGCTGCTGGTTGATGTCCTTGGCCAGGTCGACGGTCACCGTGTTTCCGGACTGCTTGGCCCAGGCGGCCGCCGCGTCCTTGACGGCCTTGGTCTCCGCGTCCCCGGAGGAGGCGATCAGCACCGTGAGGTGCTGCTTGTCACTGGTGTCCTGCGCGGTCTTCTTGTCGCTGCCGAAACTCGACGAGCAGCCCGTGGCGGCCAGCATGGCCGCACAGGTGACAAAGGCCGCGACGGCCGAACGGTTGTGCATTGCTTCCTCCGAGGGTTACGGGGTGGTACCTGCGGCTCCTCCCGGGCACACGAAGGCGTGGGCCAGGGGTGTGGGGGTGGAGGAGGGGGCCGGGACCGGCCAGGCAGGGAAAGAGCCCGGCCGACCGGGTGGGGCTCAGGCGGTGGCGGACGGTGCCGTGGTGGCGCTGTCGCGCACGATCAGGGACGGCTCCAGCAGGAGCCGCTCGGGCGGGGCGTCCGGGGTGGCGATCCGCGCGAGGAGGAGCCGTACGCATTCCCGGCCTACGTCCTCCAGGGGCTGGGCGATCGAGGACAGGCCGGGCGAGAGGAGTTCGGCGGTCGGTGAGTCGTCGAAGCCGATCACGGCGACGTCCCGGCCGGGAGCGGCGCCCCGCTCGCGCAGCATCTGGTAGCAGCCGAGGGCCAGCATGTCGCTGGCCGCGATCACCGCGCTCGCGCCGCCGTCCAGCAGTGGTTTCACCGCCGCACGGGCCGCGTCGATGTCGTTGGCGCACTGCCCGCGCCGCCCGCGCGTCGCCAGCCCGTGGCGCTTCATCGCCCGCAGCCAGCCCTCGGCACGGTCGTCACCGGCACCGGAGGCACCGCGCTCCCAGCCCAGGAAGGCAATGTTGCGATGCCCCAGGACGACCAAGTGCTCGACTGCGGCATCCGTGCCGGAGGCGCCGTCGACGTCGACCCAGTCACCGATCGGCCGCCCCGACCACATACGGCCGAACCCGACGAACGGCACGCCCCGCTTCGTCAGCCACGCCTGGCGCGGGTCGCCCCGCTCGGTGCCGCTGAGCACGAAGCCGTCGACCTCGTGCTGCGCCAGCAGTTCCTCGTAGCCCTTCAGGCTCGGGCCGCCGGGCGGGGAGGCGAAGACCAGCATCCGGTAGCCGGCCTCGTCGGCGGCCTCCGACAGGGCGTGCAGGAAGCGGTCCATGACCGCGCCCGAGGTGCCGGGCGGGGTGGGCTGGATGCCGTAGCCGATGAGCTTGCTGGAACCGCTGCGCAGTGTCTGCGCGGCGCGGCTGGGCCGGTAGCCCATCTCCTCGATCACCTGGCGGACCCGCTCCAGGGTCTCCGGCCGCAGCAGGTCCGGCGAGTTGATCGCGTTCGACACGGTCTGCGCCGAGACGCCGGCCCGCCGGGCGACCATCGCGAGGGTCACCGGGCCACCTTTGGCCGAGGAGGTGTTGCTGGAGCGGGGCATGCGGCTCTCCGACAGACAGAGGAGATGTGGACTCTGTTTTAGCGTTCCAAGACCCATTGCCATGGCTCTGACGAGTCACTTAGTGTCCTTGGAACGCTAAAACACTGAGAGGTTCTACTTCCTTGGACGCCACTGTCAAGCCCCAGGACCCCAACGGATCGGTCGCAGCACCCGCTCCCGAAGCCGGTGGCCTGCAGCCGTTCCTGCATGACGCGGTCGTCACGCTGCACGCACCGAGCCTCGTCATCTCGCGTGCAGACGGGCAGGTCAGCGAGGGGGCGGACGGCTTCTACCACGGCGACCGCCGAGCCCTGTCGCAGCTCACCGTCGCCGTCGAGGGCATCACCCTGACCCCCGTCGCCGGGAGTCTGCGGGGTGCGGACGGCGCGGACTTCCGGGTCGTCCTGCGCGGCCTCGGCGAGACCACACCCGACCCCGCCGTCACCCTCCACCGCCGCCGCGCCACGGCAGCCGGCCGGTTCGAGGAACGCCTGGAGATCACCAACGCAGGCAGCCGTCAGGTCCGTTTCCGCCTGACGGTGACCGCGGGCTCGGACTCGGCCAGCATGGACCAGGTCAAGTCGGGACACGCTCCCGAGGAAGTGCCGCCCCAGGCTGCGGACAGCGAGACCATCGGGCTGGCATGGGCGTGTGACGGCTTCACCGCCTGCCTGGTCAGTGAGCCGGCGCCGAACGTACTGGACGTGTCGGCGGGACGGCTGTCGTACGACGTCGAGCTGGACCCCGGAGCCTCGTGGTCGGTGACGTTGTCCTGTACGGCTGCGTACTCGGACGGCGATCAGTTCCCGCCCCCGCCCGCGGACCAGGTGCCGTGGAGCATCCCCGTGCTGCGCAGCGCGGACCGCCGCCTGGACCGCTGGCTGGAGCAGTCCCTCGCCGACCTGGACCGCCTGCGCCTGACCGACCCGCAGTCGCAGAAGGACCGGCCGGACCAGTTCCTCGCGGCGGGCGCGCCCTGGTTCCTGACCCTCTTCGGACGCGACGCCCTGTGGGCCGCCCGCATGCTGCTGCCCCTCGGCATCGACCTCGCAGCCGGTACGCTGCGCACCCTCGCGCGCCGACAGGGCGCCGTCACCGACACCGCCACGGAGGAGCAGCCGGGCAAGATCCTGCACGAAGTCCGTCGCGACAACCTCAAGCTCGGCGACCGGCTCTCACTACCCTCGGTCTACTACGGCACGGTCGACGCCACCCCCCTGTGGATCACCCTCCTCCACGACGCCTGGCGCTGGGGGCTCGATCCGGCCGAGGCCGAACTGCTCCTGCCGCACGCCGAGTCCGCGCTCGCCTGGATGCGCGACCAGGCAGACGCCGACGGCTTCCTCAAGTACATCGACCAGACCGGCCAGGGCCTGTCCAACCAGGGCTGGAAGGACTCCGACGACTCCATCCGCTACCGCGACGGCAGCCGCGCCCACGCACCCATCGCCCTGTGCGAAGTGCAGGCGTACGCCTACGAGGCCGCGCTCGGCGGAGCCGCCCTGCTCCGTGCGTTCGGCCGCCCGGGAGCCGACGAGTGGGAGGCATGGGCCGAGCAACTCGCCAGCCGCTTCCGCGACCGCTTCTGGGTGACCGACGAACACGGCCCCTACCCGGCCGTCGCCCTCGACGGCGACGGCAAGCCGGTCGACTCGGTCACCTCCGGCTTCGGCCACCTCCTCGGCACCGGACTGCTCAACGCCGATGAGAGCGCGCTGCTCGCGGCCCGTATTGCCGCACCCGACCTCGACGCAGGCCACGGCCTGCGGACGCTGAGCAGCGATGCGGTGGGCTACAACCCGTACGGCTACCACGTGGGTTCCATCTGGCCGCACGACACGGCGATCACCGTCCACGGTCTGGTCAAGGCCGGATTCCCGGACGTGGCGGCCTCACTGGCGGCCGGTCTGCTGACCGCGTCGACGGGCTTCGACGCCCGCCTCCCGGAACTCTTCGCCGGGCACGGCTCTGCGGAGAGTCCTTACCCCGCCCCCTACCCGGCGTCTTGCCGACCGCAGGCATGGGCGGCCACCGCCGCGGTCGCCGTGCTCCAGGCCGCCCTCGGCCTCGACGCGAACGTCCCCGGCGGCACGGTCACCGTGAACCCCACGTTCGGGCGGACGTACGGGCCGTTGACGGTCAGCGGGCTCCAAGTAGGCGGAAAGCGGCTGGACATCACGTTGACAGCGGACGGATCGGTGCAGACGACAGCACCAGAGAGCCTGACCGTGGCCACTTCCTGAGTCCGAAGTACTCAGCGGTACTCAACGGCCGGACGGCTGCCGCGGCACCGCTCTGCGGTCAGCACGCCCCCTCCAGAAACCATCTGACTCCGCGTAAGAATGGGCCACATCCGTGAGACAGAGCGGTCCCGGGACCGAGTTGAGACAACGGGAGAATCGCTGGTCAGCGGGCACTGCGCATGTCACGATCAGCGAGAACCTGATATGTAGGCGATTTTGTCAAGCGGGCAGGGGTATACGGACTCGTCGGTGCGGGCCTGTGGGTAGTGCTG
>NZ_JBNGGG010000107.1:0-7830 GCF_049974585.1 Streptomyces sp. UG1 | reverse complement strand
AACTCATCCGGCACCAGCCGCTCAACGATCGAAACCACGACCAACAGGCTACCGACCCAAATGAGATGACGTCTTAGCCAGGACGCCCCCCAGGACGCCCCCCAGGCCGGCAGCCACGAACCCAGCTCCCGCCTCGATTCCGCCGCCGACCGCCGGCTGCGGGCAATGCTGCACTCGCTGCGCCAGGACCGCACGGTGGAGACCGGCACGCACAAGGAGCTCATCGCCAAGGAAGGGACGTACGCCGAGCTCGTCGCCCTGCAGTCGGACGCCCTGAACCTCCGGGACGCCGACCCGAGCTGACTGCCACGAGGGGGCCACCGAGGGCCTGGGCGGACCCGTCACCGAACGGACCTCCCGGCAAGGTGGTCCTGACGTCCGAGCCGACACCCGCCGCCCGAACCGAAAGGAGCACCTCATGAACGGTTCTCGGGTCGGGGCGGCGGGTGTGCCTCAGGCGGGCCGGAGATCCCGGAGGTGATCCGGCCAACCTGGGTGATGCTCGCTGCTCTGCGGCTTCCTTCAACCGGCAGTCTTTACACCGGGTCGATGCGGGAGATGCTGCCACCCAGGTCGAGGACGTACAGCTCGCCATTGCCGGCCTGTGCGAACGAGGCGACCTGGCCGCCGTCGACTCCGAGGTCGCTCACGCCGGTCACCTTGCCGTTCTCCATCTGCAGAGCGCGGACGGTGCCGTCGCAGAAGTCGCTGAACACGTACTGACCCTTGAGATCCGGGATCGCGTTGCCTCGGTAGACGTATCCGCCGGTCACCGAGCAGCCCTGGCCGCTGCGGTCGTACTCGTGGATCGGCGGAACGTGGTTCGCGGGCTCGGTGCCGCCACGGAAGGGATGGTTGCCCTCCATCCGGGACCAGCCGTAGTTCTCGCCGCCCTTGCTGGTCGCCGGGGCCCAGTCGATCTCCTCCCAGGCGCTCTGGCCGACGTCCCCGATCAGCAGGTCGCCCGTGCCTGCATCGAAGGAGAACCGCCACGGATTGCGCAACCCGTACGCCCAGATCTCGTCCTTCGCGTTCGGGTCGTCCACGAACGGGTTGTCCGGCGGGATCGCGTACGGCTTGCCACCGCTCGGGTCGATCCGCAGTAGCTTGCCGAGCAGCGTGTCGAGGTTCTGCCCGTTGCCGTGGGGGTCGCCGCCCGAGCCGCCGTCGCCGAGCGCGATGTAGAGGTAGCCGTCGGGGCCGAACGCGATGTCGCCGCCGTTGTGGTTCGCGTAGGGCTGTGTCTGGGTGAGGACGGTGCGCCGGGTGTCCGGCTGGATCTTGCCGTCCCGCACGGCGAACTCGTCCACGGTGCTGGTGCCTTGGAGGTTGGTGAACGAGATGTAGAAGTGCGCGAACTCCTTGTCGAACGTGATGCCCAGCAGGCCGCGTTCGCCGCTGGTCGTGGTCTCGCCGGAAATGTCGAGGACGGGCTCGCTGAGCCCCTGATCGCCCAAGGTCCTTACCGTGCCCGCGCGTTCGGCGATCCAGATGGTGCCGCCGGGACCGGCGGTGCCGGCGGATGGATTCTGGGCCGTGGCCACTTCCTTGAGCACGACCTTCGCTGCCTGACGTGGGGCGCCCGGCTCGTCGGCAGACGCCGTGGTCAAGGCGAGGGAAGCGACGAGGCAGAGGGTGCCGATGATCGCAGAGCTTCTGGTCCGAACTTTCACCGTGATCCTCCTAGAGGCGGCGAACGGGGGAGGCCACCCGGCTGCCAGGGGCAGAGTTGGGCGGGTGGCATCCACGCCGTCGCGCAACCTGGGGGGTGGGGGGATGGTGCGCTACAGGCCACGGGTGAGGTTACCGGGACAGGGGTTGTTGAAATAGACCACACTCCGCCCATCTACCTCCGCTCCGCTTTCCGTCGCGCGGTGTCGCGGTCCACGCAGGTTCGTACCGATCGGGAACGTGTCCCCTCATCGATAACCTGCGTCATCATGACGCGCGTTTGGATCTTGCCGATGCTGTTTGTGCTCTGTGGATCAGTCGTTGCGACTGGTCTGGTCTTGAGCGGGAGCCCCGCCGCAGCCGTGGCACTCCTGCTGCTGTTCGTGCTGCTCGCAGGCATGAACTCACCTCTGATATTCCCACGGTCGATCGGTGCACTGGAGGCGCAGCGCCGCAGCGCGGCCGACGACCGACCGGTTGTCTTCTGGCGGCCGGGCTGCAGGTACTGCATACGACTGCGCATCCGGCTGGGCCGCAGCGCCCGCCAACTGCACTGGGTCGACATCTGGCGTGACCCGGCAGGAGCCGCAGCGGTGAGAGCGGTCAACGACGGCAATGAGACCGTGCCGACTGTCGTCGTGGCAGGCGAGCCACACACCAACCCTGATCCCGAATGGGTGCGCGCACAGCTCTCCCCTTAGACATGCCGACGGTGGGGAGATCCGTAGCGGGACTCCCCACCGGGGCCCGACCGGCCGCCCCCGGCAAGGGCTGTCTGCCGGTTGCTCAGGTGGTCGGGACGACGGGTGTGACCGGTGCACTGGTGCCTGCCCGAAGCGGACATCAACATCCCCTTCACACCCGGCATGTCCGCCCTGATCCAGTCCCGGCTGGCTCCGCAGACCGCGCACGAGACCATGCTCACCGCCCGCCGCTACGGTGGCGCGGACGCCGCGGCGGCCGGCATCGTCGACCAGGCGGTCAGCGAGGACGCCGTACGCTCCACCGCCATCGAGATCGCCCAGGCGCAGGTGAACAAGGCAGGCGACACCCTCGGCACCATCAAGGCCCGCATGTACGCCCCGGCCCTGGCCGCCCTGCGCGACACCACCAGCCCGCTCGGCTGACCAGCACCCAGCCACGGCCACCCGCACCGAGAAGGCCCGTCAGGCCGTGACGTCCGCCTCGCTGTCCGGAACCGTGAGCGCCCAGGCGCCCATGGCCTCGAGAACGTCGCGCAGTCCTTCGCCGAGGGGAGTGAGCCGGTACTCGACGCGTGGGGGAATCTCCGCGTAGGCGGTGCGGGTGACGATGCCGTGCCGCTCGAACTGGCGCAGTCGGCTGGTCAGGGTGTGTGGGCTGACGCCGGGTAGCGCGTCGCGGAGTTCCGTGAAGCGGTGGGGGCCCCGCAGGAGTTCGCGCACGATGAGGGTGGCCCACGGGCCGTTGAGCAGGGTGAGGAACCGCGCGACGCCACACTCGGGGAGACAGGGATCTTTGGGCACATGGCGAGGGTAGCCCGCTAGTGCATTTCATGTAACCAGTGCATGCAATGCCCTAACAGTCGCGAGCATTGGCATTGGGGCGCCGACGTCGAGCAGGTCCAGCTCGTTCGTGGGCATCGCGGGATGGCCGGCCGCGACGAGACGAGGAGCCGCGCTGTCAAGAACAGCTCGACCGTTGGATCACGCGGTTGCACTGCCGCCGGTGTGTGGGTTGGCCCTGCCATTGGCTGACGATGGCGCGGGTGCGCCGGATCCGGCAGACGCCGCGCACACGTCTGCCGTAGACGTCGCCGAGGATCTCTGTGCCGGGGCCGACACCCTTCCACGGGCCCCACGTGATGGTCTCGGGTACGGGTGGCATGTGACCGTGGTCGAGCTGGCGTTGACCGTAGACGGTCCAGGCTGCCGTGTTGCGGTTCTGTTCGGACACGAGGGGAGCTCCTGGGGTGTGTTGCTGTTGTTGATCAGTTCCAGCCCATGGCGGAGTAGTGGGTGCCGTTGGTGATGGCTTCCAGGGCCGCGCGGGTGTAGTCCACGATCGGGTCGGGCAGCGCGGTCAGTGGCCACCACTTCCACTCGGTGCAGCGGTCGGGTTCGAGGACGGTCGCCTCGCCCTCCCAGCGCGTGGCGGTAAAGAAGAGCTGGAGGCGCGGGGTGGAGCTGCCGGGGTCGAGCAGGTCGAGGGCGTGCGCGAAGGTCAGGTCGGCCTCGGCGACTGTGATGCCGGTCTCCTCGGCCGCCTCGCGGATGACGCAGGCCAGGCTCGATTCGTGGTCCTCGCGATGTCCGGCCGGCAGGTGCCAGGTGGAGGGCGCGTATGCGCTGGCGGGGTGGCGCTTGCCCAGCAGGACGCACCCCTCGTGCAGCAGGACGAGGTGCGCGCCGATGATGCTGCGGCTGCGTTCGCGCGGCTCGCGTACGACAACGACGGGCGGCGGCGTCTCGTCCTCGCTCGCGGAATCGTGATGGGCGCGCAGGACGGCCAGGGTGCCGGGGTCCATGGCCATCTCGGCTGTCTCCTGCAGATGGGTCCAGCGCAGTTGGACGCCCTCGTGCAGCGGGATTTCGTGCGCGGGGCGGTTGAGGGTGCCGTGGTAGACACGGACGCGGTCTTGGAAGGCGCCGTCCGCGTCGAGGGTGTCGAGGGTGACGAAGGGGGTGAGGCCGGGAATGGTGAGGCCGGTCTCTTCGGCGATTTCCCTGACGACGGCCTCGTCGGGGTCCTCGCCCTTCTCGGTGTTGCCGCCGAGCAGGGCCCATTGGCCGGGCCGCCAGATGGGCTTGTTCGCCGAGCGGAGGTGGAGCAGGTAGCGGCCTTCGTCGTCCGTGAGCAGGGCCGCGGTGCCGGGCACGACGGGCCAGTCGACCGAGATCTGGGTGTGCCTCTTTCGGAACCCGTGCGGGGCGCTGGGAACCGGGGCCGGTGAGGGGCTCGACGGTGATGCGCGGGCATGGGGCGGCGCGGTGGTTGCGCTGCCAGTGCTGGACCTGTTTGGCCATCTCCTGGGCGGCCGGCTGACCGGCGGGACCGTGGCCGTGGACGATCAGTTCGTATACGCCGTTGCCGTCGTCGCCGTCAGCGATGCGCTCGGTGGTCAGCCGAGCGAGGGAGGCGCCGCGCACGATGGCGGCACCGGGCCAGTGACGGGGCGGCGGGTTCAGGACGCCGTTGTTACCGTCGGGGTCGACCGAGAGGCGGCAGAAACCGGGCAGCGTGCCGGCGAGGTAGAGGGTGAGGGCGTCGAAGGGTTCCTGCCCGCCGACGGTGACCTGGGTGCGGGCTACGCACGGCTCGTGGATGAGGGCGGGCGCGAGCTGGTCGACAGGGAGAGGGGTGCCGCCCTCCCAGGAGAGGTGGACGCCGGTGCCCGGGATGGTGCGGCGGTGGGTGTCCCAGGCGCCGGCACCCTGCATGGCCACGAAGCCGCAGACGATGAGCGGCTCGTCGCTGTGGAGGACCCCGTCACGCTTGGTGAAGCCGATGGCCCACGTGTACTGGTGCAAGCGCAGCGGCGCGACGAGACGTCCGCCCTCGGCCAGGGCATCGATCCAGGGAATGTCCCAGGTGTCGACGGTGACCACGATGGCGTCGAAGCCGCCGTCCGGCACGATGCCGGCGGGGAGGTGTTCGGCGTCGGCGGTGACCACGCGGACGCGGTCGTATCCGGTCTCGGCCAGGAAGCGGATGGCCCGGTCGGTGACGGCCTGATCGATGTCGAGGGTGGTGACGCTCCCGGTGGGACCGGCCAGTTCGGCGACCAGGGCGGCGTTGTAGCCGCCGGAGCCGATCTCCAGGACGCGGTGGCCGGGCTGAATGCGTGCCGCTTCGAGCATGTCGGCCTGGAGCCAGGGGGCGGAGAGGGAGCTGGTGATGCGGCCGTCGTCGCTGTGGTGGGGACGATGTCGTTGGCGTACGCCTTGTGGGCCGGTACATCGGGGGCGAAGGCGTGCCGGGGCACGGTGCGCAGGGCGTGGTCGACGGGGGGGGGTGCGGATGTGGCCTGCGTCGGCGAGCTGGTCGGCCAGCTGGTGGCGCAGGCCGTCGGTGTCATCGAGTTGGGCGGTGGGAGGTGTGGTCACGGCGGGCCTTTCGGTTGATCGGGTCAGGTGGGATCCGGGATGGTGGGTGGGGCACGGTTCGGGATGTTGTCGTCGGGGGGCGGCTTGCGGGTCGAGGAGGTCGGCCGGCGCAGCGGCCCTGCACGGCGGTCTCCGGTCAGATGAGCTGGGTCACGGGCGCAGGGCGAAGCAGGCGAGCCGGTCGAGGTCTACGGCGGTCACAGTGGACCAGCGGGCGGTGAGGAGTTCGACGTCGGGTGCGGTGATGCCCAGGCTCTTGAGGGGATCGTCGTCGTCTCTCCGGTCGGCGAGCTCGGTGACCACCCAGAAGGTCCCGCCGGGGACGAGGAGTTGACGGACCTGGTCCAGGAAGAGCGCCTTGTCGTTGATGAACCGGAAGACGAGTCGGCAGGTGATGACCGCGTAGGCCGGGTCCGGCAGCTCGGTCAGGTCGTCAGTGGTGAAGTCCATGACCTGGAACCGGGGCTGATCGCTTGAGCCCGGGTCAGCATTCGTGGCAAGAGTGATGGCGCTGGGAGCGCAGTCGACGCCAATGGTCTGGTAGCCGAGTTGGTGGTGCAGGTGGCGGGCCAAGGCGCCGTCGCCGCATCCCACGTCGAGGGCCGGCCGTCCGCGGCCGGGGCCGAGGTGGTCGGCCAGGAGCTGGGTCTCGGTGTCGGTGATCTGCCGGTAGCGGCGGCCGGAGGCCCACAGGGGTTCCCAGTAGTGAACGGGGGAGGCGATCACGCGTTGTTCCCTTCGGTGCGGTAGGCGGCGTGGAGTGGGCACCGTCGTGCCGGGCCGGATTCCGCAGCCTCTGACAGCCGCGAGAGCATCCGACAGTCGCGACTACCAACGGTGGGTGCGATCAAGGCTGTTGTCCCGTCGCCGGTGCGAGGTGACCGTCCGCGGGCCGAGCGTCGTCCGCCCTGCTCGGTGCAGCCAGGTCCCGAGAGGCGATGCGGTCCATGTGCCGTGCGAATACGGCCCGGGCATCGGGGTTCATGCGGGCCAGCGCGACCATGCCGGTGACGATGACGTCGCAGACCTCGGCTTCGACGTCGTCCCACGTGTGTGAGTGCCCTTTGCGGGGGTTCTGCCCCATGGCTCCGATCACCGCCTCGGCGACCTCACCTGCTTCCTCCTGGATCTTGAGGAGCTGGAGCAGGATGCGTTGCTCGCGGGGGAGGGTCGAGTGGTCTTCCAGCCGGCGGACAAGGCGGGCGATTGTCTTCCAGGTATCAGTCATGCGGGTCTCGCTTCCGTGGGGAATCGACTCTGTGCCGGTACGGTCATCGGTCCTGGGCCGGAGCGACGAGCTGGGCGAACAGACCGCCGGAGTCGACCAGGTCCTCGTACGGGCCTGCTCGACGACTCGGCCCTTGTCCATGACGAGGACGCGGTCGGCGAGGCGGGTGTTTTCCAAAGGGTGCGTGACCACAATCGTGACGCGGCCGGGGGCGCCGCGTTTGATCTTCTCGAAGATCTGGTGCTCGCCCCGGGCGCCCATCTTTATCTATAGCTGTCAAGTGTTGGTCCGAGTCAGATGACACGGGTGCCTCCAGGCACGTAAGGCACGATCCCTGGCTTCGAACGAGTCTGTTGACCCTACGGGAACGAGTTCTCCGGCCTCAGAAGCTATCCGCTTACCGCTGGACAGGCTTGATCAGTCGAACAGGGTTCCTGCACGGTTCCTGTTCGGGTGATCTCGGTGGTCGGGGCATAGCGGCAGGGCCTCCTGGTAGCTCGGGGTTGCGATCCCAACCGAGCAGTACCAGGAGGCCCTGTGTCGCAGTCTTTCGTGCTCGCGTCTCTGGAGTCCAACGCGCCGTCTCCGGCGTGTGACTGTCTCGCGCACAGGTTCGGCAACGCGGCGGACGGGCCGGACCGCGTCCGTTGTTACGGCTCCGACCTGACGGATGCCGAATGGCAGATCATCCGGCCGCTGCTACCGGTCCCCGCGTGGCTTCAGGGGCGGGGTGGGCGGCCGGAAGGCTATTGCCACCGCGTGATGCTGGACCAATGCCACGAAGTTAAGGCCCTGTTGGCGGTGTCAAGGCATCAGGGAGAGTGATCTTGTAGGTGCTCGGCGCGG
>NZ_JBNGGG010000106.1:0-8130 GCF_049974585.1 Streptomyces sp. UG1 | reverse complement strand
CGTGCCTGCTCTGCTATCCGCCCCTACCGGCTGATCGTCACCCCTCCACGCAATCACGGAACTTGACGGAGCCCTGGTCTTATGCGCATTGCGAAATACTGAACGGCCAGAAGCCCAGGCCGGGGAGAACCCCACTGACTCGCGGCATGACGGACTATCACCGAGGATTGACTCGCTCATTGAGACTCCTCGTGGTCGATGCGGGCCATGACCAGGGTGTTGTCGTCGAGGGCCTCGAAGCCGCGGGCGGTCAGAGCAGCGCGGGCCCGTTCTCGTTGGGGGCCGGTGATCGTGGCGGTTACGGCGCTGGTGTGCGTGGGGTGGGTGTCGAGGCGGACGTACGCGTCGGCGGCAGGGGTGGTCACGAAGAAAGTGCTCGCTTCTGCCGGTGGCAGGGCCGTTGCGGGCCCGGTCACCGGCGGGTTCGGGGTCAGCGGGAGAGACGTGCGGCGGGTGGCGCCGTGGTCTGTGGCGGGCCGGCCCGGGGCGGCGCGGTGGCCCTGGTGCGTGTGGACGTGGTCGTCGGTGCGGGTGAGGTGGCGTGGTGCCAGCGGGTGCGGGCGGCGGACAGGTCGGCGAGTGCGCGGCGGCTGCCGAGGATGAGCTGGTACGGGGTGGTCGCCGGGTCATTGGTGAATGCTTCGATGCGCCGGCCGACGTGGTGCGCGGTGGTCAGGATGGAGCGCTGGAGGATCCGCTCGCCCCAGTACTCAGCGGAGGCGGCCGGTGCGCCGAGGAGGTCGAGCAGCTCTGCCGGTTCGGTCCCGGATGCGAGGAGGCCCTGCTGCTGGGTCTGCCACAGGATCGTGACCGGGTCGATGGGGACACCGCGCCGGGTCAGAGCGGTCAGGCACTGCCACAGGCCGGCGTGCAGAGGGCGGGTGAAGTCGTCGGCGGTCAGCCACCGCATCTGCTCGACGTCAGCCGGGTGCGCCGTCGCGGTCGCGAGCAGCAGCCGCTCCTCATCGACTGCCTACTCGGGGACGTTGAGGGCGGCTGCCGGGGCGGGGGCGGGGGTGCGGGGCAGGGAGCCGGAGCGGGCAGGGAACCGGGCGGCGATGTCGTCCACGGCGGCGGTGAGGGCGTCGGCGGCGGCGAGGGTGGTGGGCACCGGGTGCGGGAGCGTGACGTCCCTCGCGGTCAGCGCGAGGCGCTCGGCGTGGGTGCGCAGGGCACGGCGGGCGTGCTCGGCCTCGATCACCCGCGCGTACGCGGGCGCGTGCCGGGGCCAGGGGCAGACTTGGACCAGTGTGTGCAGGTAGGAGGCGGTCAGCCCGCGGGCGTGCTCGCGGGCGGCGGCGAGCACGGCGTTCAGCCAGCTGGTGTCCTGCGCGTGCTGGACGGTGTCGGGGACCGGCAGGTCGCGGATTGCGGCGAACAGGGCGCCGTGCGCGTAGTTGGAGAACGAGCCGGGCTCGATTCCGGTGATGTCGGTGCGGCGGTGGGGTTCGAGGAGGAGGGCGCCGAGGAGGGCCTGCTCGGCGTAGTACACGGGTGGGTGCGGCGGTCTCGTATAGAGATCGTCCTCATCGGGGTCGGGGGTGCGGGGCATCAGGCGGCGAGGGTGAAGTCGTCGGGGTTGAAGGGCTTGTTGAGGTGCGGGGCGAGCAGGTGGGCTGCCAGGCGCGGGGGGACGGCGTTGCCGATCTGCGAGAAAGTCTGGCCCTTGTTGCCCTGCCAGGGGTAGTCAGCGGGGAAGCTCTGCAGCACGCCCGCTTCCCGGGCGGTGATCTTGATCGGGGTCGGCGCCGCTTGCTGCCCGTCGTTCGGAAGGCCGGAGGCGGTGTCGGCGACCCAGGTGCACTCGTTGGCGCGGTGGCCGAAGAACAGGGTGCCGGCGGGCTCGTCGGCCCGGCGCACGGTGGCGTTGGTCTGATTGTTACTGCGCAGGGGCCACGACCAGCGGTGCGCCTCGGCGGTGAAGGTGGGTGCCGGAGCATCTGCGGGGCGGTTCTCACCGGGCCGGGAGGCCCGCCCGGAGCCCTGTCTGCGGGAGGCCGGGACGAGTTCGGCGTCGGGGCGGGGTGTCCAGGTGCCGCGGTCGCGGGCGTCGGTGAGGGTCTTGCGTGAGCCGGAGGGGAAGGGCTCGGGGCCGCCTCCCGGCCCGCCGCCCGCGCACACGGTGGGCACGGGACGGTCGGTGGCGCCCCAGCCCAGGGCTTCGGCCATGGATACCCAGCGGGCGCGGCCGGGCCCGAACAGCGATTCCGGTTCGGCGGAGGGTGCGTGGGTGGGCGGCGGAGGTTCGGCGGTGCGGGTGCGGGAGGCGAGCAGGATCGCCCGTTTCCTTGTCTGGGGGACGCCGTAGTCTGCGGCGTTGAGGATGCCGGTCCATACGGAGAATCCCCAGGTCCGCAGGATGGCGGCGTATTGCCGCCACAGGGGCAGGACGTCGGGGACTTCTTCCATGAGCACCCACTCGGGCTCGCCCACCGTGTTGAGGGCGTGCAGGTAGCGCATGGGTTCGGCGGCGAGGAGCGAGCGTTGGTCCGCGCACGCGCCGAGCATCTGTTCGCGGGTGTCGCGTCCGGTGGCGAGGCCGGCGACGGCCTGGTGGACGAGGGGCTGGTCGACCAGGCCGAGGCGTTTGCCTGCCATGCTCCATGCCTGGCAGGGAGGGGAGGCGATCAGCCCGAGGATCCGGCCGGAGAAGATCCATGCCGGATAGACGGCGACGTCGGTCCGGATCGTCAACTGCCCGGCCCGGGCACGGGTTTTGCAGGCCCACTCGTCCCACTCCAGGCCGACATCCCGTGCGCCGAGGACGGTGAGTGCGTGGCTCCAGCCGCCGGGTCCTGCGAACAGGTCGAGGATGATCCGCCTCAAGAAGCCAGCCCGAAGTCGTCCTGCACGGGCTCGGTTTCACCCCGGCAGGCCCAGGGAGAGCAGCCGTCGACCACGCCGTCCTCCAGTTCCTCGGCCGCGGCGGCCGGGTCGTCGAGCTCCCGCTGACGGGCTACCCATTCGGCGGCCGTGACGTGGTCGATGGGGGCCTGGTCGAGCGGGACGCGGGAGCGGTGCAGGAATGCCTGACCGAGGGGTACGGCCGGAGGTGAGTCGGCAGTCGCTGGTGTGCGCGAGCATCGCCTTGCCCTGGATGCCGATGCCGTACGGGACTGCCATTCCGCCACTGGTTCGGGCGCCGGCGCGGACCGGGGCCGCCGCCATCTCGACGACCGACGTGGGTCGGGGCCGCCGGAATCAGTTTGCCGCTCCGTGCTCAGCCGCCGACCTCGGGACGTGCCTGCCGGGCCGTGCGGCATGATTGCGACCATGCGTAGAGGGGTGGGCGGGGGGCTCCGCCGATGGTGGCCGTGGCGCGGGCGCGACGAGTCGGCGCTCACCGAGATCGAGGCCGAGATCACGGCCTTTGGTGAGGCTTTGGACGTCCATTCCTTCAGCCCGGGCCAGCCCGGCGCCACCGATGAGATGCGGGCCGAGCTGGTGCGTGCCCTCGACGCATACGACCAGGCAAAGCGGGAGGTCGCAGGCGACCGGGGGCGGGCGGACATACTCGATGTCCTGCGCACGCTGGACGAGGGCAGGCATGCGCTGGCCTGTTTGGATGCCTTGATCGCCGGCCAACCACTGCCGGAGCGCATGCCGCTGTGCTTTTTCGACGCCCGACACGGTAGGGCTGCCTGGCACGTCAGTTGGGCGCCTCCCGGGGGTGCCGCCCGGACCATCGCCGTGTGTGCAGCGGACGCGGTCCGCTTGACGGAGAATCCGAGCCCAAGCACTCCGAGACAGCCAGGCCCGGGCAGCAGAGTCCGCACGCAGCCACGCGAGGCGAGGCCTCGCCCCACGACACCGACGCCTGTCTCCCAGCCGCAGGTCAGCGGGAAGGGAGGCAGCGGCGAGCAGATCCATCGGCTGAAAATGCCGTCGTACCGCCCGGCCGTGATGGTCTTCTCGACCAACGGGCAGACACGGGTCCACCTACGCTTCGAGGGCAGGAAGGGGCGCTCCTCACGCCTGTACCGGCTGTCGGCCGACGGCACCCCCATCACCGCCCGGATTCCGCTGCCGGAGGCGAGCAAGGCAATCGCCTTTCGCGTGTTTGCCGACGGCGACCGGGAGGAGTGGACGGCGATTACGGCCCCCCTGCGAGAAGTCCCGCGCTTCCACGACGAGATCACCGGAACCGGATCAGATGTCGTGCACTACCGAGGGGACCCGGGCCCGGGCGTCCTCTACTACGCGGGGCCGAGCCTGATCCAGTTGGAGGCGCTGAACGACCGCCTCGCCTACTGGGTGACGGTGACCGAAGGCCGCGCCGGGGAGCATACGTTCCAGTGGCCGGGCCGCGGCTACTACCAGGTGCGCTCGGCCGGGGCATGGAGCCTGTCAGCCACGTGACGAAGCGCGGACCGGTCCGGTGCCCGAGCCTGCGGCAGACGCGAATCGACCCGCCATCAGCCACCCGAATCGTCGCTGTCCCGGCCAACTGAGTAGGTGTTTTTGTTCCCCGGCTGGTCATCCCGTGGGCGCGGCGGAGTCGCCCACGGGATGTGCTCACCTGGTGAACCGGGAGGCGCGATGCCGTCGAAAAGTTGTCGAACCAACCCGAACACCCCAGCCCTCAGCACCCCGCGATGATCCGCGACTTCGCTGCGAGCCACGGATCTGACGGACCCGTAGGGCGCGGCTGTAAACCAGAGGCGGTCTCGACCGGCGCCTTGCCCATATTCCGGTGTGCGCGGCGGCTGTTCCTTGTGGGGCAAACGACCGGCACACTCAGCGACCGGGCCGGGCTACTGTGCCCGTCGTACGGGGTTGACACCGGCCATGGCGGTCGCGCGTGACCTCACCCGCAGGGCGACCCTCGCCTGATGCAGCGTCAGCTTGAGACGGTGCACGACCGACAAAGTTCCCTGCGCGGAAGTAGCTTTGCCCTTTTGGTCAAACAGATAACTGAATGAGGAAGATCGTGGTAGAGAAAGCTTCCGCCGGAGCGTCGGATGTCGCGGTCACCGGACTCGGAGCGGTCACGCCCCTGGGCGCCAACGTCACCTCCAGCTGGCAGGGCATGCTGGAAGGCCGGTCAGGAGCCCGGGTTTTGAACGAACCGTGGGCCCATGAGTTGCCGGTGCGGATCGCCGCACCCGCGGCCGTTGACCCCGCGGCAGCCCTCCCGCCCGCGCAGGCGCGCCGGATGGACCGCGTCACGCAGCTGGCGCTGATGGCCGTACACGAAGCCTGGGCGGACGCCGGCCTCGATACCGCTACGGAGCTGGACACTGAGCGGCTCTCGGTCGCGGTCTCCTCCACCATCGGCGCACAGACCATGCTCGCTGCGCATCAGACGCTCCAGACCAAGGGCTGGAAGCACATGTCGCCCTACGCGGTGCCCTCCCTGCTGCCCAACAGCTCGGCGGCGCAGATAGCCATCCAGTACGGCGCCCAGGGCAGTGCCCATGCGCCGGTGAGCGCCTGTGCCTCGGGGACCGAGGCCATCGGGCTGGCGGCGGACATGATTCGCTTGGGCCGGGCCGACGTCGTGATCGCCGGCGGCGCCGAGGCGCCGATCCACCCGTTCGGCCTGGGCGGGTTCGCCGCCATGCGTGCCCTTTCCCGACGTAACGACGACCCGCAGGGTGCCTCCCGCCCTTTCGCCAAGAGCCGGGACGGTTTCCTGCTCGGCGAGGGCGCGGGCATCGTGATCCTTGAGTCGCAGGCCCATGCCCGCGCCCGCGGTGCCCGGGTCTACGGCCGGATCCTCGGTATCGGAATGTCTGTCGACGGGCACCGCATCGCCCAGCCGCAGCCCGAGGGACTCGGTGCGGCCAAAGCCATCACCCGGGCGCTCGCCGACGCGGGCCTGTCGGTCACCGACATCGCCCATGTCAACGCCCACGCCACCTCCACACTGGCCGGAGACCTCGCCGAAGCCCGCGCCCTACATCGTGTGTGCGGCGCCCACACCGACCAGATCGCCGTCTCGGCTCCCAAGTCCATGATCGGACACCTGCAGAGCGGCTCCGGCCCCGTCGAGGCGATCACCACCCTGCTGGCCCTCTACCACCGCGTCGTGCCCCCGACCCTCAACGCAGACGAGACCGACGACGCAATCGGCTTGGACATAGTGACCGGATCACCGCGCCAACTTCCTCAAGGACCACTGGCGGCCCTGAGCAACTCCTTCGGCTTCGGCGGCCATAACGCCACCTTGGTCCTCGCTTCCTGAGTGGGTGTTCTTTCAACGCGTCTCCGTGGGCTGCTTCCGGCGTAGGGCACTGCCGGGCGGCGGGGCCCTACCGGGGAGCGGTTGATCTTTGTCCTGGAACGGGGTGTGGGTGCTGCCAGGACTTGATGGACTGAGGGGATGAAGATCCTTTCGACTCGTGTTCTGCGGGCTCTTGAGCGGTTCAATGCCGCCTATCCCTGGGATCACAACGCCCACTACCACCGCTGGATCTTGCGGCAGCTGCCGAAACGCTTCGATCGCGCTGTGGACATCGGCTCCGGCAGCGGTGACCTTGCGAGGCCCTGGCCCGACGCGCCGTTGCCGTGACGGCAGTCGATGCCGATCCCGTGATCACGGTCCAGGCTCAGAAGCTGACTCCCTCATCGCTTCCTGTGACCTTCACCGTCGCGGATGCAGTAGCCGAGTTCCCTGCCGCTCCTACGACGTCATCACGTGTGTCGCCACGGTTCATCATCTGCCGTTCGCCCAGGCACTCGCCTGTTGTAGAGTCTCACAACTCGTGGCCGAGGGCGTGCTGGTGGCCAGCGGGTTCTCCGGTTGTCTCATGCTACGGCCACATGTCCCGTCTCACGTTAGTGACCGAATCCCCGGACTCGTTTGGCCGCAAGGGCGGGCCGCTTCGAGTCACCCAAGCGCGGACTGCGAATTGGGGCCTACCGGAGTCGTCCCCATGCAGTCACGTGAAGTTGCCGGGAGCACCGGCCGAGTCTCACTTCGGTGGCACTTCTTCGGTGGCGATGCTTCTCCGCGGTCTTGTGTTCGCCTTGCTGGGCTGACCCCGTCCGGGGCGAGGCAGGAGCGGGATGCTCGGCCCGCTGTCGCGGCTGAGCGGAGGCCGGGGTTCAGTTGTGCAGCCAGGACCGGGCGTACCGGTGCTCGTCCAACAATGGTGATCACATAGTCGGGTTATCGGATGGGTGTGTTGTTCCGAACCCGGGACCGGTCCCGGTCACCCCGTAGATGCTTGGGCAGCGTGAAGCAGCGCGGGAGACGGCGGCGGGCGGCGGGCGCTGCTGAGCGCGGTCCGGCCCGGCGCGGGACGTTCGTGGTTCGGTGGCGGCTGCGGATCGGTGGTCTCCTCAGCGGCGTGTTGTTGATCGCCAGCCTGGGCTGGCTGGGGCTCCTCGTGCCGACCAGCCCATGGTGGATCACCGAGGTGTTCCGGCCCGTGGACGACCTTGGCTCGTTTCTGGGGGCGCTGTTCGCCGCGGTCTTGTGGTTGGGCCTGCCCGGGATGGTCGCGGTGCTCGCCGGGATCCGCCCGGGCAACGCCGCGCTACGCCGACGCGTGCTAGCCATGGACGGCGAGGGCGTGTGGATCTACGAGTCGGCGAAATGGTGGTCCGCCCCGCGTCTGGTGCCATGGCGCGACGCCAACCCCGTTCGCGTGTACACCCTTGATCACACCGACATCGATCCTGCCGACACCGGGCCGGAACCAACGTTGGTGCCGTGGGACTTCCTGCAGTTTGGCGATCCCCCGCAGGCCACCATCCACCTGCTGTGGTTGACCGCGACCGCTGAGGACATCGTCGCGCAGGCCGGGCGCCGTCGACCGGATCTCACCGTCCTCGACCAGCGCACCCCCCGTGTATCGGGTCTTGGCGGTTGGGTACTACGTCGGCGTCGCCGGCCCCGCTCCCGGATGATCACACTCCGGCGTCAGCGGAGCAGATAGCCGGCGTCGCGAATGGTGTGGAGCACGGATGGTGGGCCGAGTTTGCTCATGGCCGTCCAAGCTCCGCCACATGTCTCCGTCACCGGAGACGCCGTACCAGATCTCCTGAACGCTGACGTTGAGAATCTGGCACTCAGGGCTGCAGAGTGTCTCGGGCGTTCTCGTACATTGGGCTTGATCCGCTTTGACGGACATCGAAGATCAGGGGCTTCGGCCCCAGAAGGATGATGTCCATCATGGAGAG
>NZ_JBNGGG010000105.1:0-8820 GCF_049974585.1 Streptomyces sp. UG1 | reverse complement strand
GAAAGCGCCCCCGCGCTACCCAACACCACCAACACGACCGCCGGATGATCGGCTACACCACGACAAGGGACACGACCCCGCTCTGAGCTCTGAGTTCGGGTGCGAGCCGGCCGGTGCACCTGTCTCCGGATGTCCCGCACCCCGCTCCCGGGACTTCCGTGCCCGTGGTCGGTACGCACTTCCCGCAACTCCGTCGCCGACCAGGTGGTGGAAGGGGTAGGCGGGCGTTGTCCTGTGGGGTGGGCCCTACTCGGGCAGCAGACGCCGGAGGTCCTCCTCGACCGCGCTGTAGCGCAGTTCGCTGTCGGGGCCTGCTGGAACCGGCCGAGGGCGTGCAGGAGCAGCAACGGTCGCCGGGAGCCCTTTCAGCGGCTCACGAGCTGCCGAAGCCGGTGGAAGCGAGCGCCGGTCGGAAGGACTTCTTTGCAGGGGCGCACGAGGGGCGGGGCAGCGGAGGTCGAACAGTTCGGTGCGCCGACAAGAGCGATCGCTGGACAGAATCCGCGCACGGCGATGAACCCCCGGTCGCCGACCCGGGATTTCGTCGCGCCGGGGTCGCCGCCTGCTGACCCCGGCGGCGGCGTTGTCGACTGCCCGGACCCACCGAGGCGGACACGGCCCCCCAGCGTTGCGCGCCTGAGGCTCATCACCCTCGACGTGGCGAACCGTCCGTCCGCAAGTCCCCATCAAGCCGTAGGGAAATCCCCACAGTTCACTGCAGCCGACCTGACAGCGTGAACTCTCAAGTAGAGTCTCCGGACTTCTACTCCTCGGTCTTCGCGATGGAACTCTTTCACCACGATCCGGACGGCAGTTGCTTCCTGTCCGACGGCTATCTCTCCCTCGCCCTGATCAAGCATCAGCTCGATCGTGAGACCCCGGTCGGCTTCAACCACTTCGGATTCCACATCGAGGACACGGCGGCCACCACCGAGGCCCTGGTGGCGGCCGGCACTCCGAAGCCGGCTGAACGCTTCACCAACCGTCCCTTCGCCGAGTACCGGGCGATGGATCCGGAGGGCAACTGGTTCGACCTCTCGGAACACGGCTTCGGCGGCCCGCGCCCGCCGTCCGACTCCACCGGGTCCTGAACCCCGGCCAGACACTCCGCAGGGCGCGCGACAACGCGACAGCTGCAGCAGCGGACCGAGGCGGAGGCGCAGCGCGTACCGCCGATGATCGCCGCGACCATGGTTGACGATCAGCGGCTGCCGGACGCGTGACGACGGTACGACGCCAGGCGGCCCGTCGCTACCACCGCCCCGGACGGCAGCGGTGGAGCCGGGCTGGGGCGAGGGCGTCGTGTTCCTGGGCATCGGACACCGGCCGCATTTCGAGGACCGCGCCCTCCCTCAGACTCCGTCCAGGGGTACCCCCAGCGGCAGGACCACCGGCTTCGGCCGTTTCCCCTCCCGTCCCTTCCAGATCAACGCCGCCTGGCTGGAGCTGTCCGTGACCGCCGTCGATCTGCTCGTGTGGGCCCAGGCTCTGTTGCCGGCGGGCGAGTTGGCCTCCGCCGAGCCGAAGAAGCTCCGCTACCGGCTGCTGCACGCAGCCGCCCGCATCACCCGCTGAGGCCGCCGCCTCCCCCTGCGGATCGCCTCCACCTGGCCCTGGCGACATGAGCTCGCGAACGACTTCATCTGCCTCGCGGCCCTGCCGAGGCCGGTCAGCTGACTAACGGCGCTGCGTCTGCCCACCCACGACCCGAGGAACCCGGAGCACCCGACCCGAGCGCCGGGCCGCCAGTCACGCCCATCCGCCGACAGCCACGACCCTCCACAGTCAACCCAGCTCAGCCGACCCAACCGAAACGGGGAGGCCAGGCGTCCAGTGCGCAAGCGGTCCTGACCTGCTCGCGAGAGCCTTTGCACGCGTACGAACCTTGTGGCGAAGGCTGTTCTCCTGTTGCGGATCAAGATGTGGCTCCCGGGCTGCCGCGGACGGCGACAGACGTACGCGCGCTGTGCTCTGGAACCCGCACGCGCTCCGAGTGAGCCTGAGAAGCCGTACGACCGGCGCCCGGCCTCAGCTCCGCTCCAGGATGATCGCCTGGCCGCCCGCGCTCGCCATGGCCACGTCGAGCGTGGTCGCCGCGGTGACGGTGCGGGTGCTGACCACGACCGGGGTCCGGAACGGGCTGCTGCCCGGCTCGCCGTCGGCGTAGACGGTCGCCGTGTACGTGCCGTCGTCCAGGAACGACAGCGGGATCGGCAGCGTCCGGGCCGTTTCGTTGGTCATCGCCCCGAGGTACCAGGTGGAGCCGTTGCGGCGGGCGACCGCGATGTACTCGCCGATCGATCCGGCCAGGGTCCGGCTCTCGTCCCAGGTCGTGGGGACGGCGTTGAACCAGGGCAGGCCGGGCCAGTTCGCGGGGTTGGCGTACTTGGACGTCTGCTTGTCGTACCAGAAGAGGAAGTTGAGGGGCTGGTAGTAGACGGCGGCCATCGCCATCTGGTGGGCGTTGGTCGTCTTGTTGCGCGACTGGCCGTAGCAGATGGTGTAGTCCATCGGGCCGCCGATGTTGCGGGCGAAGGGCAGCGTCACGTTGTGCGTGGCGGTCGGGAACTGCTCGTTGCCGCGGACGCCTTCCAGGTTCAGGTAGTTCGGGTACGTGCGTTCGTAGCCGAAGGGCCGGACGTCGTCGTGCATGTCGATCAGCAGCTGGTACTTGGCGGCCGTCCGGGCCCAGTCGGTGATCTGGTTGGTCATCGACTGGGTGCCGTCGAGGACGAAGCCCAGCTTGACGCCCGCTATGCCCCAGCTTCGGTAGAGGGCGAACAGGGAGTCCGCGTCGCCCACCGCGGTGCGGTCCGCGTAGAGGATGACCCCGATGCCGTGGCCGGTGGCGTAGGAGATGACCGAGGGAAGGTCGATCTCGGGAATCGGGTGCGTGGCGGGTGAGGTGACCGGTCCGTACCATCCGCCGTCGTACTCGATGTACTGCAGGCCCCGGCCCACGGCGAAGTCGACGCCCGCGAGGCCGGCGGCGGTGGTCAGTTCGCAGCGGAACACCTTGCCCGGCTTGATCCACGAGGTGTCGGTCAGGGCGTTGGGCGGGGCCAGATTGAGTACCAGCTCGGCGTTGTCGACGAGTTCGGCGTGCGTGGCTCCGATCACCACCACCCGCCACGGCGTGGCGAACGGGGCGGTGACGGTGGACGTCGTCTCCACCGGTCCGGACCCGCGCGCCGTGTGCTCCATCAGGAAGGCGGAGAGCGTGCCCGGCTGCCCGGGAACCGAACTGAGCTTCAGCCGCGGGAAGTTCAGCCGGGAGGACTCGCAGACACAGGCGATGAACCCGCCCGCGAGCGTGGCGGTCAGCGGCAGGTCGGTCAGCGGGCCGGTGTCCGTGGTGGGCGTTCCGGTCACCGGGATGGCACCCGGCGCCACCGGGACGTAGGCGTCCTCGTCCCGGGCGCTGTAGACGGTTGTGCCATCGGGGAAGGCGAACGTCGTCAGCTCGTCGGCGATGCTGAGGCTGCCCTCGTCGAGCAGCAGGTAGCGCAGTGCGACGCCGGTGCGGTACGCGCGGATCTGCACGCCGAAGCGGATGCCCGAAGCGGTGTCCTGCAAGTCCCAGGACTGCTCCTGGTAGTGGTCGGTGACGGTGGCGTTGCGCCCGTACACCGGGGACCATGTGTCGTGGACGGTCCGGTACCGGCTCCGGGTGACCGTGACGCTGCTGCCGAGGACAGTGCCGTCGTCCAGCCTCAGGCCCAGGGTCGAGGCATCGACGACCGTCTTGCCGTCGCGGGTGGCGGACCACTGGAGCGCCCCGTTCACCGCCGCCACCGTGATGGACGTGCCGCCCATGCGCGCGGTCGCCCTGACCGGGGCGCCCGCCTCCGCGGCGAGGGCCGGCCGGGCCGTACCGATCCCCGCCGCGGCCATCCCGGCAGTGAGGGCAGCGCCCGTGAGCATGCTCCGGCGGGACAGCGCCCCCGGGCGGTTTCCTCCGTGCGTGGCGGGCGGTTCAGGCTCTCCTGAAGCTCTCATGGGGAAGGGACCTCTCCTTGGAGGATCGTGTCGGGGCGAGCCGCTTGCCCCGGCCGTCGGCGGTAACCGGTTGCTGCCCTGCAGTAGTTGTAGTTACGAGGAGATGAGGGGTCAAGACTGCCCAACCGGTTTCCAACGGTTGACCGAGTGGTACACCGCCGGACGGCCACTGATCACTCGCGCCGATCCCCCTGGCCCGCCCACGGCGAGCCGCACGGCTGCCTGGCGCACCCTGGGCGGATGCCGTCCGGACGCCGATGCCGATGCCGCAGGTCACCGCCCAGGTCACCCGTTCCCGCGCCGCCGAGCGCCGCCACCCGGCGCCGGCCACGAGGCCCGGACCTCGGGCCTGCGATCGAGCACGCCGTGCCCAGCTCTCGACCGGGACGGCGGCGCACCGCCCGCCTATAGCAACCGGTTGTTTCGAAAACTCGCCAAACCCTTGCGCAGATTTCGGCCGTGCCGCAGATTTCGCCCTGACGATCCACTTCGTCATGGCCCGAACGTCCCTCTGATCCTCAAGCGCCTCCTGCTACCCGAACGCCCCATCTGTGAAGGGTCGGGGCTCTGCCCGCATGTTCAGCGGCCGCCGGGCCCCGCCTCCGGCCGCAGACGGCCGCCCGCCCACATCCATCAAGGAGTCTTCATGAGCTCGTCCCTGTCCCGGCGCACCGCCCTTCAGGCCGCAGGCGCCCTCGCTGTCGGCAGTATGGTCAGCGGTGTCACGGGCACCGCTCAGGCTGCGGCCGCAGAAGCCGGTTCCACAGGCGATATCGTTGTCATCCATCCGACCCTGCCGCAGGTGCCGGCCAACAACTCCTTCACCGTCAAAGTCCGGCCGCTCGGCGGCACCTGGCAGAGACTCGACGTCTACCTGGCCAAGCTCGCGCTGATCGACGCCGTCACCGCCCGCAACCCGGTCCAGAAGTCCTCCTGGGCCTCCTTCGACTTCTCCGGCACCGTCGAGGTCGAGGTCACCTACAACCCGGGCGGCGTCGAGAAGGTCCGTATACGCCCGGACTCGTACGGCATCACCCCCGAGGTGCTCGGCAGCACCGCGCGCTTCACCCTGGACCGGCCCCGCACCGTCGTCGTCCAGGTCGACGACAAGATCTTCGACTGCCTGCACCTGTTCGCGAACCCGATCGAGCAGGACGTGCCCGCCGAGGGCGACAAGCACGTCATGTACTTCGGGCCCGGTCTGCACACTCCCGAAAACGGGGAGCTGACGGTGCCCAGCAACACCACCGTCTACCTGGCCCCCGGTGCGGTCCTCGTCTCGGTCGTGAAATTCGAGGGGGTGGAGAACTCCCGGCTGATCGGCCGCGGTGTGATCTACAACTCCAAGTCGGGCGCGATGTCCATCCGCAATTGCGAGAACGTCACGATCGACGGCATCACGATCCTCAACCCCCGCTACCACAACATCCGGGTCGCCGAGTGCCAGAACCTCACCATCAAGAACCTGCGCGCCTTCAGCCGCGAGGGCTGGGGCGACGGCATCCAGCTCTACTGCTCCGAGAACGTCACGATCGACGGCTGCTTCCTGCGCACGTCCGACGACTGCATCGCCCTCTACACCCACCGCTGGGACTTCTACGGTGACACCCGCAACATCACCGTCAAGAACTGCTCCCTCTGGGCCGACGTCGCCCACACGATCAACATGGCCGTGCACGGCAACCCCGACCCCGCCGCGCACGAGATGCTGGAGAACCTGAACTTCGAGAACATCGACATCCTCGACCACCGTGAGCCGCAGGTGAACGCCCAGGGCTGCATCGCCATCAATGCCGCCGACGGCAACCTCGTCCGGGACGTCAGGTTCGACAACATCCGCGTGGAGGACTTCCGCTGGGGCCAGCTCTTCCACATGCGCGTCGTCAACAACCCGAAGTGGAACAAGGCGGCCGGCCGCGGCATCGAGAACGTCTACGTCAAGGACGTCAGCTACAACGGCGAGAACGCCGACACGTCGATCATCGCCGGGACCGACGCGGAGCACACCGTCAAGGACATCACCTTCGAGAATCTTCGTGTCAACGGCAGGGTGATCCGCGACAGCGGGGGCAAGCCGGCGTGGTACCTGGCCTCGGACGGCGTGCCCATGTTCGTCAACGAGCACGTGCAGAACCTGCGCTTCCTCACCACCGAGGAGGCCGCTGCCCTGTAACCGCCGTCCGCCTGGCCCGGTCCGGGCCGACACCCCAGGGAGAAGCACGACAGGCCGGCCCGCCGCCAGGTCATCCGGGCGCTCGGCGCCGGACTCCTCGCGGCCGCGGCGGCCGACCTCACCACAACCCGTCGCGCTTCGCTGGAGACGCGTGATCGCGGATGCGTGCGTGCGCCGACCTCCCGCTGTCATTCGACATCGACTCCGTGGGCGCGGGCGAGGCCGCCGAAGCCGTCCGCCCAGCCTGGCTCAGGCGTCGCGGATCACGCGTCGGATCCGGGCGTGTTCGCTCCGCGTCCGCGACGGCGGAGCAGGAGCAGACCCCCGACGAGGGCCGAGGCCCCGGCGGCGGACCAGGCAAGGACGCCGTCCGCCCCCGTGGCGGCCAGATCGTTGGGGGCGCCTCCCTGCGGGCGCGTCCCGCCGCCTGCAGCGCTGCCCGAGGCGTCGTCAGCCGCCTTGTTTTCGCGTGCGGCGCCCGGCGCGGACGCGCCGACGTCCTCCGGGTCCCGGGTGTAGGTCAGCGTGCCGTAGCCGAGGTGGTCGTAGCTCCAGCCGGCCCCGCCGCGGAGCCCGCCGCCGTCCTCGGGTGTGAGCTTGTCCTTGTAGGCCGTGATGTTCGGTACGACCAGCCCGCGGCGCACCGCGTAGTGGTTGTGGATCAGGGCCCAGATGGGACGGGTGCTGCCCCGGCCCACCTCGCTGATCTCCGGTTCGGTGTGCAGGACTCCGCCCCGGCCCGGTAGGCGCCGGCCCATGCGGCGCGAGTACGAGGTGTACGGAACGTCCTTGCCGAGGTTGTAGCGGGCGACGTACTCGGCGCCCTTCATGAACCGGTTGTCGTCGTACCCGTACAGGTCCTCGCCCAGGTTCCAGGCCATCTCGCAGAGCGCGCCCATCCAGCCGACACCGGCCATGGTGTGCTCCTGGTCCCGGCCGCTCTCCTCCCACTGCCCGAGGACGACGCCGTCCGCCTCCTCGTGCAGGACCGGGACGGCCCGCTTGACACAGCCGTTGCCGTCGCCGTTCTTGAAGTACTCCACCGCCCGGTCGATCTTGGCCTGGTCCTCGGTGAGCCCGCCGATGGCGATGATGGACGCCAGGGTGCACAGTTCCCAGTTGGCCCGGTAGTTCCCGGGGACGGCGTCGTTGTGGTTGGCCAGGAAGTAGTCGTTCATCGGGTAGAAGATGTCGACCAGCATGGACTGGAACCGGCCGAGGTCGAATCCGTCGTAGTCGCGCATGATCTCGCCGGCGTTGGCCAGCTGATACCCCTGGATGCCCGCCATCAGGTACCGGTCGGCGTTCCCGCGGAGCTCCTTGAGGGTGGCCGACCAGGCGTTGAGGATGTCCCGCGCCTTGTCCCCGTGCCCGGCGTCCCCGGTGATCTTCCAGCGCAGGGCGTTCTGGTAGGCCGCGGCGGTGTCCCGGAAGAGCAGGTGGACGTTCGCGCCCTCGCCACCGCGGATGACGGTCGCGACGGGCCGTGGCCGGTAGTCGGTCGCCGAGTCCCGGCTGCTCAGCAGCCGCTTCCAGCCGTCCGTCCAGGGCTGCGCACCCGCCTTGACCTTCTCGGCCATCCGGTCGAAGTCGGCCTGCGTGTGCAGCAGCGCCGGGTGGGCGAACCCGCCTTTCGGGGCCGTCGGCACGGCTGAGGCGGTCCCCGTGGCCGCCCCGATCGCACCGGCGCCGGCACCGGCCGCGCCGGCGAGCTTCAGCATCCCGCGACGGCTGAACGAACGGTCTGTGGTGGCCTGCTCCATCGAACTGTCTCCTGGCTCTTCTCCGGTCCTGTACCAAGGAGACGCGCGCCGCACCGTTGCATAACAAAAACTGTCCGGCCTCTTGATCATTTACGGCGAACGCACGGAGCAAGGACGCTTCCGCCGCCCATGATCTGCGCGACGCGCTGGCGTCAAGGCCCTTCTGCCGTCCCGCCACGGCAGCCGTCGCCGCCGACGACGCGGAGGCGAACAGGGCCCAGGAGTCGGCCGTGTAGTCCGCCTGCGCCGGACGTCCGATCTTCTCCAGGGCGCCCCGGATAGGTGTCGTGTCCACAGTGCTGTCCACGTCCCCGGAGATGGTGTTGAACGCGTCGAACGATCTTTCCGGACTTGAGGACGAACCTCGCCGTGTGCGCGCCGTCGGGCAGACCGCGGAGCGCGTACGTCGCGAGGCACTTGTCGGTGGTGGCGGTCTTCGCGTCCCGTGGGCCGGACAGGATCTCGACGCCAGGCTGACCGGCAGTGCTAAGACGATGCAAGATTCTATCAAGCCGTAGGGGAATCCCCATAGTTCACGGGAGTGGGCCTGTGGGCGTGAACTCTCAAGTACCGTCTCCGGATACTCCGTGGTTGTTCGGCAACCGGTCGTACCATCCGCCCTCATCCCACCGTCCTGATGGACGACGAGGCACTCGCGGGCTTCCTCGCCGTGGCTGCCGCCGAGTACCAACTCATCATCTCCTAGGCTCCGTTGCCGTGTTTCGCGCTCTTGCTCGGCGGCGCGGAGGCGAGCCAGTACGCAGAGGGCGCCACTCGACTTCACATTCACCACTGGATGAGAGGGACATACACAGCATGCGATCCATCAACCGACTGACAACCTCAGTCGTCGGAGCGGCCGTGCTCCTGGGCTGCGTCTCGGGA
>NZ_JBNGGG010000104.1:0-8958 GCF_049974585.1 Streptomyces sp. UG1 | reverse complement strand
CAGTCCCGCTGACTACGAGGCCGCCCTGGCGGCCTGACCACCACACCGATGGTGTCCGTCAAAGCGAAACAAGCTCATTGACGGCCTCTCTGCAGATCAGGAGCCTTTCCCGGAGTGCCCCCGGCAGGATTCGAACCTGCACACACGGCTCCGGAGCGTTGGATTCCTGCGCGTTTTCGCAGGTCAACGGCCTGCCTGAAGGATTGTCAGGCTCGCCGTCCCGCGCATGTCCCGCGGAAATGAAATGCCCGGTTCGCTCGTCTTATCCCGATCATTCCCTGCGGTGGTCGATCCATGCCTCGTGATGTAGATCACGACTTCCTCGGTCGAGCGTAGGGGGTATATGGTGCGCCCCTCAATCGAACAGCGGGGCGGTCTGGAGTGCCGCGGGTCGGAGGAGTGAGCCGGTTGCGCGCCTGGCTTGCTCAGGGCGCTCCCGCGCGGTGGTCGGGGGTGAACGGGTGGTCGGCGACCGTGCCCCGTGGCTTGTCGTCCCGATGGGGTGCAGCGGGTGCCCATTCCGAGGTTCCGGCCCCCCTGGCGAGGGTTCGGCCCAAAGTCCATCGCCGTCGCTGTGCGCGAGCCGGCGCGGCGGGCCTGCCTCGCACCGGGTGACGAAGCGGTCATGACCTTCGGGCTGGTCATCCCCTCTTCGGCGGGCGCAGCAGGACCGCCGCCATAGCGGCGGTGACGACCAGGCCGGCCGCGGCGAGGGCCACCACGGTGGTGAAGCCGTGGTCGTACGCCTGTTGTGCCGCGCGCAGCAACGTCTGCGCCGTCTGGGACGGAAGCTGCGATGTGAGGTCGTCGGCGTCCGTGAACGACTCCTCGGCCGTTGCCCTTTGGTCCGGGTCGAGCCCAGGTACCTGGGGCAGGCCGGTTCGGTATACGGCGGTCAGGATGGTGCCGAGGACGGCGACGCCGAGGCCCGCGCCGAGTTCGAAGGACGTCTCCTGGATGGCGGCCGCCTCCCCGGAGCGTTCGGGCTGCGCGGCGCTCATGATGGAGTCGGCGCCCAGGGTCATCACGATGCCGGCGCCGTATCCCGCGCCCAGCAACGGCATGAGCAGTACCCAGTAGTGGGCGGTGTCGCCGACGATGGCCATGGTGGCAAGGGCGGTGGCGAAGAGGGCGAGTGCCCCGGTGAGCGTCCACCGGTTGCCCCAGTGGCTCGCGGCCCAGGGTGCCGTGACGGCGCCGACGGCGTTGGCGCCGGCGAGTGGCATCAGCGCGAGTCCGGCGAGCACCGGCGAGTAGTCTCCCACCTGCTGGAACCACTGGGTGAGGAAGAACAGCAGGGCGACGTAAGAGCCGAAGCAGCCGATGACGCACAAGGTGGCGGTGGTGAAGCGGCGTTCGCGGAAGAGGGAGAAGTCCAGCAGCGGTTCGGCGATGCGCCACTGACGGCGTACGAAGACGTAGAGCAGGACGCTCCCGACGGCGGCCGTGGTGACGATGACGCCGTTCACGCCTGCGTGCTCGCCCGCCTGCTTGAGTGCGTAGACCACTCCGGCCAGGCCGGTGACGGACAGCGCCACACTGGCCAGGTCCCAGCGGCGGGGCACGGGGTTTCGCGACTCGGGGATGACCCGGGCGCCGACGGCCAGGATGACGACGATGACGGGGACGTTGATCAGGAAGACCGCGCCCCAGCCCCACTTCGCGGTGACCAGACCGCCGACCAGCGGACCGATCGTGGCGCCGACGCTGTGGGCGGAGGTCCAGATGCCGAGGGCGACGGCCCGCTCGCGGTCGTCGGTGAAGACGACCCTGATGATCGCCACTGTAGACGCCATGATCATCGCCGCGCCGACTCCGAGTGCGGCGCGCGCGGCGATGAGTTGCGCCGTCGATGTTGAGAAGGCGGCCGCCGCCGAGGCGAGACCGAAGGTGACGAAGCCGCTGAGCACCATGCGGCGCCGGCCGATCCGGTCGCCGAGCGTGCCACAGGTCACGAGCAGGGCAGCGAGCGTGAGCGAGTAGACGTCGACGATCCACAGCAGCTGCGCGGGAGAGGGCTGGAGCTGCCGGCTCATGCTGGGCACGGCGACGTGCAGCACGGTGAGGTCGATACCGCACAGCAGCAGGCTGCCTGAAACCACGGCCAGAACCAGCCACCGCTGCCTCGGCGGCGGGGCGGCTGAATGCTCCGTGTGCTCCGTCTCTTCGATTGCTCGCACCGGTGCGGGTGCCTCCTTGTTTGACATATTCTCAGTTTCAGGACGTACCAACATGGGCCACAAGTACGGTCTTTGGCGTCCCCTAGTGCCGCGCGGTATACCAATGGAGGTCAGGCGTGCGTTCCAGCGTCGAAGAAGCACCGGATCACTGCGCGATCGAGTTCGCCATGGAGATGCTCGGGGGCCGTTGGAAACTGGCCATTCTCAAGCAGCTGGTCGCGGGAACCCATCGATTCGGTGAACTGAGGCGCGCGCTGCCGGGCATCACCCAGCGCATGCTGACCCGCCAGTTACGTGAGCTGGAGGCCGACGGCCTGGTGACGCGGACCGTGTACCGCGAGGTGCCGCCGCGGGTCGAGTACGCGCTCACCGATGTCGGGCACAGCCTGGATTCCATCACGGATGAGCTGGACAAGTGGGGCCGCTGGTACCGCGAGACAGTACGCCGGGAGGTGCCGTCCGGCCCTCGCCCGCCTGTGTGAGCTGGGCGAAGGCCGGACGGCTCGGCATCACAGTGTCCTGCACACCTCGCTGTGCGCCAGGCGTGGCCTGCGCGGCCGTTCCCCGGACTGCTCGGGCCGGCCGATGTTCACCACGAGCAGCGCCGAAAGGTCGCCGGCCGGGAAGAACTCCCGGTTGACGCCGTCTTCATCGAAGCCGCTCATGGGTCCGGCGGCCAGGCCCGCGGCTCGTATCCCGATGATGAAATAGGCGGCTTGCAATGCGCCGTTCAGTGACGCAGATCGTTCCCGTAGGGCGTGATTCTCGGCGTACAGATCCGCGGCTCCGGGGAATTCGGGAAACAACCTGGCGAGTTTCCGGTGGAATTCGTTGTCCACCGCTAGTAAGGAGGTCAGCGGTGCCCGCAGGGTTTTCTCCCGGTTGCTCCGTGAGAGATGAACGGCCAGTCGTTCGCGGCTCTCCGGGGAGCGGAGCAGGAAGATCCTGAGGGGCTGCTGGTTGAAAGCGGTCGGGCCGTAGCGGACCAGGTCGTACACGGCCTCGATCGTCTCGTCGGGGACTGGTTCGTCGGTGAAACGGTCCGCGGTTCGCGCCTGCCTGAACAGCAGGTCCTGGGCGGTTGCGTCCAGGACCAGCCGGGGTGTCGTGGAGGTCGTCATCCTGCGGTCGGTGTCAGAATTCCGCGAGGTTCTGCCGGAGCGTGTTCCCCGGCGTGTATGCCGACCGGGTCAGGTCACGGCGTTGCAGCGCGGGCACGAGGCCGTCGGTGACCTCGGCGACCCAGCGGCGGTTCAGCCGCAGCACCGGGGTCGTCAGCATGAAGCCATCCCCGCCGACCTCCTCCATCACCTCGCCCATCCGCTCGGCCACCTGATCCGGGGTGCCGACCAACTCCACCGAGGAGACCAGTCCTCCGGCGGCGTCCATCACCAGCTCCCGCAAGGTCTTGCCGCTGCCCCACTGCTGGAGCTGGTCCAGTGACCCCTGTTCGCCGTTGGTCTCCAACCGGTACGGCAGAGGCTTGTCCAGGTCGAACTGGGCGAAGTCGATCTCTGTGAGCGCGGACGTCTCGGCGAGGATGTCGTGGATGAACTGCGGCGAGGAGATCATCCGCTCGTATTTGTCCCGCGCGTCCTGCTCGGTCTCCCCGAGCGTGGGCGTCACGCAGAACAGCACCTTGACATCGTCGGGATCACGGCCGGCCGCCTCGGCGTGCTTGCGCACGTCGTCACGGAACTCCTTCATCCCGGTCACACCGTTGGCGATGGCGATGACCGAGTCCGCGTTGCGGGCGGCGAAGACCCGGCCCCGGGGCGAGGCACCGGCCTGGACGAACGCGGGCCGATGCTGTGGGGAGGGCACGGTGTTCAACGGGCCCCGCACACTGAAGTGCTCGCCCTTGAAGTGGATCGGGCGGACCTTCGTGTGGTCGGCGTAGATCCCGTTCTCCCGGTCGAGTACGACGGCGTCCGCGTCCCAGGAAGCGAACAACTGCCGGACGACGTCGACGTACTCGTCGGCCATGGCATAACGCACATCCCGGGGCGGCAGCTTGTCCAGGCCGAAGTTCTGCGCGGCCAGATCCTCGGCGCTGGTGACGATGTTCCAGCCGAAGCGCCCGCCGAGCATGCTGTCCATCGTCGAGGCGAGCCGCGCGGTCATGAACGGCGGGTACGCCATGGTCGACAGGGTGGCGACGATGCCCAGGTGGGAGGTGGCCAGCCCCATCGCGGCGGCCAGCGGAACCGGGTCGTGCTTGGGGACGACCATGCCCTGCCGGAGCGCCCGCTCGGAGGAACCGCCGTAGCTCTCCGGGACCATGAGCTTGTCCTCGATGATCACGTAGTCGAAGCAGGCGCGTTCGAGCGCCTGGGCCACCTCCGTGTGGAACTGGCCGTCCCAGGGTGAGCCTCCGGTGCCGAAAGGACCCTGCCAGTCGTCCGGGGTGAAGTTGAAGATGCAGGCGAGATGGAACTTTCGTGTCACGGTTGCTTCCCTCCGGACGGTGCGGTGGATCGGTGCTCCGGGGCGGTACGTCGGCGATCAGGCTGGATCCATGCGAACAACAGCCCCTCGCCGTCGCGCACCAGGGTGGTCGCTTCGTCGACGACATGGCGCAGGAGCTTCTCGCCCAGTGCGGCGCTCGATCCCGACGTCGAGGAGAGGATGCCGTGGTTGGTGGTCTTCTCGACGTCGACGGGATGGAGGTAGACACCAGCCCGTGGCGGCTGATTGTGGTCGGGGCGCTGGTCGGTGACGAGGTCGGGACGCAGATGGAGCATCAGACTTGTCTCGGTGACTCCCGCGTGCTCGGCGTGCCAGCCGGGGAAGCGGGGGATCTCGGCGTCGGTGAAGGAGGCGCGCACCAGGCTCCACCAGCTGAACGCGAAAACCTCCTTGCCGTCCAGCAGCCCCTGCTCACGTACCTGGTCCAGCGCCTCGAAGAGGAACGGTTCGTTCTCGTAGTGACCGTTGACCACGATGAAGCGGGCCATCGGGAGCGCCGCCAGGGAACTGATCGCCTCTCGCAGGAAACGGATCAGAGTGTCGCCGGCGACGTGCACGGTGCCGGGAAAGTGCAGTCCGCCGCCGCTCTGCGGCAGTGAGCGCGCGCCGATCGCCTGGGCGGGGAGGGTGAAGGCATCCAGTTCTCGCGCGATCTCGTCGGCGACGGCTTCTGCGAGGAGCAGATCGACCGAGAGGGGCAGATGCGGGCCGTGCTGCTCGACGGCTCCGATGGGCCAGATGACGCTACGTCCACGTACGGCCTCGGTGACCTGACTGCTCGTCATGTCGGTAAGGCGAAGGGCGCCCGGCTGCCCGCCCGTCATGTGACCGCCCCCTCGGGCTCGCGGCCCGCGGGAGCAGGGGCGTCGGCCTGCGCCCCGACCAGTTCCCGGGTCTCCGCCAGGATGCGCTCCAGCGTCTGGTACATGTCGGTGTGCAGGGCCGTGTAGACCTGCACGGCGTTCGCGCCGACGCTGAGGTAGTCGGCCACATCGCGGCCGCCGCCGACACCACCGCAGCCCAGGACGGGCAGGTCGATGCCTCGTCGGCGCAGTTGCCAGATGGCGGCGAGGACCAGTGGCTTGATGCCGGGCCCCGAGTATCCGAAGACACCGTTGAGTTCCAGGTCACCCGTCGCCGGGGACACGGCGGCCCCCGAGATGGTGTCGCTGACGGTGACGGCGTCCGCCCCGCCGGCGATAGCGGCGCGGACCCGGTCCTGCAGGCCCTCGCCGATGGCCAGCTTGACCGACATGGGCAGGCTGGTGCGGCTGCGGGTTTCGGAGGTGTAGGCGTAGACCCGGTCGGGGTTGTCGTCCTCCAGTCCGTCTTCCTCGTTGAGGCACGAGATGCCGAGTTCCAGCGCCCGGCAGCCCGTCGCCTCGACGTCCCTGGCCAGCGCAGCCAGTTCGGCCGGGGAGCCGGCATGGAGGGAGGCGATGACGGGAAGCCGGTCGTCGGCGAACGAACGCAGCACCTGAAGCCAGTGGTTGACCGACCGCTTGGAGTACGTGGTGCTGTTGAGCATGCCGACCGGCAGCCGTAATATCCGCTCATCCAGCCCTTGGGGAGGGCTGGGGTGGATGGTCTTGGTGACTACGGCACCGGCGCCTCTTTCTATGAGTTTGCGGATGTTGCGTTCCTGGTCCGTCAGCAGTCCGGATCCGACGATCACAGGGTTGGTGATCGGCAGGCCCAGAATGGTCACATCGGACACTGATGTCTCCGTCCGGCGAATGAGCGGATGGGTGGCAAAAGGGCTCTACGCGACGAGACTCGCGCCGATCGCCTCTCGCTGCCGCTCGGTCGCCGCGAGCACGGCGTCAATAAGCAGGCTCGGCTTCTCGGTGAACTCCTCGAAGTCAATGGCCTGGACGAACCCCACCCGGTGCAGCCCCTTAAGAAGGTGGCTCGCCGACTCGACGAAGGGCTGCTTGGTGATCAGCACGATGGGGCGCCCCAAAGCCGTGGCCCAGCCGAGTTCAACATGGGTGCCGTCCGTACGCCGCAGCGTCTGGTCCTCCAGCACGGGAAGGACGGGCACGAAGACATCGCACTTCTTCATCCAGCGGAAGTCGCGCACGGAGACCTGCTCCGGTGTGAAAGCCGCGGTCTCGGCGCCGAACTTCTCGACGACGTGCGCCGAGAAGATGTTGCCACCGTGCTCTGTGACCGTATCGATCGCCGTGGTGATCGCGTCCTGTAAGTGACCGACAAAACCTTTCTCCAGAATGGCGTGCTGGATCGGCCCTCCGACGAAGACGTCAAGTCCCGTCAGTAGACCGGACTTCTGTGCGGACGCCTCTTCCTGGACAGTGGTCTGTGGCATGGCGATGTTGCTCCTTTTCATGAGGTAAGTGCCTGTTGAGACGGGCGCCTTGGAAGGGAGGATGGTCGAGGTGGTGATCGTGTTCCACGGCTGAGACACCATGGTGGCCGCTGTGGGCAGGCGTTCGCGCAGGCGTCGTCCCGCCCAGCAGGGCCGCAGTGTGTTGCGCTGCAGAGCCGGGGTGGCGTGTGTGCCGTCGGCGCGAAGGCCGAGCTCAGTGTGAGTCGGCGAGCCGTGTATAGCGGCCGCGGTGGTACAGCAGGGGTGCCTGCGGCTGGGCCGACGCCTCGAGCCGGCATACATCGCCGATCACCACGAGGTGGTCGCCGCCGTCGTACTCGGCGTGCAGCCGACAGTCGATCCACGCCGCCGCGCCGGCCAGTCGGGGGGAGCCGTTCGGCGACGCGGCCCATTCGACGTTCCGGAACTTGTCACCGCCAGAGCGCGCGAACTGCTCACTGAGCGGGCGCTGGTGCTGCGCGAGCACGTTCACGCAGAACCACGAGCGGGTCCTGATAGCGGGCCAGCTCGTCGAGGTGCGGCTGACACCCAGGATCACACGCGGCGGGTCTAGGGAGAGAGACGAGAACGCCTGACAGGTGAATCCGACAGGCGCCTCCGGCCCCATGGCGGTGACCACGGTGACGCCGGAACAGAACTGTCCCATGACCGAGCGGAACACGCTGGAGGTGATGGGGTCCTGGACTGCTGCGGAGGTGCTCTCGCCTAACAAGCTCTGTCCTCTCGGCCCGTGACGGCCTGTTCGGATACAACCAGCTCACCACGTGTCACTGTTCGTGGCGGCTACAACAGTCTGCCGTAGACGATTGAATCCGACAACACCCATTCCCTGAGTGATAAAGATCCTGCCATCATGCTGCTGTGATGAATGAATCCGACAACCTTGAGTGGATTGACCAACGCATCGTGGCGGCTCTCCAGGTCAACCCCCGCGCTGGCGTTGCCGAGATGGGACGCATCCTGGGTGAGCACGAGCGATCAGTGGCACGACGGGTCCAGCGGCTCCTCGCCGCGGGCGTCGTCCATTGCACGGCGGAGTACGACATGTTGCGGTGCGGGCTCGGCCACGCGGTGCAGGTTCGCCTCAAGACCCGCAGAGACTGTCTGGAAGCCGTTACCGGAGCATTGGCAAAGCGCACCGATGTTCCTAACGTCGCCGCCGTGAGCGGAGGGAGTGGCCTCCTCTGGTGCGTCGTACTGGCACCGTCCCAGCCTCTCCTGCACTCCCTGATGGCGGAGGGAATTCCCGGCCTCCCCGACGCCGACGTGCTCGACGCGCACATCACGCTGCGCCATTTCAAGACCGAGGCGCAGTGGCACGCCCCTGTCCTGACCGAAGAGGAGGAAACGCGCTTGCGGGCAAGCATCGTCCAGCCCTTGCCCAGCCTTGCCGACCGATACGAACTCACGCCCACCGACCAACTCGTGGCCGAATCCTTGATCGGCGACGCGCGCATCAGCCTGACGGACCTCGCCAGGGAACTCGGCTTCTCGACCGCCACGGCCGGACGGCGAGTCGCCGCTCTACTGGAGCGCCGGGTGCTTCACCTGCGTACGGTGGTGGACCCGGCCCGGGTAGGCCGTCCCGTCGAGGCACGCGTCCGGCTGAAAGTACACCCCGCAGGGATCGAAACGGTGGGCGAAAGCCTGGCCGCTTGCCCCGATGTGCGCTTCTGCGCCGCCGTGACAGGACGGCACAACCTGCTGGCGGATGTGTGCCTGGAGCACGAGACCCACCTGTACGGCTTCCTCACCGACAGGCTCGGATCGTTTCCGCACATCCTCGACCTCGACACAGAGATCGTTACCCACACCTACAAGCGCGGACCTGTCCTGAACGGCGTACTTCAGTAGGCCACCAGATGCCGCACCGCACCCAAACCGCGACCACGGGAGCCCCCTCTTGGCCATGCCAAAATCCACGACGACCAAGCACATCTTCGTCACCGGGGGTGTCGC
>NZ_JBNGGG010000103.1:0-9338 GCF_049974585.1 Streptomyces sp. UG1 | reverse complement strand
CACAACTCATCCGGCACCAGCCGCTCAACGATCGAAACCACGACCAACAGGCTACCGACCCAAATGAGATGACGTCTAAGGTGCGTCCGCTGCACGTACCTCCAGGGGCGCGGGGAACTGCGCGAGCAACCACGACCCACCCGCAGCCGCCACGAGTCAGAACCCCTCACGGCGAGTCCGCTATACAACCGCCGGCGCCGACTCCTCCGGCACGGCGGCGGCAGCCCCCCGCTCCCGCGCCTCCCGGCGAGCCAGAATCACCCATCCGATGGGAACGCCGGCCGCGAACAACCACCACTGCAAGGCATACGCGTAATTCAGCGGCGCGTTCTCCTCGCCCGGCTTGCCGATCAGCTCCGGGACGTCACCCTTGGGCTCGGGCGCGGTCTGCACGATGTAGCCGCCGAGCACCTGCGCGCCGAGCCGTCCGGCCTCCCGCTCGCTGTTGATCAGCATGACCTGCCGGTCGGGGAGGCCCTTGAGGTCCTTGATGCCGCTCGCCTCGGTCGTCTCGTCCGGCATCAGCCGCCCGCTGACGGTGATCTGCCCGCTCGGCGGCGCGGGGACCTTGGGGAAGGCCGTCTGACTCGGGCCGTCGGCCGGGATCCAGCCGCGGTTGACCAGCAGCACCTCGCCGTCCGTCAGGACGAAGGGCGTCAGGACGTGGAAGCCGACCTCCTCGTCGGCGTTGACACGCCGCCTGACCACGACCTCCCGGTCGGTGTCGAAGTGGCCCTCGGCGGTCACCGTGCGATACCGCTCCTCGGTGGTGACCGTGTGCCCCGGGGACGTCAGCCTCTCCACGGGCAGCGGCTTCGCCTCCAGCGCGTCGGCGACCAGCTCGTTGCGGGCGCTGCGCTCCTCGTAGCGGTGCATCTGCCAGAAGCCCAGCCTGATCATCGTGGGGATGAGGAGGAGGGCGACCAGCGTGAGGATCACCCACTGCCGGGACAACAGGAAGCGGTACACCCCACGACCGTACAACCGGGTCGTGGGGCGTTGTCGGGCGGGTACCGGGTCACACCTTGTCGACGATCCCCGCCTTTCCCTCCGCGCGGGCGCAGTGGGCGCCGCAGTACCAGTGACCGTCGGCCTCGACGCCCTGCCCGATGATCTGTACACGGCAGTGCTCGCAGATGGGTGCCATGCGGTGGATCGCACAGGAGAAGCAGTCGAATACGTGCACCGCGCCCTGCGCGTGCACCTCGAAGGTCATGCCGTAGTCGTTTCCGCAGACTTCACATGTCGCCATGCGCCACAGGGTGAGCGGTCACCGTGGCGCGGGGCGAGGGGGCTCCGGGCGAGTCGCGCGGCAATCACCCGTCCGTACGGTCACTGCTCCGACGCCGGTTCCACATCCCTCAGGAGCTGTCCGAACGCCGCCTCGTCCACCACCGGCGTCCCGTACTGCCGGGCCTTGACCACCTTCGAGGTGCCCGCGTCGGGGTCGTTCGTGACGAGCAGGCTGGTCAGCCGGGACAGGCTCGTCGACACATGCAGCCCGGCCTCGATCGCGCGGTCCTCCAGCAGGTCGCGCTCGATCGACGTGTCCCCGGAGAACGCCACGCGCATGCCCTGTTTGAGTCTTTTGCCGTCTTCGTAGCGGCCCGGGTTGGGATAGGGGCATGCGGGCCTCTTACGGGACGGGCGCCAGCTCGTCGGCCGGTAGCCGCCGTATCCCCCGTACCCGCTCGGCTGCTGTCCGATCCGGGGCGTGGCGGCGGTGTCCCGCCACTCCGTGAGCGGCCGGCACTCCTGGAGCGGCAGCCGGACGCTGCCCGCCGCCGCGGCCCGCAGGCTCGGCCGGAACGCCTCCGCCAGCACGCGCGCGTCGTCCAGCGCGTGGTGCGCCCGCTGCTGCACGACGCCGTAGTGCGCGGCCAGCGACTCCAGCTTGTGGTTGGGCAGCGGCAGGCCCAGCTCCTTGGACAGCGCGATGGTGCACAGCCGCTGCCGCACCGGGGCCTCGCGCTCCGCGCGCGCGTACTCCCGCGCGATCATCTGCCAGTCGAAGACCGCGTTGTGCGCGACGAGCACCCGGCCGTCGAGCCGGCTCGAGAACTCCCCGGCGATGTCCTGGAAGAGAGGCGCCGCTTCGAGTACGTCGCTCGTCAGACCGTGGATCCAGACCGGACCCGGGTCGCGCTCCGGGTTGACCAGCGTGTACCAGTGGTCCTCGACCTCGCCGCGTGCGTCCAGTTGGTAGACGGCCGCGGAGATTATCCGGTCGTCGCGGGCCAGCCCGGTGGTCTCCACGTCAACGACCGCGTATCCCTGGGGATACGCGGCCGGCCACGCTGCGGGGGAGGACGCTGCGGTCGTACGGTCTTCGAGCATGGTCACTGAGGATACGGGCCGACACTGACACTCCTCGCCGTCAGGTGCCTTGCGTCGCCAGCCCGTTCGGGCGCGGCGAACGCGGGAACGCCAACCCGGCCGTGTGCGCGGGGCGTTGCCGCCGCTGCCCGGCGCTGGAGCGCCGATACGCCCTCGATGTCCCGCGCGGTGCGATCCTCCGCATATGACCGAACCAACGCATGACGAAGCCCGCGGCGGCGCGCTGGGGGAACGGCCGGACTCGCGGTAGGTGGCTGTCCCCGGGCCGCTGCCCGACGTCCTGGACGGGGACCGTGCAACGGCTCACCAGCGGATCGGCACCGGCAGCGCCGTCAGCAGCCCCGACAGCGCGACCACCACTCCCAGGGCGACGACCTCCGCCCGCGCGGGAGTGCAGGCGGTCAGCGGGTCGGTCGCGCGGCGCAGCCGAATCCGGGCCCACAGGGCCAGCGTGGCCACGGCCGCCACCAGGATCACCTTGGCCAGCAGGGCCCGCCCGTACGCGGTCCCGGTGAGCTGGTCCAGGATCGTGTCCGACGGCATCCGGCGCAGCGAACTCCACACCCCGGTCGCCGTGATGGCGGCCAGCAGTACCGCCGCCACGCGCGCGTACCGGCCGAGCAGGGCCGCGCGCGCCTCCCGGGCGCCCCAGCAGTGCAGGGTCCGCAGGGTGTACAGAAGCCCGCCGACCCAGAGCGAGGCACAGGTCAGATGCACCAGCGTCAGACCGGAGCCGAGCAGCGGGCCGTGCTCGGTCGTGGGGTGCGCGCGCAGCGCCTCGGCGACCACCACCGCGGCCAGCGGCCAGACCTGGGTGGCGGGACGGCGGGAGAGGGCGCACAGTCCGGCCACGGCGAAGGCGTTGACCTCCAGCAGTGCGAGCTTTCCGTCGCGCGAGCCGTAGAGGCCGCCGATGTCGAGGTCGGCGGGGCTGTGCGGCACGAGGTTGCCCGTGGAGACGACCGAGGCGAGCCCCAGGGCGGCGACGAATCCGACGGCCGCCGCGTACGGCGCCCAGTCGCGCGGCGCGGCCGGGGGAGCGCCGGGCACGGACCGGGCCAGGCGCCGCACGAACAGCTCGCCCAACGGGACGCACAGCGCCGCGAACAGCGCCGTGCGCAGCAGCGCGATGCCGCCCGTGCCGGGCGCGGCGGCCTCCCCGGTGCCGTGCAGTGCGGCCGACGGGCCGAGCAGCGGGATCAGCGCCGCCAGCCCGAGCAGGACGAGCACCGCGACGGCTCGGGCCGTGCCGGCGCGCGCCCCGGGCGCACTCCCGTCGGTCGCACCAGGAGAGGATCTTGTCAACGTCACCTCAAGATCTTCACAAACCGTCCCAGAGTCGGGCAAGTATCGGAAAACAAGTGGGGTGTGCCATTCCGTCCGGGGGTACGGCCCGGACGGCCCGGCCGCTCAGCCCCACCGCGCCGGATCCACGCCCCAAACCCCGGGCGGCCGCGCCCAGTCGACGGGACCGCCCTCGAACGACACCGGCGACAGCGCGTACCGCAGCCGCCCGAGCCCGCTGTCCCGCTCGGCGAGCCAGGCGTCCGGCGCGCCGTACGCCAAGTCACCCCGCGGGCCCGGCTCGACCCCGTTCATCAGCCACTGCGCCGTGCGCGCCAGAGCCAGCCGCGCGCAGCGGCCGTACCCCTGCTCACGCCGCTCGGCCAGCGCCCGCAGCACGGCCGCCGCCAGCAGATACCCCGTGCCGTGGTCCAGGGCCTGCGCGGGCAGGGCGCCAGGGTGCCCGGCCGAGCCCTCGGTCGCCGCGATCCCGCTCGCGGCCTGCACGAGGCTGTCGAAGCCGCGCCGCTCGCCCCACGGCCCGTACGAGCCCCACGCCGACAACTGCGCCACGACCAGCCCGGGACACCGCTCGGCCAGTGCCCGCGCCGACAGCCCGAACCGGTCCAGGGCGCCCGGCCGGTACCCGATGACGACGACGTCCGCCGCCGCGAGCAACTCCTCGAAGTCGCGCCGGCCGGCCACCAGGTCCAGCCGCGTCGAGCGCCTTCCGAAGTCCGCGTGGGTGTGCCGGCCGGCCCTCAGGTCCAGCCGCGTCGAGCGCTTCCCGAACCCCGTGTCGGTGTGCTGGTCGGGCAGTTCGGGCAGTTGCGGCGCGTCCACGCGCAGGACATCCGCGCCGAGCAGCGCGAGCGTGCGCGTGGCGACCGGCCCCGCGATGACCCGCGTCAGATCCAGCACGCGCACTCCGGCGGCGGGCAGCAGAGGAGAGCCGTCGAGGGGCGGGAGCGCACGCGCGCGTGCGCTGGCGTGCCGTTCGTGCTCGACGAGCGGCCGCCGGGCCACCTCGACCGCCTGCTCGTGCGCCGCCCACTCCCGCGGCGTACGCAGCGCCACGGCGAGGCCGCCGGCCGCGTACACGTCCTCCTCCACGTCGTAGGCGGACCGCTCGGCCAGGGCCGCCCCCACGGCCTCCGGATCCTCCTTACGCACCCCCAGCGCGGCCAGCAGCCGGGCCCGGTGATGCGGATAGTTCGCATGCGTGCGCACCCAGCCGTCCGCGGTCCGCCAGAACCGCGACAGCGGCGCGAAGGTGACGGGTGCGCGCCCGTCGACCAGCAGATGCCGTTCGCTCACGAACGCCGTGGCGATCGCCCCGTCGTCCAGCCGCACCTCGGGCACCTCGGCGAGCCCGGCCCGCCGCGCCCCCAGCTCGGCGGCGGCCAGCGCGCACGCGCCCACACAGGCGCGCGCCAACTCCCGTACGGGAAGGCGCGCATCGAGCGCACCCTCCCGCACCACGGTCGACACCCGCGACAGCAGGGCGGGGTCGCCACCCACGGCGGACCAGGCGGAATGGAGTGCAGTCATGACTGCACTATCCGGTATGCGACTCAGTCGACGGCATCCAGGGCGTTCACGATGCCGAACCCGTAGAAGCCGTTGAACCGCTTGCCGCCCTCGCACACCGCGTCCGGTGTGCCGTCGCCGTTCTGGTCGTATGACTCGGGGCAGCCCGGGTTGTCCGCCTGGGCCCTGAGCAGCGCGTGCAGTTGGGCCGCAGTCGCCTTCGGGTAGCGGGACTTCAGCAGCGCGGCGACGCCCGCGGCGTGCGGGGCGGCCATCGAGGTGCCCTGGAGGTAGCCGTAGCGGCCGTTCGGGAGGGTGGCCAGGATGCGGCCGTTCTTCGACGGGGTGTCCGGGAGCTGGTAGAGCCGGTCGCCGCCCGGGGCCGCGAGGTCGACGACGCCGTAACCGTACGAGGAGTAGTACGACTTGAGGTTCTTCACGCCCGTCGCGCTGACCGTGACGACTCCGGGGAGCTGCGTCGGCACGTCGAGGCAGGTGTGCGGGTCGACGGTGCGCTCGACCGCGGTCGAGTCGTCGGGGCTGGTGTCGTCGACGATGGCGTCGGAGTCCAGGTCGTGGTTGGAGTTGCCGGCCGAGGCGAAGTTGAGGGTGCCCTTGCGCTGGGCGTACAGCTGGGCCCGGTTGACGGCGTCGACAATCGCCCGCTGGTCCGGGTCGTCCATGCAGTTGTAGAGCCACGGGTCGACGTAGTAGCTGTTGTTCGTGATCTCCACGCCGTGGTCGGCGGCGAACACGAAGGCGCACACGACGCTCTCGGGGTAGTAGAGGCCGTTGACGGGATCGCTCACCTTGATGGCGGAGACCTTCACGCCGGGGGCCACCCCCGCGATGCCGATGCCGTTGCGGGGCGCCGCGATCTCGCCCGCCACATGCGTGCCGTGCGCGTCGGAGGCGGTGTACGGCCGCCACGCGCCCGCGCCGGTGTCCGCCTTGCCGCCGGCGCAGTTCGCGGACTGGGCGGCGGAGAAGTTCGGCGCGAGGTCGGGGTGGGTGTCGTCGACGCCGTTGTCGATCACCGCGACGGTCACCCTGCTGCTGCCCGGGTTGATCTTCGCGGCCCGGTCGGCGCCGATCGCGCGCAGGTTCCACTGGTCGGCCTCGAGAGGCTCGCCGCCGCCCGCCGCGCCCGCGGTCCTCCTGGCCTGCTGCTCCGTCAGGGGCTGAACGGGGCCCTCGTCCGTCGTCCCGGCCGCGGTCAGCGGCGCCGTACGCGTCGCGCCCGCCGACTGGACCCCGCGCACACCGCGTATCACCTTGGCGAAGTCGGGGTGCGCCGAATGGACGACGATCACGCCGATCCGCTCGTACGCGATCACGACGGTTCCGCCGGCCGCCGCGATCGCCTTCCGCACCGACTCGATCGTGCGGCGGTCCGGCCTGGTGTTGACGACATAGGCCAGGGTGGACGCCTCCGCGCCCCGTGCTACGGGCTCCGTGCGCGGGGTCGCCGACGCCACCGTGGGCAACAGGCCGAGCGAGGCGGTCAGTGACAGAGCGAGGGGGGCGGCGAGGCCGAGACGGCGTCTGGACCGCAGATGAGCCATGGGATCTCCACATCATCCGGAACCTGAACCGCCCGAGCCGCGGATCGGGCTCGGGCAGGTACATGACGAGTCGTGCTGGGCCGAAGCTATCCCCGAACCTCCTGGCCAGCAATCCGGCCTCGAACGACTTCGGAAAGAAGCCCCGAGCGTTGAACCGGTCCTCGCGTGGCGCCGTGACCTTGGGCAGGAGGGCCGAGCACGATCGAGCCCCCTGTCGGATCACACGCCGGGGCCCTAACATCGCCAGCCGGCTCAAGTGATCCATGTCACTGCGAGGAACAGAGCCGTCATGTCCGTACCTGACCCGTCCCCGACTCCTGATCCAACGCGAGGAGACTCCGTGGCCACCGACGCACCGCCCCCCTCGAAAGAGCAACACAAACTCCCCTCCACCGAGGAGTTCGCCGAGGTGCAGGAGAGCGCGGAGTTCGGTGAACTGCGCCGCTCCTACCGCTCCTTCGCCTTCCCGCTGACCGCCGGCTTCATCGCCTGGTACCTGCTGTACGTCCTGCTCTCCGTCTACGCGGGCGACTTCATGGGCGCCAAGCTGTTCGGCAACATCAACGTCGCCCTGCTCCTGGGCGTCGCCCAGTTCGTCACCACGTTCCTCATCGCCTGGTGGTACGCGCGGCACGCCGCCGCCAAGCTCGACCCCAAGGCCGAAGCGATCAAGACCCGGATGGAGGGCGGCGCGTGATCACCGCACAGCAGACCGTTCTGGCCGCCAACGAGGCCAGCGAGCACAGAGGGCTGATCATCAGCCTGTTCGCGGCGTTCGTCATCGCGACCCTCTTCATCACCGTCTGGGCGGGCCGGCAGACCAAGGACGCCGCCGACTTCTACGCGGGCGGCCGCCAGTTCACCGGCTTCCAGAACGGCCTCGCCATCTCCGGCGACTACATGTCCGCCGCGTCCTTCCTCGGCATCGCGGGCGCCATCGCCCTCTCTGGATACGACGGATTCCTGTACTCCATCGGCTTCCTGGTCGCCTGGCTCATCGCCCTGCTCCTGGTCGCCGAGCCGCTGCGCAACTCCGGCCGCTACACGATGGGCGATGTCCTCGCCTACCGGATGCGCCAGCGGCCGGTCCGCACGGCGGCCGGTACGTCCACGATCGTGGTGTCGATCTTCTACCTGCTGGCCCAGATGGCCGGCGCCGGCGTCCTGGTCTCCCTGCTGCTCGGCATCACCAGCGACGCGGGCAAGATCGGCATCGTCGCCCTGGTCGGCGTCCTGATGATCGTGTACGTCACCATCGGCGGCATGAAGGGCACCACCTGGGTGCAGATGGTCAAGGCCGTGCTGCTCATGACCGGTGCCCTGCTGCTGACCTTCCTGGTCCTGCTGAAGTTCAACTTCAACGTCTCCGACCTGCTCGGCGCCGCCGCCACCCAGAGCGGCAAGGGCCAAGCCTTCCTCGAGCCCGGCCTGAGGTACGGCGTCGACAACTTGACCAAGCTGGACTTCATCTCCCTGAGCATCGCCCTGGTGCTCGGCACCGCGGGCCTGCCGCACATCCTGATCCGCTTCTACACCGTGCCCACGGCCCAGGCCGCCCGGAAGTCCGTGATCTGGGCGATCGGCCTCATCGGCTCCTTCTACCTGATGACCCTGGCGCTCGGCTTCGGTGCCGCCGCGCTGATCACGCCGAAGGAGATCACCGATTCCAACCCGGCGGGCAACACGGCAGCCCCACTGCTCGCCCTGCACCTGGGCGGCGTCGACTCCACCTGGGGCGCCATCCTGCTCGCCACCATCTCGGCGGTCGCCTTCGCCACGATCCTCGCGGTCGTCGCGGGACTGACGCTGGCCTCGTCCTCGTCCTTCGCCCACGACATCTACGCGAACGTCATCAAGAAGGGCCAGGCCACCGAGAAGGAGGAGGTGCGTGCGGCCCGCTTGTCGACCATCGGCATCGGCGCGGTCTCCATCATCCTGGGCGCCCTGGCCCGTGACATCAACGTCGCCGGCCTCGTCGCACTCGCCTTCGCGGTCGCGGCCTCCGCCAACCTGCCGACGATCGTCTACAGCCTCTTCTGGAAGCGCTTCACCACCCAGGGAGCCACGTGGTCGATCTATGGTGGCCTGATCTCGGCGGTCGGCCTGGTGCTGTTCTCGCCGGTCGTCTCGGGCAAGCCCTCGTCGATGTTCCCGGACGTCGACTTCCACTGGTTCCCCATGAGCAACCCGGGCATCATCTCGATCCCGGTCGGTTTCCTGCTGGGCATCATCGGCACGTACCTGTCGAAGGAGGAGCCGGACAAGGGCAAGTTCGCGGAGCTGGAGGTCCGGTCCCTGACCGGCACCGGCGCCCACTGAGAAGCGCCCCCTGAGCGGCCGCGTCGTAGGTCTCTACGACGCGGCCGCGTCGTGCCTCGTGGGATCGGGCTCTGTTGTTGTCAGTGCCGTCACGTAGGCTCGCAGGAGTACGGAAGACATGTGATCCGCTACGAGGGAGGGGGCCCACGTGCTCATCGACACCTACGGCCGGGTGGCCACCGACCTGAGGGTCTCGCTGACCGACCGCTGCAATCTGCGCTGCACCTACTGCATGCCAGAGGAGGGCCTGCAGTGGCTGGCCAAGCCCGACCTGCTTGACGACGACGAGATCGTCCGCCTGAT
>NZ_JBNGGG010000102.1:0-9497 GCF_049974585.1 Streptomyces sp. UG1 | reverse complement strand
CCCCACCCCGCGGAGCAATGCTCAAGACCTGTGGATCAGACCCGGCAGGACATGCCTCCCCGGAGGATTGATCGATGTGGTGCTGGCCCAGCCGTCTGTTGGGGTCTCGGAGCCGGCGGGCAGTGCGGTGGCGGGGTCGGTGGTGCCTAGACGGGCTGAGGGCATGACAGTGACGGTCCTGCCTCCGGACTACCAGCGAATCATGTCCGTCCTGGAGTCGGATGCGGCCCAGGAGGGTATGCGGTGCCAGCAACTGGCAGCGGCCCTGGGCCTTCAGGCCATTCCGGCGAAGGTCGAGGGGGTGCGGTCGAAGGCGAAACGCCTGGTGGAGCGGGGGTGGGCGCTCCAGGTGCGGCCGGGGGTGTTCACCCCCGCTCGGGGCGCTGGCCGCCATGGCCTCGCGTAGCCGGACGAATCGCACTGGATGCCGCTAGCGCCCCACGGTGTGATGCCTCGTCAGCTTGTCCCGCCGTGCGAGGCGGTGACCGGTCGTGCGGAGAGCGGTCCATGGCACCTCGCACATGTGTGGACATGAGTTTGTAACCAGCCATTGACAGGAGCTTTGGCCGAAGGCACTCTCATGTGCACACCGTTGCCTAACCGGTTAGGCAACCCGGTTTCAACCAGTATGGGCGGGGATGATGGCGCGCCGGATCGGGATCAAGGACGTGGCTGCCGCGGCAGGTGTGTCCAAGGCGACGGTGTCGCACGTCCTCAACCGGGTCGAGGGCAAGCGGATCAGCCAGGAGACCCAGCAGCGCATCTGGCGGGTCGCCGAGGAGCTCGGATATGCGCCGAACAGCCTGGCGCGGGCGTTGACGACGCAGCGGTCGCAGACCATCGGCTTCGTCAGCGACGAGATCGCCACCACCCCGCACGCCGGCCGGATGATCCTGGGTGCCCAGGAGGCCGCCGCGGCCCAGGGCCTGGTGCTGCTGCTTGTCAACACGAGCGGCGATGCGGAACTGGAGCGCACCAGCATCGAGATGCTGCTCCAGCGGCAGGTGGACGGCGTGCTGTACGCCGCGATGTACCACCAGGTCGTGGAACTGCCGGACAGCCTTCGCTCGACGCCGACCGTGCTGCTGGACGCGCGCTGCGACGACACGGCTGTCCCCTTCGTGGTGCCCGACGAGGTCCAGGGGGGTTACACGGCGGTGCGCGAGCTGATCGCCCATGGGCACCGCAGGATCGGTGCGACCGTGCAGACTCGCGACCTTCCCGCCCGGCAGGGCCGTTTGGAGGGCTACCGCAAGGCGCTGGCCGAGGCCGGCATCGTCTACGACCCGGCCCTGGTCGCCGCCGAGTCGGCGGTGCCCTTCGACACGGTCGGCGGTGATGTGGACTCGGGTTACCGGGCCGCCCGGCGTCTGCTGATGGCGCAGCCGCGCCCGACGGCGTTGTTCTGCTACACCGATCGGATGGCCGCCGGTGCTTACCGGGCTGCCGCGGAGTTGGGACTGTCCATCCCTCACGACCTGTCGGTCGTGGGGTTCGACAACCAGGAGCTGGTCGCCGAGGCGCTGTACCCCCAGCTGACCACGGTCCAGCTCCCGCACTACGAGATGGGGGCGCGGGCCGTCGCACAGCTGCTCGCGCTCACCGGAACGCCGGGTTCGCCACCAGGCCCGGTCGCACAGGAAATGCTGCACTGCCCGCTGGTGGCGCGGGCATCGGTCACTTCGCCGCCCCGGCTCTGAACCCGGGACGGCGAAGCATTCGCACAACGACAGGCGACCGTCGCAACCGGTCGTCATCCCTGTCAGTACTTGAAACACAGTGAGGGTACACGCATGTCCTCTGGGATATTCAAGGAGCCGTTCAGCCGCCGTGGCGTGCTGAGAGCCGGCGTCGCCTCCGCCGCGGTAGCGGGCGTGGGCGGGCTGGCCTCCGCCTGCTCCTCCGGCTCGTCCAGCTCCTCCGACTCGAAGGTGCTGAACGTGCTGGTCTTCACCGACCAGGCGTCCGCGAACAAGCTGAGCAAGGCGGCCGCGCCGTTCGAGAAGGCGCACCCCGGCTTCAAGGTGAAGTTCACCGGCATCACGGGCACGGACTGGAACGACTTCTTCAGCAAGCTGCTCACCCAGATCGCCGCCGGCAACGCCCCCGACATCGTCTCCGTCGCCACCGAGGGCCTGCAGCTCTTCGCGGCCAAGGGCCTGGCCGAACCGCTGGACGACTACGTGAAGCGGGACGCCTCCGAGCTCAAGTCGTACTTCGCCGATGTCCACCCGGCGCTGGTCGAAGCGATGATGTACCAGGGCCACTTGTACGAACTGCCGACCGATTTCAACGCCGGCAACATGTTCTACAGCACCTCTCTGCTGGAAAGCGCCGGCGTGGGACGCCCGGCCGACGACTGGACCAAGGACGACTTCTACGACATCGCCGGGAAGATCGCCCGCAAGGGCGGCTCGGCGGTCCCCTACAACTGGGTGGTCCGGCTGTGGGGCAGCTGGACGTCCTGGATGTACGCCAACGGCGGCAACCTGCTGACCGAGGGCAAGTGGGACGGCGGCGATTGGATGTGGAAGACCTTCTACCCGAACGACCCCGCCGCCTCGGGCCGCAAGGGGGGCTGGCGCTGGGGGGATCCGACCGCCGACTCCGCTCCGGTCGTCGAGTCCCTCGACTACATGATCCAGCTGCAGAAGGAGGGTCTGTCGGCCAAGCCTGACGTCGGTGGCGGCGCCACGCTGCAGGGCCTGTTCGCCAGCAACAAGATCGGTATGTCGATCGGCGGCGGGTTCTGGGCGGGTGGCCTGCACAACGCCGGCATGGCGGGCGGCTCCTTCGACGTGCAGTACTTCCCCAAGTGGCGCTCCCAGCGGCACCTGTTCGGCGCGGGCGGCTACGGCATCCTCAAGTCGTCCAAGAACAAGGACCTCGCCTGGGAGTTCGTGAAGTCGCTGGTGTCCGCGAAGAACCTGGAAGTGCTGATTCCGGGCAACACCACCACCTTCCCGCGCAAGTCGATGATGACGGCGGAGAGGTACTCCACCACGGGTCCCAAGAACTGGCAGGTGTTCTACGACACCCTCACCAAGTTCCCCGAGACCGCGCCGATCCCGGCCCCGCCGTACTACCAGGCGATGGCCATCGCGCTGAACAAGCGCACCACCGAGGCGATGTCCTCGGGCAAGGCGAAGTCGGCCCTGGACGGTCTGCAGGGCGACCTCGAGACCGCCATGAAGACAGGGTGAGGCGTTGATGTCACAGGTTGTCCGCAACCGTGGCCGTGCGTCCGCCCCGTCGGGCGCGCGGTCCGGCCACCCTCCTGAGCCCCAGGCCCACCAGAGCACGACGCTGAGGCGCCGCGCCCAGAACAGGCGCGCCCGCCGCGAGGCGCTGTTCGGCTACGCCATGGTGGCCTCCGCCCTGGTCGTGGTCGTCGTCTTCACCGTGGCGCCGATCATCGCCTCGTTCGTCCTCGCCCTGTTCAAGTGGGACGCTATCTCCAGCCCCCAGTACGTCGGGCTGGACAACTTCGATGCGTTGCTGAGCGACAAGACGGTCACCCACTCGCTGCTGGTGACCTCCGGCCTCGCTGTGATCATCGTCTTCCTCCAGGTCGCCCTCGGCCTGGGACTGGCGCTGCTGGTCGCCCAGCGAACGTCGAAGATCGTGCAGAAGCTCTTCCGCGCGGCGTTCTTCCTGCCGTTGCTGGCCTCCGCGGCGTCCATCTCGATCGTGATGGCGTATGTGTTCAACGACCAGTTCGGCGTCATCAACTACTACCTGAACCTGCTTCACTTGCCCGAGGTCTCGTGGCTGAGCTCCACTGGGGGAGCCACGGCCACCATCGTGCTGGTCGCCGTGTGGCAGCAGCTGGGCTTCACCTTCATCCTCTTCGTCGCCGCCCTCGGCTCCGTGCCGGGTGACGTCCTGGAGGCCGCGCAGATCGACGGCGCATCGCCCGCCCGCATGTTCTGGCGGATCAAGCTGCCCCTCATCAGCCCCACTGTGCTGTTCGCCTCCACCGTCGGACTGATCAACACGATGCAGCTGTTCGACCAGCCGTATGTGATGACCAAGGGCGGCCCCGGCGAGTCGACCTACACCACCGTGCTGCTCGTGTACCAGACGGCCTTCCAGAACCTCCAGTTCGGCTATGCCTCGGCCATCTCCGTGGTGCTGTTCGCCGTTCTGCTGATCATCACGGCCGTGCAGTTCACGGTGAGCCGAAAGTGGGTGTTCTACTCGTGACCGCCATCCTCGACAAGCAGCCCGCAGCCACCGCCCGCGCCCCGCGCCGGCGCCGACGGGTCCGGATCGGACGTTTGCTGTCGCTCACCGTGCTGACGGTTACAGCCGCGGCCGTGGTGGCGCCGCTCGTGTGGGCCCTGGCCACCTCGCTGCGCACCCCGGCCACCTCCTTCGACAACCCGCCGCAGTGGATCCCCACGGATCCGGTCTTCTCGAACTACCAGGCCGTCTTCGACAAAGTCCCCCTGACCGGGTTCTTCCTCAACAGCGTGTTCGTCACCGGACTGATCGTGGTCGGCCAGCTGATCACCTCCACGATGAGCGGCTACGCCTTCGCCATGGTCCGCTTCCGCGGCAACAAGGCCCTGTTCGCCATCATCCTGGCCACCATGATGGTGCCGATCCAGACGACCATCATCCCGGTCTTCCTGATCATCAAGTACCTGGGCTTGACCGACAGCCGCATGGCGCTCGTCCTGCCTGCCGTCGGAGGTGCCTTCGGCACCTTCCTGATGCGGCAGTACTTCCTGCAGATGCCACGCGAGCTCGGCGAGGCGGCACGGGTGGACGGGGCCTCCCACTTCCAGGTCTTCGCCCGCATCTACGCCCCCATGGCGCGCGCCCCGATGGCCACCCTGGGAGTGCTCACCTTCTCCGCCTACTGGAACGAATTCTTCCGCCCGCTGATCTTCCTGCAGTCGACCGACAACTTCACCCTGCCCCTGGGCCTGGTGACTCTGCAGGGAAACATGGGCACCGGGAGCATCTCCATCGTGCTCGCCGGGGTGATCATCGCCCTGATCCCCAGCGTGCTGATCTTCCTCGCCGCCCAGCGGTACTTCGTCGAGGGAATCGTGGCCGGCTCCTTCCGCTGAGCCACCCCCACCCCCGACGCTCTCCAACACCTCGAAAGGCCCGCGTGTGTCCACCGCGCCCTTTGACCTGCACCGTCCCGTCGCGCACCTGCGCCCGCCCCGTAACTGGATCAACGACCCCAACGGGCTGGTCCACCACGACGGCCACTACCACGTCTGCTACCAGTACAACCCGCACGGCACCGGCCACGCCAACATGCACTGGGGCCACTTCCGCAGCCCCGACCTGGTGAGCTGGGAACCCTTGCCGATCGCCCTCACCCCCACCCCCGGGGGCGAGGACGCCGACGGCTGCTTCTCCGGCAACGCCGTCTCCGACGGCGACCGGATCGTCGCCTTCTACTCCGCGCACCGCCAGGCGCGCCCGCAGCACCAACTGGTCACCACCGCCGTCTCCCGCGACGGTGGCCTGACCTTCCAGCCCAGCGGTGACCTGCTCATACCCGAGCCGCCCGACGGCACCACCATGTACCGCGACCCCTACGTCTGGCGGGACGGCAACAGCTGGCGGATGCTGGTCGGCGCCGCCCTCGCCGACGGCCGCGCCGCGGCCCTGCTGTACGACTCACCCGACCTGCAGACCTGGACCTACCGGGGACCCTTCTGTGCCCGCGAACCAGAGCCTGTCGGCGACAGCGGACTGCTCACCGGCGAAGGCTGGGAGTGCCCCCAGTACCTGCCGGCGGCCGACGGGCGAGGTGCCCTCATCCTCTCCGCCTGGTACGAACGCGACGGCCCGCACGGCGTGCTGGCCCTTGTCGGTGAGGACCGCGGCGGCGTCTTCGAGGCGGGCTCGCCCCAGTTCCTCGACCACGGCCCGGACTTCTATGCTCCCGCCCTGCTGCGCGCACCTGGTGGCAGATGGCTGCTGTGGGGCTGGTCCTGGGAGGCCCGCAACAAGGACTGGTCGAAGGCCGAAGGCTGGGCCGGAACGCTCACGCTGCCCCGCGAGATAGAACTGACCGAGGACGGTCTCACGTACCAGCGGCCCGCCGCGGAACTGCTCGCGCTGCGCGGTGAACGCACCGTCCACGCAGCCGGGCTGGCCTCAAACTCCGCTCCAGTAAAGCTGGGCGAAGTCAGCCGCAGCTTCGACCTCACCGCCCGTCTCGAAGCGACCGGCAAGAGCGGCCTGCGCCTGGTCACCGCTGCCGACGGCTCCGAGTACCTCGACATCCTCCTCGACGCCGACGCAGGCCAGTTGGTCGTCAGCCGTGACCACGCCTCACTGGACCCGCGCGCCCGCGGCGGCACCTACACGATGCCCTGCCCCAGCGGCCGGCCGGTCGACCTGCGCATCGTCGTCGACCGTTCCATCGCCGAGATCTTCCTCTCCACCGGCCAGGTACTCACCGTGCGCTTCTACCCGGTGGGTGAAGGCCCCTGGCACCTGCAGGCGCGCACTGCGTCCGGCACACAGCTCAACTACACGATCGACGCATGGCAGCTCCTGCCGCTCGAGATCAAGGAATCGAGAACCGACACGCCTACCGAGAAGGGCCGCGCGGCGTAATCGCCGCCGAGATCAGCGTGCGATTACCGCAAACTCCGGCAGAGTATCCCGGCCGCCCAGGACGACGACCCCACGATCTCTTGTTCCGCCAGGCCGCCACCTTCCTGCCATTCCCGAATGAACCATTCCACCGGAGAGCGCGCTCTCCACCCATGTTGTCCGCTCATTTCCTGAACCGGGAGAAAGCCCCATGACCCCTGCCTCGAGTTCCTCATCGCCCGGACGTCCAGCCGTCGCCCGCCGCACCGTTCTCGGGGCGGCAGGCGCCGCGGCCGCCGCTGTGGCAGTCACCCTTCCCGGGTCGGCGTCAGCCGCGCCACGGACCAAGCGGCCGCGGCCCCTGCCTGGCGGCGGTGATCTCGGCCCGAACGTCATCGTCTTCGCCCCGTCCACCCCAGGCATCCAGACCAGACTGGACGAGGTATTCGAACAGCAGGAATCGGACGAGTTCGGCACCGGCCGGTACGCGTTCCTGTTCAAGCCCGGCACCTACAACGGGCTCAACGCCCAGATCGGGTTCCACACCTCCATCGCCGGCCTCGGGCTCACTCCCGACGAGACGACCATCAACGGCGACATCACAGTCGACGCCGAATGGAACGGCGGCAAGGCCACGTCGAACTTCTGGCGGTCCGCCGAGAACCTCGCGGTGGTACCGGCCAGCGGCACGAACCGTTGGGCCGTCTCCCAGGCGGCGCCCTTCCGGCGCATGCACGTCCGCGGAAACCTCAATCTCGCCCCCACCGGCTACGGCTGGGCCAGCGGCGGCTACATCGCCGACAGCCGCATCGACGGCCACGTCGGACCGTACTCGCAGCAGCAGTGGTATACCCGCGACAGCGTGATCGGCGGCTGGCTCAACGCCGTCTGGAACATGGTGTTCTCCGGCGTCCAGGGCGCTCCCGCGCAGAGCTTCCCCAACCCGCCCTACACCACACTCGACACGACCCCCATCTCACGGGAGAAGCCGTTCCTCTACCTACGGGGAAGCCAGTACCGGGTCTTCCTGCCCGCAAAGCGCACCAAGGCCCGCGGAGTCAGCTGGGGCAACGGCACGCCGCGAGGCACCTCACTGCCCCTGTCGCGGTTCTACGTGGCCAAACCCGGTGTCAGCGCGGCCACTCTCAATCGGGCACTCGCCCAGGGACTCCACCTGCTGCTGACCCCGGGGATCTATCACCTCGACGAGACGGTCCGCGTCAGACGGCCCAACACAGTGGTGCTCGGACTCGGCTACGCCACCCTGATCCCGACCAACGGCGTCACCGCCCTCAAGGTCGCCGACGTCAACGGGGTGCGCCTGGCCGGCTTCCTCATCGACGCCGGACCGGTCAACTCCCGCACCCTGCTCGAAGTCGGCGAACCCGGCTGCTCGGCCGGCCACAGCGACAACCCGATCACCGTGCAGGACGTGTTCATCCGCATCGGTGGAACCGGCCCCGGCAAGGCGACCACCACCATGGTGATCAACAGTCGTCACACCATCATCGACCACACCTGGCTCTGGCGCGCCGACCACGGTGACGGCGTGGGCTGGGAGACCAACCGGGCCGACTGCGGCGTCGTCGTGAACGGCGACGATGTCCTCGCCACCGGCCTGTTCGTCGAGCACTTCAACAAGTACGACGTGCAATGGAACGGACAGCGCGGCCGCACCATCTTCTTCCAGAACGAGAAGGCGTACGACGCCCCGAACCAGGCGGCCATCCAGAACGGCTCCGTCAAGGGCTACGCGGCCTACAAAGTGGCCGACTCGGTGACCACGCACGAGGCATGGGGCCTCGGCAGCTACTGCAACTACAACGTCGACCCGACCATCGTCCAGCACAACGGCTTCGTTGCCCCGAACACACCGGGCGTGAAATTCCACCACCTCCTGGTCGTCTCACTCGGCGGCAACGGCCAGTACGAACACGTCATCAACGACACCGGCGCCCCGACATCAGGCACATCGACCATCCCGTCCAACGTGGTCTCCTATCCCTGAGATGCCATCCGCCTGGGTGGGCATGAACTCCGGCTGACGGCGGGAGAGACGGGCGAGGTCGTCCGTTCGTCTCGCTTGTGGAGGTGGCTGGTTCAGGCGCGGGAGATCGCCTCAGGCACTCCGGCGGCGAGGGTGTCGGGGTGCCCGCCGGGCGCCGGCCGACTGAAGTCACGGGGCCGGCGCCCGGCCAGACGGCTGCTCATGAGCATGGTCATGGACCACAGCACCATGGCCTCGTGCATGGCGGGCAGCGTCTCGTAGTCACGCACCAGGCGGCGCGAGCGCATCAGCCAGCTCAGGGTGCGCTCCACCACCCATCTGCGCGGCAGCACCACGAATCCGCTGGTGTCGTCGGTGCGTTTGACGATCTCGAGGGTGAGCTGCAGCTTCTCGGCCGCCCAGTCGACGAGCCGACCCGCATAGCCGCCGTCCGCCCACACGAGGCGGATGGAGAAGTACATGGTGCGCAGCCGCTCCAGCAAGGCCAGTGCGGCGTCGCGGTCCTGCACGCTCGCCGCACTCACCGCGACGGCCAGGACCAGGCCGAGGCAGTCCACCACCAGGTGCCGCTTGCGGCCGCCCACCCTTTTGCCGCCGTCCCACCCGGACGTCGATCGTGGGATGTTCGTCGCCGCCCGCAGTGACTGCGAGTCCACGATGGCGGCCGTCGGGTCCGGCGAACGGCCCTCCTTCTGGCGGACCTTGTCGCGCAGCTCGGCGAGCAAGCCTGTCACCTGCCAGCGTCGGGCGAACGCGTGCACCCCGGTACGGCGGGAAGTCACAGGACAGGTTGACCCACTTGACGCCGTCGTCGACGACATAGCGCACCGCGTCCAGCATCCAATGCCACGAAGTTAAGGCCCTGTTGGCGGTGTCAAGGGTGTCGGGAGACAGAAGGGGCCTCTGCTATCCAGGG
>NZ_JBNGGG010000101.1:0-10776 GCF_049974585.1 Streptomyces sp. UG1 | reverse complement strand
TGGCCCACCATCCTCCCCACCACCCCACCCACCGACCTCCCCACCTACCCCTTCCAACACCACCCCTACTGGCTCCAGCCGACCTCGCTCACCAGTCCCGACCAGCTGGGGCAGGCCGCCATCGACCACCCGCTGCTCACCTCGGCGATCGAGCTGCCCGACGGCGAAGGGCACCTCTTCACGGGCCGGCTGTCGCGGCGGACGCAAGCGTGGCTCGGGGACCATGCCGTGCGCGGTGTGGTGATCCTGCCGGGGACGGCGTACGTCGATCTGGTGCTCGCGGTGGCCGAGTACATCGGCTGTGAGCGCGTCGACGAGCTCACGCTGGAGGCGCCTCTCGTCGTACCGGAGGAGGGTGCGGTTCAGCTGCGGGTCACCGTGGGGCTGCCGGACGAAGCCGGTGGGCGTCCGGTCAGGGTTCACTCACGTCCCGAGGGCGCCACGCCGGAGGCCGAGTGGTCCCGGCACGCGACCGGGTTCGTAGGCGTTGGGCGGGCGGCCGAGGCGGAAGGGTTGGCCGTGTGGCCGCCGGCCGGGGCCGTGCCCGTCGATCTCGGGAGCGTCCACGACCGCGCGGGCGTCATGGGTCTGGAGTACGGGTCGGCGTTCCAGGGGCTGGAAGCCGCCTGGCGGCTCGGCGACGACGTGTACGCCGAAGTGGCGCTGCCCGACGAGGGCGACGCGGGACGGTTCCGGATTCACCCCGCTCTGCTGGACGCTGCACTGCATCCGCTCGTCCTCGACGGCGACACCGGCGGCTCGGACGAGGGGGACGCGCAGGGGGTGCGTATTCCGTTCGCGTGGACGGGAGTTGCTCTGCATGCCGTCGGGGCCGCTCGTCTGCGGGTGCGGCTGTCGCCGTCGGAGCAGGGTGGGGTGGCACTTCGGGTTGCCGACCAAGCGGGTGTTGCGGTCGCCTCGGTCGAGAGCCTGGACCTGCGGCCGCTCGTCCCCGAACGTCTCGTCGCGGCGCAGCGGGGAGGGCAGGACGCGCTGTTCCACGTCGACTGGGCCACGATCGATGTCGTCGGGGAACCGGGTGCCGGCGGCGGACCGGTGGTCCTCGGCGATCAACCCGATCTGGCCGCGGCCCTGGCGGGAGCGGCATATGAGGATCTTCCGGATCTCGTGCGGGCCGTGGAGTCCGGCGTGACCGTGCCGGCCCTGGTCCTCGCGGTCTGCGATCCGGTCGACGGGGCTGGCGCCGAGGCCGCGCACACCGTCTCGCATCGGACGCTGGATCTGGTGCAGGAGTGGCTCGCCGACGAGCGGTTCGGCGGCTCCCGGCTGCTGGTGGTGACCCGCGGTGCCGTCGCCGTACAGGGCGGGGAGGACGTCGGCGATCTGGCCGCGGCCACGGTGTGGGGTCTGCTGCGTGTGGCGCAGTTGGAGAACCCCGACCGGTTCGCGCTGGTCGACCTCGACGACCGGGCCACTTCCTTGGACGTGCTCCCTGCGGCGGTGGCCGCTGCCGCCGGGGGCGGGGAGCCGCAGCTCGCGGTCCGGGACGGTGCCGTCCTCGCGCCCCGGCTGGTGCGCGCGGACGCGGATACGGCACTGGCGGTACCGGAAGCCGAGCCGGTCTGGCGGGTGGACATCCCCGAGAAGGGGACGCTGGACAACCTCGCGGTCGTCGCCGCGTCGGATGCCTCCGCGCCCCTGTGTGCGGGGCAGGTGCGGGTCGCGGTACGGGCGACGGGCCTCAACTTCCGGGACGTGCTCATCGGCCTGGACATGTATCCGGGGCGGGAAACCCTGGGCGGCGAGGGCGCCGGCGTGGTGCTCGAAGTCGCCCCCGATGTCACCTCGATCGCCGTGGGTGACCGGGTGATGGGCCTCTTTGCGGGCGCCATGGGCCCGGTCGCGGTCACGGACCACCGGCTGCTGACGCGGCTCCCGGCCGGGATGGGCTTCGCCGAGGCGGCGTCTGTGCCCGTGGTGTTCCTGACGGCCTACTACGGTCTGTCCGATCTGGCGGGGGTGCGGCCGGGCCGGCGGCTGCTGGTGCACGCAGCGGCGGGCGGCGTGGGCATGGCGGCCGTCCAGCTCGCCCGACACTGGGGCGTGGAGGTGTTCGGCACCGCCAGCCCGGGCAAGTGGAATGTCCTGCGCACCCAGGGCTTCGACGAGGCGCACCTCGCGAACTCCCGCACGCTGGAGTTCGCGGAGCATTTCCGCACCGCGACCGGCGGCGAGGGCGTGGATGTCGTACTGAACTCCCTGGCGCGGGAGTTCGTGGACGCATCACTGCGGCTGCTGCGGCCCGGCGGTCGCTTCCTGGAGATGGGCAAGACCGACATCCGCGAGGCCGACGAGGTCGCGGCGCGGCACCCGGATGTGGGGTACCGGCCCTTCGACCTCCAGGACGCCGGACCGGACCGCATCCAGGAGATGCTCGGCGAACTCGTCGCGCTCTTCGAACAGGGTGTGCTGCGCCCGCTGCCGATCACCACCTGGGACGTGCGCAGGGCACCCGAAGCCTTCCGATACCTCAGCCAGGCACGCAACGTCGGCAAGATCGTCCTCACGGTTCCGGCACCGCTCGACCCGGACGGAACCGTGCTGATCACGGGTGGCACGGGCACCCTCGGCGGGCTCGTCGCACGCCGTCTCGTCCACGAACACGGAGTACGTCACCTGCTGTTGACGAGTCGTCAGGGACCGGATGCTGCTCAGGCTGCCGAGCTGGAGGCCGAGCTGACCGAGCTCGGGGCGGACATCACCGTCGTTGCCTGTGACGCCGCCGACCGCGAGGCACTGGCCGGACTGCTCTCCGCGGTGCCGTCGAAACACCCGCTCACTGCGGTGATCCACGCGGCAGGTGTGCTCGACGACGCGACCGTGCAGGCGCTGACACCGGAGCGGTTCGACACCGTCCTGCGCCCGAAGGCCGACGCCGCCTGGAACCTGCACGAGCTGACCCGGGACGCCGACCTGGCGGAGTTCATCCTGTTCTCCTCGGTCGCGGGCACCCTCGGCAGCGCCGGGCAGGCCAACTACGCCGCCGCCAACGCCTACCTCGACTCCCTCGCCGTGCACCGCCGGGCACACGGTCTGCCCGCCACCTCCCTCGCCTGGGGACTGTGGGACCAGGCGAGCGGCATGACAGGGCATCTCGACCGGGCCGACCTGTCCCGGGTGAGCCGTGCGCATGTCACCGCGTTGCCGACGGACGAGGCGCTGGCCTTGTTCGACGCCGCGCTGCGCAGCAGCCGCCCGCTCGTGGTGCCCGCGCGGCTGAACACCACGACACTGCGAGCCGGCACGGACCCGGCCGGCCTGCCGCCGCTGCTCCGCGGGCTCGTCCGGGTGCGACGCCTGCGGCAGGCCGGTACTCAGGCGCCTGCCGCTTCGATGTCGGCGCGGTGGCAGCAGCGGCTGGCGGGTCTGCCGGACGCCGAACAACGGGAGACCCTGCTCCAGACGGTCCGCTCCGAGGCGGCGACCGTACTGGGCCACGCCTCACCGTCGGACATCAGGGGCGAACAGGCCTTCAAGGACCTCGGGTTCGACTCGCTGGCCGCGGTCGAGTTCCGTAACCGGCTGGGCACCGCACTGGGCCTTCGCCTGCCCAGCACCCTGGTCTTCGACCGTCCCACACCGGCTGCGGTCGCCGAGTTCCTCCAGGGCGAACTGGCCCCCGCCGTTCCCGCGCCGACCGGCGACACGGACCTCATGGCCGGCCTCGAAGGCCTGGAGAAGGCGGTGCTCGCCGCCCCACCGGACGACGGGACGCTCGGCAGGCTCGCCGCACGTCTGAAGGCGCTCCTCTTCAGGCTCGACACCCGGGAGACCGACGGCAGCGGCGGGGAGCCCGGTGAGGGCGAGGACTTCGCCATGCGATTCGACGGCGCGACGGACGACGAGATCTTCGACCTGATCGACAACGAACTCTGAGAACCGGTCGGCGCAGGGCCCTCCTGCGCCAACCGCTTCCCCGGAACGAGTGCTTGCTTCTTGGATTCCCCGGAAGGATCGGCAGCGGATGGCGAACGAGCAGAAGCTTCGTGACTACCTCAAGCGGGTGAGCGCTGACCTGCATCAGGCGCGCCGGCAGGTGCAGCGGCTCGAGGCCAGGAAGCAGGAGCCGATCGCCATCGTCGGCATGGCCTGCCGCTACCCGGGCGGCGTCACCTCCCCCGAGGAGCTGTGGGAGCTGGTCGCCGACGGCCGCGACGCGATCGGGGAGTTCCCCACCAACCGTGGCTGGGACGTCGACAGCATCTACGACCCCGACCCGGACATGCCGGGCAAGACCTACGCCCGCACCGGCGGCTTCATCCACGACGCCGACGCGTTCGACGCGGAGTTCTTCGGGATCAGCCCCCGCGAGGCACTGGCCATGGATCCGCAGCAGCGGCTACTGCTGGAGACCACCTGGGAGGCCCTGGAACGGGCGGGCATCGCCCCGACCACCTTGCACGGCACCGCGACCAGCGTGTTCGCCGGTGTCGGCGGCCAGGAGTACGCCTCTCTTCGCCACCCCGGGTCCGAAGGCGCCGACGGTTACATCCTCACCGGCATCGCCGCCAGCGTCGCCTCCGGCCGACCGGCCTACGCCCTGGGCCTGGAGGGCGCCGCCGTCTCCGTCGACACGGCCTGCTCCTCCTCCCTGGTCGCCCTGCACCTCGCGGTCCAGGCGCTGCGGGGCGAGGAGTGCTCACTGGCCCTGGCGGGCGGCGCCACGATCATGCCCAGCCCGGGGATCTTCCTGGAGTTCAGCCGTCAGCGCGGTCTCGCCCGCGACGGCCGCTGCAAGCCGTTCGCCGCGGCGGCCGACGGAACGGGCTGGGCCGAGGGCGTCGGCATGCTCGTACTGGAGCGGTTGTCGGACGCGGAGCGCAACGGCCACCGGGTACTGGCCGTCGTGCGGGGCTCGGCCGTCAACCAGGACGGCGCCAGCAACGGCCTGACCGCACCGAACGGGCCTTCCCAGCAGCGGGTGATCCGGGCCGCGCTGGACAGCGCCCGCCTCACCCCGGCCGACATCGACGCCGTCGAAGCCCACGGCACGGGGACCACACTGGGGGACCCGATCGAGGCACAGGCCCTCATCGCCACCTACGGGCAGGAGCGGCCTGGTGAGCGGCCGTTGTGGCTGGGATCGGTGAAGTCCAACATCGGCCACACCCAGGCCGCCGCCGGAGTCGCGGGAATCATCAAGATGGTGCAGGCCATGCGCAACGGGGTGCTGCCGCGGACCCTGCACGTGGATGAACCCAGCCCGCACGTGGACTGGCAGGCAGGGGCGGTACGGCTGCTGACCGAGCCCGTCGCCTGGCCCGACAGCGGGCGTCCGCGGCGGGCGGCGGTGTCGTCGTTCGGGATCAGCGGGACGAATGCGCACGTGATCCTGGAAGCTGCGCCCGCCCGGCAGGAAGCCGAGCCGGGGGATCCCGCTGAAGGCACGCTGCCGGTGGTGCCGTGGGTGCTGTCCGGCAAGACCGAAGCCGCGCTCTACGAACAGGCCGCACGTCTGCGGGACTTCGTGGCCGCGTCCGACGCTGACCCGGTACAGGTGGCGGGTGCCCTCGCCACGACTCGCAGCCACTTCACCCACCGGGCCGCGGTCACCGGCACCACCACCGACGAACTGCTCGCCGGACTCGACGCCCTGGCGCGCGGGGAGCACGCGTCCAACGTGCTGGCGGGTAACGCCGGTTCGGCTGGGAAGCTGGCCTTCCTGTGCGCCGGACAGGGCAGCCAGCGCCCCGGCATGGGACACGACCTGTACACCGCCTTCCCCGTCTTCGCCGCCGCCCTCGACGACGTCTGCGCACACCTCGACCCGCTCCTCGACCGGCCGCTGCGGGAGGTGATGTTCGCCGAACCCGGCACCCCGGAAGCCGAGCTGCTGGACCACACCGGCTACACCCAACCCGCCCTCTTCGCCCACCAGACCGCCCTGTACCGGCTCCTGGAGCACTGGGGCGCACACCCCGACTACCTCATCGGCCACTCCCTCGGTGAGATCACCGCAGCCCACCTCGCCGGCGTCCTCTCCCTGCCCGACGCCTGCACCCTCGTCGCCGCCCGCGCCCGCCTCATGCAATCCCTCCCCACAGACGGCGCCATGGTTGCGGTACAGGCCACGGAAGAAGAGATGCGGCCCCACCTCACCGACGGCGTCGACATCGCCGCCATCAACGGCCCCACCTCGATCGTGATCTCCGGCGACACCCCCGCCGTCCTCGCCCTCGCCCAGCACTGGAAAGACCACGGCCGCAAAACCCACCAACTCCCCGTCAGCCACGCCTTCCACAGCCCCCACATGGACCCCATCCTCACCGACTTCCACACCGTGGCGGCCGGCCTGACCTACCACCGCCCCCAGATCCCCGTCATCTCCAACGTCACCGGCGAACTCGCCACTTCAGAGCAGCTCACGTCAGCCGGCTACTGGACCGACCACATCCGCCAGGCCGTCCGCTTCCATCAGGGCATCCACACCCTGGACGCACATGGCGTGACCACATACGTCGAACTCGGCCCGGACGCGACGCTCACCACGCTCGTCAGCACCACCCTGGACCGGCCCGCCGCGATCGCCACGCACGGCGCGGACCAGGCGGAGCGCGAGTCGCTCGCCACGGCCGTGCTCATGGCGTACACCCATGGCGTCACCCCCGACTGGCGGACCCTCCTCCCCCACTCGGCCGACAGCCTTCCCGATCTCCCCACCTACCCTTTCCAACACCAGAGTTACTGGCTCCGGTCCGACCCGGTCACCAGTCCCGGCAGGCTCGGGCAGAACGAGACGGGCCACGCCCTCCTGGATGCGGCCATCGAACTGCCCGGCGGCGAAGGCCATCTCTTCACCGGCCGGGTCTCCCTGGCCACACACCCCTGGCTCGCCGATCACGTCATCGGCGGCTCCGTCATCGTGCCGGGAACGGCGTACGTGGATCTGGTGCTCCACGCGGCCGATCACATCGGCGGCGGATACCTGGACGAACTCACCCACCATGTCTTTCTCGCCGTACCCGAACAGGGGGCCCTGCAACTGCGGCTCACGATCGGTGCCGTGGACGAGGCGGGGCGGCGTGCATTCACGCTGCACTCGCGTCCCGAGGGCGTCCCGCCGGACACCGACTGGTCGCGTCACGCCGACGGGTTCATCGGCACCGGTCTGCGGGTCGAACCGGAGACACTGACGGCATGGCCGCCCGCCGGCGCCGTCCCCGTCGATGTCGATGCCCTCCAGCGGCACCTGGCCGCCTTGGGCTTCGGTTACGGGCCGCTCTTCCTCGGTCTGCACACCGCCTGGCTGAGCGAGGGGGCCGTGTATGCCGAGGTCTCCCTGCCCGACGGCGCCGATGTCGACTCCTTCGGGATCCATCCGGGGCTGCTCGACGCGGCGCTCCAGTCCTTCTTCGCCGAGAAGCTCCGCCGGGCGGGCGGCGACCCGGCCGCGCTCCGGCTCGGTGTGCCGTTCTCCTGGTCCGGGGTGTCGTTGCACGCCACCGGTGCCACCGCGCTGCGGGTCCGTATCGGGGTCGTGGACGCCGACACGCTGACGCTGGCGATCTTCGACGACACCGGCGCTCCGGTGATGAGGATCGACTCGCTCTCCACCCGTGAGGTCGGCCCGGAGCAGCTGGCGGCCGTGCGTAGCGCGCGGCAGGACCTGTTCGAGCTGCGGTGGACGCCCCTGCGCACCCCTGATGCGGCTGCCGCGGCCGGACGCTGGGCTGTCCTGGGCGACGACGCCTTCGCATCGGGGCTGGGCATCGAGGCCGACCATCATGCGGACTGGGAGTCGTTGAGTACGGCGCTGGCGGAGGGGGCGCCGGTTCCCGGGGTCGTCCTGGCCCCGTTCGCCTCCCCCGAGGACTCCTGCACCGACCCCGCGGACGTGGTCCACGCCCACACCCATCGCGCCCTCGCGCTGATCCAGGGCTTCCTTTCGGACGAGCGTTTCGCCACTTGTCGTCTGGCGTTCCTCACCCGTCACGCCGTCGCCACGACCGACAACGAACCGCCGGCCGACCTGCCCGCGTCCGCCCTGTGGGGTCTGGTGCGCAGCGCAGAGTCGGAGAATCCGGGCCGCCTGCTCCTGATCGACCTCGACCAGGAGGACGCCTCCCGGACTGTCCTGCCCCTGGCCCTTACTGCCGAAGTGCCCCAAGTCGCCCTGCGTGAGGGCAGGTTGTACACCCCGCAGCTCGTCCGTGCGACGGACTCCGAGGGCGACGCCGAGACCGCCTTCCGCGCCGGCGGCACGGTCCTGATCACCGGCGGTACCGGCGCCCTGGGCCGGCTGGTCGCCCGTCACCTGGTCGAGCAGCACGGCGTACGGCACCTGCTGCTCACCAGTCGCCGCGGACCCGACGCCGAGGGTGCCGCGCAACTTGAGGCGGACCTGGCCGAGTTGGGAGCGCGGGTCACCATTGCCGCCTGCGACGCCGCGGATCGCGAGGCCCTGACCGCACTGCTGGCCGGCATTCCCGACGAGCACCCCCTCACCGCCGTCATCCACGCCGCCGGCGTACTCGACGACGCCACCGTGCAGTCCCTGACCCCGGACCGCCTCGACACCGTCCTGCGCCCCAAGGCCGACGCCGCCTGGAACCTCCACCACCTCACCCAGGACCACGACCTCACGGCCTTCGTCCTCTTCTCCTCCGCGGCCGGTGTGCTGGGCAACCCCGGGCAGGCCAACTACGCCGCCGCGAACACCTTCCTGGACGCCCTCGCCGCACACCGCCACACACAGGGCCTGCCCGCCACCTCCCTCGCCTGGGGACCGTGGACGGCCGATGGCGGCATGGCCGGCGCTCTCGCCACGAGCGACCACCACCGCATCGCCGGCAAGGGAGTGCAACCCCTCTCCCCCGACCAGGCGCTGGCCCTGCTGACCACCACCCTCACCGCCGGCGTGCACACGCCGCTGCTCATCCCCGCCAGGCTCACCACCACCCCCCGGGCCCGCGCCCGACGCACGGCTCAGCGCGCGGCGGCCGAGACCTCACGGCTCCAGCAGGACCTGGCGGGCAGGAACACGGCCGAGCGGCACCGGATACTGCTGGATCTGGTTCGCCGCCACGCCGCCGACGCACTCGGCCACGACACGGTGGACGCAATCGATCCCGACCAGGCGTTTCAAGGCCTCGGCTTCGACTCACTCACCGCCGTCCAACTACGCAACCACCTCAACACCGCCACCGGACTGCGACTGCCGGCCACCGCCCTCTTCGACTACCCGACCGCCACCGCGCTCGCCTGCTACCTGAGCACCAAGCTCGAAGCCACGGCGGACGGGCCCGCCCACCGATCCGCTGCGGGAGCCACCCGTACCGCGTCCGCCGCGACCGACGAGCCCATCGCGATCGTCGGCATGGCCTGCCGCTACCCGGGCGGCGTCTCCTCACCGGAAGACCTGTGGGAGCTGGTCGTCGAAGGCCGCGAGGGGATTTCGGAGTTCCCCACCAACCGCGGCTGGGACATCGACGGCATCTACGACCCCGACCCGAAGGCCCCGGGCAAGACGTACGGCCGGCACGGCGGCTTCGTGCACGACGCCGACCGCTTCGACGCCGCGTTCTTCGGGATCAGCCCGCGCGAGGCACTGGCCATGGATCCGCAGCAGCGGCTCCTGCTGGAGACCAGTTGGGAGGCCCTGGAACGGGCGGGGATCGATCCGGCCACGCTGCGCGGCGGCAGCACCGGCGTGTTCATCGGCATCTCCGCCGGAGAGTACTCGCTGCTCGGCCACCGCGGCCCCGAAGACGTCGAGGGCTACCTGCTGACGGGCAGTTCGCCGAGCGTCGCCTCCGGCCGCATCGCCTACACCTTCGGGCTGGAGGGCCCTGCGTTCAGTGTCGACACGGCATGCTCCTCCTCGCTGGTCGCGCTGCACCTCGCGTGCCAGTCGCTACGCGACGGCGAGTCCCCTCTGGCCCTCGTCGGTGGGGCGACGGTGCATGCGACGCCCGGCATGTTCCAGGAGTTCAGCCGACTGCGCGGGCTCGCCCCCGACGGCCGCTGCAAGTCCTTCTCCGCCGCCGCCGACGGCGTCGCCTGGAGTGAGGGCGCGGCGACCTTCGTCCTCGAACGGCTCTCGGACGCCCGGCGCAACGGACATCGGGTCCTCGCTCTGGTCCGCGGTACGGCGATCAACCAGGACGGTGCCAGCAACGGCCTGACGGCCCCCAACGGTCCCTCCCAGCAACGCGTCATCCAGGCCGCCCTGGCCAACGCCCACCTCACTCCGGCCGACATCGACGCCGTCGAGGCCCACGGCACCGGGACCTCACTCGGTGACCCGATCGAGGCACAGGCCCTCATCGCCACGTACGGGCAGGAGCGGCCCGACGACCGGCCGTTGTGGCTGGGCTCCGTCAAGTCCAACATCGGGCACGCCGTTGCCGCCGCGGGGGCCGGCGGCATGATCAAGATGATCATGGCCATGCGCCACGGCGTCCTGCCCAAGTCCCTCCACTCCGAAGCCCCCTCCCCGTACGTCGACTGGGACGAAGGCGCCGTCGCCCTGCTCACCGACGCGATCCCCTGGCCGGAGACCGGGCATGCGCGTCGCGCCGGAGTGTCGTCCTTCGGTGTCAGCGGGACGAATGCGCACGTGATCCTGGAAGCTGCGCCTGCCGTCGAGGACACGCCGGTCGAGGCCGCGCTGCCGGTGGTGCCGTGGCTGGTGTCCGGCAAGACCGAGACCGCGCTGCACGAACAGGCCGCACGTCTGCGGGACTTCGTGGCCGCCTCCGCTGTGGATGCGGTGCGGGTGGCGTCCACGCTGGCCACCGGGCGCAGCCACTTCAC
>NZ_JBNGGG010000100.1:0-11222 GCF_049974585.1 Streptomyces sp. UG1 | reverse complement strand
ATACGGCCCCTTGTCATTCGGCTTCCTGGGCGGCCATGACCTCGTCGCCATGCTCGAAGGCCCATGCTCCGACAGCCTCGATGGGTGCCAGCAAAGTCCGGCCCAGGGCGGTGAGTTCGTACTCGACGCGCGGTGGCGCTCCGGCGTGCGCCTGCCGGTGCACCAAGCCGTTGGACTGCAAGCGCCGCAGCGTCTCGGTGAGGACCTTGGAGCTGATCCCTCCGATCTGCTCGCGCAGTTCGACCGGGCGTCTGGGGCGGTCGCGCAGTGCCCAGAGCACGACGGCGTTCCAGGTGTTGGACAGGAGGTCGAAGGCCAGGCGGGCGCGGCAGTCGGCGAGGAAAGCGTCGGTCGTCACGTACCAAATGGTGCCCGACGGGTCTTCTAGCGTCGTTGCGAACGGTCCGATCAGGTCCTGGAAGGAATTGCGTGATGAGAATCGGCGTACTGGGCACGGGCAACATGGCGGACGCGCTGGCCACCCACTGGGTCCGGGCCGGGCACGACGTGGCCATCGGAGGACGGGACGTGCACAAGGCGGAGCGGCTCGCGAGGCGCGTCGGGGGTAGCGCGAAGCCTGCCAGTCTCCGCGCGGCGGCCGAGTTCGGTCAGGTGGTGCTGGCCGCGCTGCCCTTCGGCGCGGGGGCGAGCGTGGTGCGGGAACTGCGGGCGGTCCTGGACGGCAAGGTGCTGATCGACTGTTCCAATCCGGTGGGTCCGGGCTTCCTGCTGCTGACACCGGGCGGCCGCTCGGCCGCACAGCAACTGGCCGCGGCGGCACCGGGAACTCATGTGGTCAAGGCGTTCAACCTCTGCCACGAGGACGTGTGGCGCATGTCGCCGCCCATCTTCGACGGCCGGCCATTGGCCGTTCCGGTCTGCGGAGACGACGAGACGGCTCTCGCACTTGTCCACCAGTTGGTGGGACATGCCGGCTGCGAACCGGTGGCCGCCGGCGGTCTCGAACGAGCCGGACTCCTGGAAGCGACCGCCGCGCTCTTCATCGGGCTATGGGTCGGCGAGGGAGCCGACGCGCAAGCGATCGCACCCCCGCTGGCCTATGCCACCGGACCGAGACGCTAGGAACCGGACAGGCCACGTCGGACGGCCGCGCCGCAGCCCCGACCCGCTGTTCGCGGACCGAGGCTATGACCACGACGTCCGCCTTGCACGGTTTCCGACGCCTGCGCACGGCACGCGCGAGGCGATGAGTGCCCTGAGTGTCAGACAGCCTTTAGGGGGCGAGTGGCGCCGAGGCGCCGCCAGAGGCCGGCCAGGTGCGCACGCAGGACTTCCAGCAGCGTGCAAGCCTCGTGCCGCGGGTCGGGCGGCGTGGTGCCTTCGTCGGCCGAGCCGCCCTCGGTGGCCTCCGTGATGAGGCGGACGAGGACGTTCTGGAGGGCCGTGTAGCTGGTTCTCAGCGGGCCGGCGAGTGGCTGGTTGACAGCTGCCTGAGCGATGAACGCGACCCAGATCCGTGCTTCGGCGCGGTGAGGCGCCCAGTGAGACCCGCGCGCGGGCGGCGACGTCGCGCATGCGACAGGTATGCAGACGGCTCTTGGTAGGCCACCCCTCGTCTACGCCTGGATCCACCGCCTCAGCGCCTCGACCGTGTCCTCCGGCGTCGTGTTGAAGCACAGCCGGATCCCGGGTGCCGCCTCGGCGAGGAGGTTGACAAGCCGCTCGAACAGCAGGGTGTTCTCCGGCAGCATCCGCACGCCACCGCCGATCATCGCCAAGCCGAACGCGTGCTCCTGGAGCTGCTCCCGGACAGTCGCCTCGGCGCGGTCCGGAGAGATGTCGATCAGGCACGGAACAGCATCGAACCCCGCTTCGCGCAGCGCCGCGTTCGCCGCCTCGATCCGGGCAGTGAGCACCGCCTCGTCGAGGCCGTCGGGCATCCGGCTGTAGTCGAGCGCACTCGGGTGCAGCCCGATGGACAGTACCTTCGTGTCGCCCGGGAGGGGAGTCGAGGTCGTCGGTCGGACCATGGACCAGTGTCCTCTCTGCTCACGTTTCGCTGATCTTCCCGGTGTATCACGGAAGTTGGGCCGAGGGCCCGCTCGGTGCCGGTGCCGGTGCCGGTGCCGGTGCCGCTACGGCGCCGGGCCGACCGACCCACATGCGGCAGCTCCTCACCCTTAGAACGGTGAGGAGCTGCCCAGGGCTGAGCGGCCTGAGCGGCGTCGGCTCAGTAGGAGCCGTTGGCCTGCCAGAACGTCCAGGCGTCGCAGGGACTGCCATAGCGGTCGTTCATGTAGTTCAGGCCCCACTTGATCTGCGTGGCCGGATTGGTCCGCCAGTCGGCTCCGGCAGACGACATCTTGGAGCCGGGATAGGCCTGTACGAGACCGTAGGCCCCGGAAGAGGGGTTGACCGCCTTGTAATTCCAGCCGGACTCGTGCTGCACGATGTTGCTGAAGCACTGGAACTGATCGCCGGGCACCATCTGCTGTGCGATGGCCTTGACCTGGGCAGCGGTGTACGAGGACTGCGCCGGGGGGCTGGAGATGTTCGTCGCCGAGGAGTCCGTCGACGACCGGCTGGATTTCTGCCGCGCCTCCTCGCGCTCCTTGGCCTCCTCGAGGGCCTTCTGCTCGGCCGCGGCCTTCTGCTTGGCGATCGCGTCCTTCGCGGCCTGCTTGCGGGCCGCCTCCGCCGCGGTCTTCCTCGCACTGTTGTCCGCGGCGATGGTCTGCGAGTCGGCCTGCTGAGTCAGGGAGGCCGACGGCACCTGAGCTTGCTGCCCCGCGGGTAAGTCCGCGAGGAGGGTCGAGTTGCTCGCTGTCGCTTCGGTGTCGTTCACCGACTGGCCGGTGCTGCTCTGGGCAGCTCCCGCAACGGCGCCGACAGTGGTGACCGCAGTGGCAGAGACCACCGCGAATCCCCGCACTAAGTTCCCGCTCACACGGTTTCCTTCCAGCATCGCTAGATCAAAAGTTCGAGCGTTCGCAAGAATAGGCGGTCGAGTGGCCGAATCGGCGGCAAGAACTCTGCGCGTCGCGATGTCGCACCGCCGTCAGCCGAGCCGTCGCGCCCGTGCCTCGATGCCCCGGAAATGGACCGCCATCGCATGCTGCGCCCCCTCGACGTCCCCGGTGCGCAGGGCCGTGACGATGTCCCGGTGCCAGCGGGCGGTGAGTTCGGGTGAGGGGTCGTCGGGGCGGCCGCGGGCGCCGTTGACGCGACGGAAGACCGTCCAGAAAGCGGCCAGAAGCTGCGGCACGAGGTCGTTGCCGAGCGAGGCGTACAGCAGCTCGTGGAAATCGCGGTCCAGGTCGGGGAAGGGCCGCCCCGCCCGCCCGGCCGCCTCCATCCTCGACACGACCGCCTCCAGCCGGTCCAGCTCGGCCTCCGTCACCGTCGCCGCCACCCGCCGGATCAGCCCCTCCTCCAGCACCTCCCGCACCTGGAGGATCTCGGCCAGCGCCCCGGAGTCGTCATGGTCGTGCCGGGCCAGCGTGCGAAAGGTCAGACCGTCGATCAGGGGAGTGAGGGACGCCTCGCCGACATACGTGCCGTAGCCGTGCCGGATCTCCACGATGTCGAGGGCCTGCAGCGCCTTGAGCGCCTCACGCACGGAGTTGCGGCTGACGCCGAGGTCCTCCATCAGCTCGGCCTCGGTGGGCAGGAGGGCGCCGGCCTGGAGCCTGCGGTCGATGATCAGCTGCATGACCTGGCGCTGGATCCGGCTGTTCCTGGACTCCTCGGACGTACGAGACGTACGGCTGTTCCTGGGCTGCCCCGGCATGCGGCGCATGGTACGCGCACCTGGACGTCCCACGTCCCATGTCCGCCGGATAGGCCCCTGACGAGGAATCAACTCGCGCCATTTCAAAGCACCATTGGTCCGACCTGTGGCAGATGCGCCATTCGTGTGAGATCTCTTGACCGCCCTCATCGCCCCACCTATGGTCGCGCTGACCGTCAGGACGTAGGACGTCGTATCTCCTCAAACATCCCGAGATCCTTCCGAGCCGCTTCCGAGCCGCTTCCGAGCTCTTTCTCCGCTGGAGGACCCGTGCGCGACGTGACCCACGACGTGCCGGCGCTGCACCGCCGGTCGTTCCTGAAGTACACCGGCGCGCTGGGCGCGGCCGCCGCCGTCTCCGCGTCGCTGTCGGCCTGTTCGTCGGGGCCCCAGTCCACGAACGAGACCGGCGGGGGCGGCGGCCAGGACCGGACGCTCACCGCGGTGATCGGCTACGGCAACGACGGGAGCTGGGACCCCACCCAGACGGCGTCCGCCTTCTGCATGGCCGCCAACAACCACATCTACGAGGGGCTGCTGGACACCGACCCGATCTCGCGGGAGCCGTACGCCGCGCTCGCCACCCAGGTGCCGGCCGACCCCAATGCCACGTCCTGGACGTTCACGCTGCGCGCGGGCGCCACGTTCCACGACGGCAAGCCGGTCACCGCCGACGACGTCGTCTTCGTCTTCGACCGGATCCTCGACCCCAAGACCCAGACCCTCGCCAAGGGCTTCTTCGCGAGCTGGCTGAAGGAAGTGCGCAAGATCGACGCGCAGAACGTCGAGCTGGTGCTCAAGTTCCCCTTCCCCGACGGGCTTGCGCGGCTCACCCTCGCGAAGATCATGCCCAAGCACGTGTTCTCCCGGCCGGGTGGCTGGGACGACGCCATCAAGGGCAAGGCGATCGGCTCGGGGCCCTACCGGCAGACCGCGCACCACCCGAAGTCGAACACCACCTTCGAGGCGTTCGCCGACTACAACGGCCCGCGCAAGCCCGCCTTCAAGAAGATGAACTGGCTGACGATCGTGGACGCGGCCCCCCGCGTCGCCAGGATCTCGGGCGCCAGCGCGGGCGCGCAGATCGCCGACAACATCCCGTACGCCAACATCGGGCAGTTGGAGAGCGGCGGGCTGACGGTCGCGGGCGGCGCCGGGATGAACAACCTCTTCCTGATGTTCAACACCAGGCACAAGCCCTTCGACGACGTCCGGGTGCGCCAGGCCCTGCACTACGCCATCGACACCGAGAAGATGATCGAGGTCGCGCTGAAGGGGCACGGGAAGGCCTCCTCCTCCTTCCTCAACGAGTCCAACCCCAGCTACCGGCGAGCCAAGACCGTCTACGACCACGACCCCGACAAGGCGAAGGCGCTGCTGAAGGAGGCCGGGGTCAGCGGGCTGAAGATCGAGATCCTGGCCGTCAACGTGAGCTGGATCGTGGACTGCCTGCCGACCATCAAGTCGTCGTGGGACGCGATCGGCGTGCAGACCACCCTGTCCCCGCAGGAGACGACGGCCGTCTTCACCAAGATGGACCAGAAGCAGGACTACCAGGTGGTCGCCGCGGCCTCGAACCCCAACCAGTTCGGCCTCGACGCGGACCTGATCATGCACTACAACTACGGCCCCGAGAACCTGTGGATGCAGTACACGCGGTGGGCCGACGACTCCGTCGCCAAGGCGCTCTTCAAGGACATGGACCGGGCGACCCGGGAGCCGGACACCGACAAGAAGAAGACGATGATCCAGGACTACATCGACGTCGTCGCCGAGCAGGCGGTGCTCTACCCGGTCGTCCACAACGAGCTGATGACGGCCTGGAACCCCCAGCAGCTCACCGGGATAAGGGCACAGCCGTACCCCGGCATCAACCTCCTCCAGGCCAAGTGGGCCTGACCCCGCATCGGGAGCCCTCTCCGTGGTCACCGTCGTCAGGATCCTGGCCCGCCGCATCGCCCTGCTCGTGCCGCTGATGCTCGGCATCGTGCTGTTCGTGTTCCTGGTCATGCGGTTCTCGGACGTCGACCCGGCGTCCGCGTTCTTCCAGGGCGCCAACCCCACACCCCAGCAGCTGCACGACTTCCGCGAGCAGAACGGCCTGCTGGATCCGCTGCCCGTCCGCTACGTCGCCTTCGTCGGCGATCTGCTCCACGGTGACATGGGCATCAGCGCCCTGACCCGGGCGCCGGTCGTCGACCAGGTCACCACCGCGCTGCCGCTCACCCTCCAGCTCACCTTCATGGGCCTCGGCATCGCGGTCGTCCTGGCGCTGATCGGCGGCGTGACGGCCGCCATCTACCGCGACCGGCTGCCCGACCAGATCATCCGCGTCGTCTCCCTCACCGGAGTCGCGGCCCCCGGTTTCTGGCTGGCGCTGCTGATGATCCAGTACCTGGCCGTCGACCTCGGCTGGTTCCCGACCGGCGGCTACATCAACCCGGCCGACTCCTTCACCGGCTGGCTGAAGACGATGACCCTGCCGGCCTTCGCGCTGTCGCTGCCGGTGGCGGCGCAACTGACCCGGATCGTGCGCACGTCGGTGGTGGAGGAGCTGGACAAGGACTACGTGCGGACGGCGATCGGCAGCGGTCTGCCGCCGCGGGTGGTCGTGGGCCGGAACGTGCTGCGCAACGCCCTCATCAACCCGCTGACCGTCCTCGGCCTGCGGGTCGGCTATCTCCTCGGCGGCGCGGTCGTCATCGAGACGATCTTCTCCCTCCCCGGGATGGGCAAGCTCATGATCGAGGCCGTGAAGAACGGTGACCCGGCGGTGGTCCAGGGCGTGGTCCTCACCACGGCGATCGGCTTCGTCGTCGTCAACCTCGTCATCGACATCCTGTATCTGCTGGTCAACCCGCGACTGCGGGAGGCGACGTGACGTTCAACCGCAAGCGCCTGGCCGAGGCGCTGTCCCGGCCCGGCATCCGCCTGCGCGGCTGGCGCAAGCTGCCGGCGCTGTCGAAGGTGGCCGTCTGCTTCCTGGCCGTCGTGGTCCTGATGGCGGTGCTCGCCCCGGTCCTCGCCCCGCACGACCCGCTCGACCAGCAGCCGCCCGTGGACGGCACCGGACACCCGTCCGCCGAGCACTGGATGGGCCAGGACAGCCTCGGCCGGGACATCCTCAGCCGGCTGATGTACGGCGCCCGCTGGTCGCTGGCCATCGGCCTCGGCGCGACCGGGCTCGCGCTCGTGGTCGGCGCCCTGATCGGCGCCCTCGCGGCGACCTCGCGCAAGGCGGTCGACGAGACGCTGATGCGCTGCCTGGACGTGGTGATGGCGTTCCCGGGCATCGCGCTGGCCGCCGTGCTGGTGGCGGTCTTCGGCGGCGGCATCACGGTCCTGATCTGCGCGATCGCGTTCCTGTTCACACCGCCGGTGGCGAGGGTCGTACGGGCGAACGTCCTCGATCAGTACGGCGAGGACTACGTCACGGCGGAACGCGTCATCGGTGCCCGGACGCCGCACATCGTACTGAGGCACGTGGCGATCAACTGCGCGGCGCCGGTGCTGGTGTTCTGCACGGTGCAGGTGGCGGAGGCGATCGTCTTCGAGGCGTCGCTGTCCTTCATCGGCGCGGGCGTCCGGCCGCCCGACCCCTCCTGGGGCAGCGTCATCGCCGACGGCAAGAACATGGTGCTGACCGGCGGCTGGTGGGCGACGGTCTTCCCCGGCCTGCTGATGCTGGTGACCGTCCTGTCCCTGAACATCCTCTCCGAGGGCGTGTCGGACGCGTGGGCGGCACCGTCGGCGCGCGAGGTCGACGTGAAGGACGAGCACGACCGCCTTCAGGCCCCCGAACCCGGCAGCGGCGAGGTGCTCCAGCTACCCGGCCTGACGGAGGCGGCGGCGCGGCTGCGCTCACGGGCCCGACCGCTCCCCGAGGGACGGCAGCCGGTACTGGCGGTGGAGAACCTGGCGATCGGGTTCGAGAGCCGTCATGCCGGCGTGGACATCGTCGACGGGATCAGCTTCGAGGTGCAGCCCGGCGAGGTGCTGGGCCTGGTCGGCGAGTCCGGCTGCGGCAAGTCGCTGACCGCGCTCGCGGTGATGGGCCTGGAGCCGAAGGGCGCCCGGGTGCGCGGCCATGTCCGCTTCAACCAGCGGCAGTTGGTGGGTGAGCCGATGCGCGTACGGCGACGGCTGCTGGGCCACGAGATGGCGATGATCTACCAGGACGCCCTGTCGTCCCTGAACCCGGCGATGACGATCCGGGCCCAGCTCAAACAGGTCGTACGGCGCGGCGGCCGCCGTACCCCGCACGAACTGCTGACGCTGGTCGGCCTCGACCCCGAACGCACCCTGCGCAGCTACCCGCACGAACTCTCCGGCGGCCAGCGCCAGCGCGTCCTGATCGCCATGGCCCTGTCCCGCGCCCCGAAGCTGATCGTCGCCGACGAGCCGACGACCGCGCTGGACGTCACCGTGCAGGCGCAGATCATAGAGCTGCTGCTCAGGCTGCGGGAGGAGCTGGGCTTCGCCCTGATCCTGGTCTCGCACGACCTCGCGCTGATCGCGGACGTCACCGACCGGGTGGTCGTGATGTACGGCGGTCAGATCGTCGAGACGGGCGTGACTGCGGACCTGGTGGAGGCACCGGCGCACCACTACACGCGCGGACTGCTGGGCAGTGTGCTGTCCCTGGAATCGGCGCAGGAGCGGATGACGCAGATCAAGGGCGTCGTACCGTCTCCGGCCGACTTCCCGGCGGGCTGCCGCTTCGCGGACCGCTGCCCGCTGGCCAGCGAGGTGTGCCGGACGACGGCACCCGTCCTGACGGGGACCCCGACCCACACCGCGGCCTGCCATCACCCGGCGATCGTTCTGGCGCCCACGGATCGCTCGGAAAGCGGGGTCGTCAATTGAGTACGGTGAACGCGCTGGTGGAGCTGTCCGACGCGCACGTCGTGCACAAGGCGCGCAGCGGCGGCCTGTTCACGCGGGACAAGGTGTACGCCCTGACCGGCGCCGATCTCGTCATCGCGCCCGGCGAGACGGTGGGTGTGGTCGGCGAGTCGGGGTGCGGGAAGTCGACGCTGGCGAAGGTGCTGGTGGGCGTGCAGCGGCCGACGTCCGGAACGGTGGCCCTGCGAGGGCGGGACCTGTGGACCATGAGCCCGGCCGAGCGCAGGACGGCGGTCGGCGCCGGAACCGGGATGATCTTCCAGGACCCGTCGACGGCGCTGAACCGCCGCCTGCCGGTCCGCCAGATACTGCGGGACCCGCTGGACGTGCACGAGCGCGGCACCAAACGCGAACGCGAGGACAAGGTAAGGGAGTTGATGTCCCTGGTCGGCCTCCCCCGCGCCCTGGCCGACGCCCTGCCGGGCCAGCTGTCGGGCGGGCAGCGCCAGCGCGTCGCCATCGCCCGCGCGCTCGCCCTGGACCCCGATCTGGTGGTGGCGGACGAGCCGACGAGCGCGCTGGACGTGTCGGTGCGCGCCCAGATCCTGAACCTCCTGCTCGACCTGAAGGAGCGGCTGGGCCTGGCCCTGGTGTTCGTCTCGCACGACATCCAGACGGTACGCCGGATGAGCGACCGGGTGATCACGATGTACCTGGGCCGGATCGTGGAGGAGGCCCCGGCGGCCGACGTCACCGACGGCTCCCGGCACCCGTACACCCGCGCCCTGTTCTCCGCGACCCCCGGCCTGCTGGACCCCATCGACCCGATCCCGCTGGTCGGCCCGGTCCCGTCGGCGACGCGTCCGCCGAGCGGGTGCCCCTTCAGGACGCGGTGCTGGAAGGCGAACGAGGTATGCGCGGAAGTGATGCCGGACTTCTCGGCCGCGTCTCGCCCCGAGCACCGTTACAGGTGTCACCATCCGGTGGAGGAGGGCGAGGCGACGCGCGACCTCGTACGACAGAGCCACAGTTCCAGGGAGCCTTGATCATGATGCCCACCCCGCTCACCGGTGTCGTCCCACCCGTCTGCACGCCCCTGACACCGGACCGCGAGGTGGACGTCCCGTCACTGCGCAGGCTGCTCGACCATCTGATGGCGGGCGGGGTGCACGGCCTGTTCGTGCTCGGCTCGACGTCGGAGGTGGCGTATCTGACGGACCGGCAGCGGCGGCTGGTGGTGGAGACGGCGGTACGGCATGTGGCCGGCGAGCTGCCCGTGCTGGCTGGCGTGATCGACATGACGACGCCGAGGGTCCTGGACCACGTACGGGAGGTCACGCAGGCGGGCGCGGACGCGGTCGTCGCCACGGCCCCCTTCTACGCCCGCACCCACCCCGCCGAGATCGCCCGCCACTACCGCCTGATCGCGGCGGCGTCCCCGGTCCCGGTGATCGCATACGATCTCCCGCCCGCCGTCCACACCAAACTCCCCGCCGAGGTGGTCCTCGACCTCGCCGCCGAGGGGACGCTGGCGGGCCTGAAGGACTCCAGCGGTGACCTCGCCGCCTTCCGCCAGGTCACCGTGGGCGTCCGCAACCGACCCGGCCTGAAGGGCTTCAGCGTGCTGACCGGCTCCGAGCTGATCGTCGACGCGGCGCTCGCGGTCGGTGCGGACGGGGCGGTGCCGGGGCTCGCCAATGTCGACCCCCACGGCTACGTCCGCCTCGACCGGCTGTGCCGTGCCGGTGACCGGGACAGGGCGCGGGCCGAACAGGAACGCCTGTGCGCCCTGTTCGGTCTGGTGGCCGTCGGCGACCCCGCCCGTATGGGCTCCGGATCCTCGGCCATCGGCGCCTTCAAGGCGGCCCTGCACCTGCGGGGCGTGATCGACTGCCCGGCGACGGCGGAGCCTCAGGTGCCGTTGTCGCCGGAGGAGGTGGAGCGGGTGGGGAAGTTTCTGGCCGGAGCAGGGTTGCTGTAGCCGCCCTTTTTCGCCCCTGCCACCCCTACCCCTCCCATCCTGAAGGGACGAAGTGGATCTTCAAACTTGAGCGGTCCGCAAGCCGACAGCCGTGCGGCTTCGCCCTTCGCGGGGATCGGCAACTGGCCCGTTCGGGTCGGCTTCGACGGCCGTGAACAGGCGGAACTGGGGTTGCCGGTGGCCCAAATCGGCCACTCGCTCATGACTGAGCCACCGCTCAACTTCGAAGACCCGGCAAAGTGGAGTCGAAATAGGCCCATTACCGACTATATAAACCGAGACGTACTCTGCCGAATATTCAGACCACCTTCCGCCCGCAGCAATAGCGGCAGCCATGGACAGGTGTGCATCGCGTGCGGCGCGGAAGCCCCAGCGCGGGACAACGACCCTGCTCCGGTTGAGATTTGGGCGCTGAAACACACAGGCCTGAATCCCACACACCGTCAGTTCAAATCCATGGTCGAGACCTACTGGGCTGTGACCCCTGCGGAGGGTAACCCCTACCGGGAACCCGACGCACAGGGCGCCTGAGCGCCCAGTATCAACCCGATGGCTGCCGCTCCGCGGAGTCGCGAGCCAGAGGCGGCAGCCCCCAGGGACGGGAATGGTTAGGGGCGGCGGGGGTGAGGAAACGGCGTCCGGTGC
>NZ_JBNGGG010000099.1:0-12067 GCF_049974585.1 Streptomyces sp. UG1 | reverse complement strand
TCCCGAGACGCAGCCCAGGAGCACGGCCGCTCCGACGACTGAGGTTGTCAGTCGGTTGATGGATCGCATGCTGTGTAGGTCCCTCTCATCCGGTGGTGCATGTGAAGTCGAGTGGCGCCCTCTGCGTACTCGCGGCGAGGAAGTCCGCGAGTGCCTCGGCGTCCGGCGGGGGGTGGGGAGGCCGATGGAGCGGAGCGTCCGCAGACGCTACTTGAGAGTTCACGCTCGCGGGTCGACTGCAGTGAACCGTGGGGATTTCCCTAAGGCTTGACAGGGACTTGCGGACGGACCGTTCGCCACAGAAGTCATTCCGGCCGGTCAGGGGTTATCCGGCGACGCAAGCGCCGTCGCTCCCCAGGCTGCGACACCGATGCCCTGTCCAGGTGGGTCTTGCCGATCCCGGATTCGCCCATCGCCTCCTGGCTGTTTTAACATCTCTCTATATTGACGTTTTTCAATTCAAGGTTCAAGATTGCATTAATGCCTCTCCGAGGAGCGACGCCATGAGCGAGCAGTCCACGGACCTGCGCGAAACCGTCCGTCAGCGGTACGCCGCCGCAGCCACGAAGGTCACCGGGGGCGGCGCTGCCTGCTGCGGGCCCGAGCCCGTCGAGGTCGACGAGAACTTCGGCTCCACGCTGTACGCCGCCGACGAGCGCGACGCCCTCCCCGCCGAAGCGGTCGCCGCCTCCCTGGGCTGCGGCAACCCCACCGCCGTCGCCGAACTCCGCGAGGGGGAGCACGTCCTGGACCTCGGCTCCGGCGGCGGCATCGATGTCCTGCTCTCCGCCCGCCGCGTCGGCCCCATCGGCAAGGCGTACGGGCTGGACATGACCGACGAGATGCTCGCCCTGGCCCTCGCCAACGCGGCGAAGGCCGGCGCGACCAACGTCGAATTCCTCAAGGGCACCATCGAGGCCATACCACTGCCCGCGCACACGATCGACGTCGTCATCTCCAACTGCGTGATCAACCTGTCGACCGACAAGCCCGCCGTGTTCGCCGAGACCTTCCGCGTGCTCAGGCCCGGCGGCCGGCTCGGCGTCTCGGACGTCGTCGCCGACGACAACCTCACCACCGAGCAGCGGGCCGAACGCGGTGACTACGTCGGCTGCATCGCCGGCGCACTCTCTTTCGCCGAGTACCGCACCGGTCTCGAAGCCGCAGGGTTCACCGACGTCGAGATCACCCCGACCCACCCGGTCGCCGACGGCATGCACTCCGCGATCGTCCGCGCGGTGAAGCCCTCCGACGCCGCTGAGCCGGGCGCCTCAGGCGCGGCAATGGACGCGTGCTGTGGCGTGGCCGCCTGCTGCAACCCGGATGAACGCGCCGCCGATCCATCGACCACGGTGGCCGAAGCCAAGGCCGCTTCAGGATGCGGCTGCCAGGACTGACCAGCCATTGCAGGATGACGTATCAGCGGACTACGGACAGCCGCGGCCGGCTGCCGGCTTGCCGTAGGCGGTCAGGAGTTGTTCCACCGGGAGGGAGCGCTGCGCATCGCCGACCGCCACGCCTCCCGCGGCAACTCGACCTACGCCTACCAATTCGACCACCGGGCCGGGCATGAGGCACACGGCCTGGGCGCCCCCCCCACTGTGCCGAACCACCCTTCCTCTTCAGCACGTTCGACAGCTACCGCGACAGCCCGATGCTCGGCACGCCCGGCGCGGCGGAGCCCGCGGTACGCCCCGGCGGGCACGACCCGGGTCCGGCACTTCCGCTGAGCTCGTTCCCGCCTCCCAAGCGTGGGCTGCCGGAACTCAGGAGCGTCTGACACCTCGGTGATCACGGATCCGCGGTGTCCCCGGCATGAGCGCGGCGCCCGTCCGTTCTCGTCGAGCGCGGGGATCCGATGAAGGACGTCCTTGTGGCGTTCCAGCGCGAAGCCCTTCGCTGCATCGCCGAGGTCACCCGATCGTCTCCAGCGCGGCCGGGCCGGTGACCGTCGTGATGGGCACCTTGTCGCACAACCCGGCGCCGCTTTCGATCGGGGGCCTGCCCGTGCGTGTCCCCGCGCCCCCAGCGCGCAGGGGCACCGACACCGTCGCCTCGGCACCGCCGGTCAGCCTGATGCCGAACCCGACGCCCTCGAGCGATGTCCGTCAGTACGCGACGGTGATGCGGCGGCGGATCGCCGTGCTCTTCTCGGCCTCGTCGACCAGGGCGACCGCGTAGTCCTCGGCGCTGATGAAGCTGGTGCCGTCCGCCGCGATCAGCATGTCGTCGCCGCCGAGACGGAAGGTGCCGGTGCGCTCGCCGGGGGCTATCTCGTCGGCGGGGGAGACATACGTCCAGTTGAGGTCGGTCACCTCGGCTCGCAGCAGGCGCAGCACCTCGCGCTGGGCGAGCGACTCGGCCTTGTACATCGCAGGGAAGTCCGGGGTGTCGACCCGGTCCCGGCCCGAGGAGGTCTTCAGGCTGCCCGCCCCTCCGACCACCAGCAGGCGGTGCGCGCCCGCGATGCGCAGCCCCTCGACCAGGGAGGTGTACGTCGCCAGCAGGGGTGCGGCCGGGTCGGAGCCGTCGCGGGGCGGGGAGACGGCGGAGATCACCGCGTCATGCCCGGCGGCGGCCTGGGCCACCTTGCCGGGCGTGGAGGCGTCGAGGGTCAGCGGGGTCAGTGCCGGGTGCTCGGGCAGGGCGGCGGCCGAGCCGGAGCGGGTCGCGGCGGTCACCTCGTGGCCGCGGCTCAGCGCCTCCGCGGCGATGCGGGAGCCGATCATGCCGGTGGCGCCGATCAAGAGGATCTTCATAGGGGTGCTCCGTTCGTTACCAGATGCGTTTCGGGGGCGAGGGGCTGGAGGGTTGCAGGGCGAAGCTGGACGGTTACGGCCGTGCAGGCCCTTGCACCGTGCCGCGCGCGGAATGGGCCAACAGCTTGGTCACCAGCTCGCGCAGGATCAGCCGCTCGACCGGAGTGAGCGGCTCCACGAGGTCGGCGGTGACCTGCGGGACGTGCGCGGCGAGGGCGCGTTCCAGCAGTTCACGACCTTTCGGGGTGGCCTCGAGGAGCGCGGCGCGGCGGTCGTCGGGGTGGGGGTGGCGGGCGAGCAGCCCAGCCTCCTCCATGCGGGCGATCAGCCGGGTCAGCCCACCCGACGTGAACGACAGGTCCTCGGCCAGGCGGGCGCTGGTGGTCCGGTTCTCCGGGTGGCGGGCCAGGCGCAGGAGCACCTCGAACTCGGAACCCCCCAGTCCGGAGGCCTCGCGGATGGTGCGCTCGGCCCGTCCGCCGATCGCGTCCGTCAGCCGCAGGATGTCGCCGTACAGGACGACCGCTTTGTCGTTCAGCAGTCCGCTCATAAAGCTGACGATACAGCAATCTCAGCCCACACATCGGACGTCAAATCGCTGAGAAACCCAGCCTCATCGGCAGCTTGAAGGTTGAAATAATGCTGCGCAGGAAGGTATCTTCCTTCCCGGCCATCGCACTGCAGCCCCGCGCTGAAAGGGAACGTCCATGCCGGTCGGACGACGTCAGGTACTCGCCGCAGGTTCACTCACGGCCGCAGGGGCCGCATTGGGCACCGGAACGGGATACGCCGCTAAGTCCGGAGAGGAGACCAAGAGCCTGAAACAGCTGTACCGCGAGGCGAAGGCGGAGGGCGGCACCCTCACCGTCTACGCCGGCGGCGACACCGCCACCCAGCAGGACGGCAACAAGGCCGCCTTCGAGAAGGCGTTCCCCGGCATCACGCTGAACATCGTGGTGGACTACAGCAAGTTCCACGACGCCCGCATCGACAACCAGCTCGCCACCGGCACTCTCGTCCCGGACGTCGTACAACTGCAGACCCTGCAGGACTTCCCCCGCTGGAAGCACGAAGGCGCCCTGCTCCCCTACAGGCCGGCCGGCTTCTCCCGCGTCCACCCGGCCTTCAAGGACCCCGACGGCGCATGGACCGGCATCTTCGTCGACGCCTTCTCCACCATCTACAACGTCGACAAAGCCGGCGGCACGGCACCCACCTCGGCCCGGGACCTCCTCGACCCGCGCTGGAAGGGGAAGATCGTCTCGACATACCCGAACGACGACGACGCGGTGCTGTACCTGTACAGCCTCATCGTCGACAAGTACGGCTGGGAGTGGCTGCGGCGGTTCGCCGCCCAGGACGTGGCCTGGGTGCGTGGTACACAGGAACCCGCGGACCGGGTCGAGGCGGGCCGCGCCGCCGTCGCACTGGGCACGGACGGCATGCTGACCCCCGCGCCGGGCGTGAAGACCCGCTTCGTCATCCCGAAGCACGACCCGTTCATGGCCTGGGCCCAGCGCGCCGCGATCTTCCGGCACGCCCAACATCCCGCCGCCGCGAAGCTGTACCTGAACTGGTGGCTGTCGAAGCAGACACAGTCCGACTTCTACATGTGGTCGGTGCGCACCGACGTCCAGCCCCACGAGGGCTACCGCCCCATCTGGGAGTACCGCAACGCCCACCTCGACGGCTTCGAGGGCTTCATGGCGAACCGCGGCCTCGTCGAGCGCTTCAGGCAGCAGCTCGCTCTCTACGTCGGCGAGGTGACCGGAGCTCCCTCCCCGGGATGGCTCGGCCTGCACCCCGGACGCTGACCGGGGTTCATCGCCGTGCGCGGCTCTGATCCAGCGTGAGTCTGGTGCCGCTGAGAAAGCCGTCGATGAGGTCAGGGCGGTGCTGTAACAGCGACCAGATGCCCTCGGCCCGATTCAAGTCCGGTGCATAAGACGGCAGTTGCACGATGGTGAGCCAGCCATGCTCGTCCGCGTACCGCGCATCCCGGCGGCGAGATGGGTATCGAGATTGTCCCAGATGAGGACGATGGGGGCGCCGAGTTGGATGTGGCGCGCACGACCAGGTCCCGATAGTCGCTCCAGGCGAAGCCGTTGCGCCCCTTGCCCCGGTACTTGCGGTGCCGGCGCGGCCGGTAGATCAGCCGCGACACTTCGCCCGGCTTGTAGCAGCACAGGGCGGCGACCGAGATACGGCGCCAGGACCGGCCGCGCACCCGCACCACCGGCGTGCGCCCCCGGCGGCCCCAGGTGCGAGAGCGCGGCGGGGTGTTCGCAAAACCGGCCTCGTCCTCGAAGACCACGTAAGCCCCCAGCGCCGCCGCAGTCATTCCACCTGCTGCGTCGAGAAGTCGAGGTATGCGGGCCAAGCCCGGATGCCTGGCGCGGCGTACGCCGGCTCCGTGTGCCGCAGGGGCCGGGCCGAGCCCAGCCGTCGGGCTCAGCCCCGCAACGCTCACTCTCCCCGCGCCCCCGCCTGCCAGGTGACCGCGCGCAGCAGAGGACGGCTCAGCCCGGCGGCCGCCAGGATCCCGGCGAACCCGGCGGCGCAGCACGCCGCGAGAATGATCAGGCCGCGTGCGTCGAACGACGAGTCGCCGCCGGCCAGCGTCAGCGTTCCCCCGCACAGCAGCCCCGTCGCGAGAGCACCGCCCGCCAGTACCGTGAGCGGAATCAGGGTCTCCCGGCTGCGGGCGGTGTCCAGGACCCGCAGGGGGGTTCCGGCCAGGTGCAGCAGGGCGTAGGTGCGGCGGCGGTCCAGGACGTTGGCGGCCGCGGTGATGCCGGCGGAGGTGATGGCGACGGTGAAGGTCACGACGAGCACGACCCGGGTGATGGTGGTGAAGTCCTGGGTGAATCGTGCCTGGGACCAGTTCACGTCGGTGGTGGTGAGTGGGAACTGGTCGGGTGTCAGGCCGGTCAGTGCGGTGCGGGCGCGGTCCAGTTCGTCCGGGCCGCCGGAGACGGTGGCGGTGATCTGGCGGCTGTCGTAGGGGGCCGTGGCCACGAAGCCGTCGTCCACGCCGACCACGGCGCTCACCCCGGCGGCGTGCAGGCGCTGTTCGGCCTGCGTCCGCATCTGGGTCACCTTGCTGGCCGGGGCGGCGATGGCGAGCTGGTCGGGCCGTCCACCCCACGGAGGAGCGGAGTCCAGGGTGAGCAGGGCGAAGAATCCGGCGACGAAACCGGCCAGGGTGAGTCCGGAGACGATCCGCCAGGCGGCCTTCGGGTCGTCCAGCAGCCGCCGCCCGGCCAGCAGTGTCGCCGGCCGCTTGGCCAGGGCGGTGACGATCCTGCCGAGCAGCCGGACCACCCAGGGTCCGATCACGGCCAGCGCGAGGAAGAGTGCGGCGAACGCGTACAGCGCCACGACGTCGGCGCTGCCGTACTCCCTCGTCACCCAGCCGTATACGGCGACCACGGCCACGAAGATCACCGCCCGTACGGCGCTCGCCCCGCGGCTGCGGGAGCGGCGTGCCACGCCCAGCGGGCCGACGACCACCTGACGCAGTCCGGCGAGCGCGCTGATGACGACCAGCGTGATCACCCCGGCCGTCACCGCCAGCAGCGGTCGTGCGCCGACCCACAGGTCGGCCGGGTACCAGGAGCCGCCCGCGAGCGGCAGGCTCGCCGCCACCGGCAGCAGCAGCCCGTACCCCACGGCACCGAGCACGGCCCCGGCCGCCCCGGTCAGCAGCGCCTCGGCGGCCGTCATTCCGGCGATACGGCCCGGAGTGGCGCCGATCAGGCGCAGCGCGGCGAGCCGCTGATCACGGCGGGAGACCGACAGCCGCGCGGCGGAGGCCGCCAGCACCAGCAGCGGAACGATGACGAGGACGGTGGCGAGCCGCGCCAGGGACTCGTACATCCTGCCGGTGCCGTCCGTGAGCGGCGTTCCGGTGAAGGAGGCGACGCGGGTGGGGGAGGCGATGTCTCCGGCCCGGCGCGGATCGGGCGCGCGTTCGGCGGTGACCGCCGGGTCGGTGGGGCTGTGTCCGATCACCGCGACGAGTTCGCCGGGGTGGGCGAGCGCCGCGCGGCCCAGTGTTCCGGTGGGCGTGCCGGGGACCGGGTGGCGGTCGGCGGGCAGCCGGTCGAGCAGGTCGCCGAGCGCGGGGGAGACCCACAGTTCGCCGGGGGCGGGGAAGCGGTCGAGGCCGGGCGGGGCGGGAGCGGTGTGTCCGGGCAGCTGTGCGACGTCCACGACGGTGACCGGCTCACCCCGGGTGAACGTCGTGCCGACCGCCTGGACGGCCACCGGGCGGGAGGACTCCACCGGATTTCGCCAGTCGACGCGGTCCGCGCGGTGCTGGAAGCCCAGGTTCATCGCGACGCACAGCAGGAGCAGTGTGGTGGACACGGCCGCCGCCGCGACCGCGAGGCCGGTGGCGAGCAGGCCGGTGCGGCCGCCGGCCCGGGTGAGCCGCCAGGTCAGCGCCCAGGTGGTGCGGTCCAGTGTCCTCATCGCCGGTACCCCGCCTTCGCGTCGGTCCCGGTCTCCGGCCTGGCCTGGACCCCGGCCAGTCGCCCGTCGCGGACCTCCACCGTGCGGTCGCACCAGCGGGCCACGTTCGCGTCGTGGGTGACCACGACCAGGGCGGCGCCCTGGCGGCGGCTGACCTCCACCAGCAGGCGGATCACGTCCATGCCGGTGGCCTGGTCCAGCGCGCCGGTCGGCTCGTCGGCGAAGATCACTTTCGGGCGGCCGACCAGCGCGCGGGCGATGGCCACTCGCTGCGCCTGGCCTCCGGACAGCTGGCCCGGGCGCCGTTCCTCCAGGCCCTGCAGACCCAGCGGCCCGAACCACTGCCGGGCCTGCTCGACGGCCGCCCGGCGCGCCGTGCCGCCGAGCATCAGCGGCAGGGCGACATTCTCGTCGACGGGCAGTTCCGGCAGCAGCTGGCCGGACTGGAAGACGAAACCGAACGCGGTGCGGCGCAGCTCGCTGCGGGCCGGTTCGCGAAGCTGGTCGATCCGCTTGCCGTCCAGCAGGACCTCACCGGAGTCGGGCCGTTCGATCCCGGCCAGGCAGTGCAGCAGGGTGGATTTGCCGGAGCCGGAAGGGCCCATGACGGCCAGCGACTGGCCGGCCGTCACGTCGATGTCGACGCCGGCCAGGGCGCGGGCCATGCCGTAGGACTTGAACAGGCCGGTGCCGGTCAGGACGGCGGAGGAGGTGTTCATCGGGCGGTCTCCCCGGGGGGAAGTGGTCTTCAGCGGGTTCATGCCGTCCACGGTCGGGGCGCACGGCATCCGGCGGGCTCGGCCGGACGGCCGGTTGTGGTGGCCGGACATCGGCCATTCGGCCGAGGCCGCCGGGAAGCACCGCTTCCGTATCCTGCCGAGCGTGTACTCCGAGAATCCGCGGCTCCGCCGCGTGCTGATCGCCGTCGGCTGGGCCCTTCTCCTCGCGGTGGGGCTATTGGACGCGTTCGCCGGCCGGGCGATCAACTACCGCTGGACGAGCTGGCTGCCGGTCGTGTCCGGCCCGCTCGCCTGCGCGGCCCTGCTGTGGCCCGGCCGTCGGCCGAGCGTGCAGGTACGTGCCGTTCTCGTCGCGGGCGGCTCGCTGGCGCTCACGGTCGGGATCGGCGTGTTCGCGGGCCAGGACGGTGCCGGTACCTGGGGCTTCCTGGAGACCGTCGTCCTGCTGGTGCTGCTCTCCCGCGTGGTGCGGGCGGTACGCCGCCCGGGAATCGCCGCGGCCGTCTCGGTTGCGCCGGCCGTCGCGGCCATCGCGATCCCGCTGCGCTGGGCGCCGACGGACAGCCAGGCTGCCATCGGCTGGTCCCTGCTCATGACGCTCGCCGTCGGCCTGGCTCTCGCCTGGGGCCTACGTGCACGACTGCTGGAGGAGCAGCGGGTGCGTGACATCGCCGCCGTGCGTCAGCGCCAGCGTCTGGAACTCGCCCATGACCTGCACGATTTCGTCGCGCACCACGTCACCGGCATCATCGTGCAGGCCAACGCCGCCCTGACCCTTCAGCACACCGCGCCGGAACAGGTCGGGCCGTTGCTGGAGAACATCAGCCGGTCCGGATCGGAGACGCTGGACTCGATGCGCCGCCTGGTGCGGGTCCTGCGCGAGGACGACCACGCCGGCATCCGGCCGGGGCAGGTGTGGAGCGAACTCGCCGGTCTGGTCTCCGTGTTCTCCGAAGACGAAGCGGACGTCCAGTTGCACGTGGCTGCGGCGGCCCGCGAGGCGCGGCTCGCCCCCGAGGTGGAGACCTCCGTGCACCGCGTGGTGCAGGAGGCGCTGACCAACGTGCGCCGGCACGCGCCCGGCGCCGCGGTCGCCGTACGGGTCGACCTGTGCGGGCCCCGGCTGCGGGTCGAGGTGCACAACACGGCACCGGCCGCACGCCATGCCGTGCCGCTCGGCGGGCGCGGCGGCTTCGGGCTGGTCGGCCTGCGCGAACGCGTCGAAGCGGTGGAGGGCGCGCTGACCGCCGCCCCCACCGACGACGGCGGCTGGCGGGTCACCGCCGCCTTCCCGGTGCTGGCCGCTGTGGCAGGATCGCCGGCGTGAACGACACGGCGATCCGCGTACTGATCGCGGACGACCAGGAAATGGTCCGCATGGGCTTCCGGCTGATCCTCGACGCCCAGCCCGGCATCGAGGTGGTCGGTGAGGCCGCCGACGGCGCCGCCTGCGTGGAACTCGCCCGCCGGCTGCGGCCGGACGTGTGCCTGGTCGACATCCGGATGCCGAAACTGGACGGCCTGGACGTCACCCGGGCCCTGGCAGGCCCCGGAGTCCACACCCCGATGCGGGTCGTCGTGATCACCACGTTCGACCAGGACGACTACGTGCACACCGCGCTGCGCAACGGGGCGTGCGGCTTCCTGCTCAAGGACGCCCCGCCCAGCCTGCTGATCGAGGCGGTGCGGGCCGCCGCCCGCGGCGACGCGCTGGTCTCCCCCGCCGTCACCGTCCGGCTGCTGAAGCAACTGTCCGCCACGCGGCCCGAGCCGGACGCCGCCTGCCCGCTGACCGAACGGGAACTGGACGTCGCCCGGCTCGTCGCGGTGGGCCGCACCAACCAGGAGATCTGCGACCAGCTGGTGGTGTCCCTGTCCACCGTCAAGACACACCTGGCCAACATCCAGCAGAAGATCGACGCCCGCAACCGGGTCGAGATCGCCGCCTGGGCATGGGAGTGCGGCCTGGTCCGGGAGCGATAGATGCGGGCGCACAGCCGCTGCACATGTCGGTCGTCCTCCAGTACGGCGCCGCACTGGCCGGGCTGGTCCCGGTCACCGTCAACCCCGCACTGCGCGACGCCGAACTCGAGCATGCGCTCTCCCAGTCCGGTGCCGCGGACTGCTGCTCACCGACCCCTTCCGCGAGACGGACATGGCGGCGACGGTGGAACGGATACGGCCGCGTCTCCCTCGCCTGCGCGAGCGGGCCTCCTTCACCAGCTGGCTCGCTGAGGCCCGCGGCACCGCCCCCGCACCGCTCCTACGCGTGGCCCCCGGTGCGGCGGCGCAGATCCGGCACACCGGCTGCGACCTGACGGTGCCCGGTGCGGCCACCGCCACCGGCACCCTCGTGCTCGTGCACACCGCCGGCCGCCCCCTGTGGCAGGCCGAGGCCAAAATCGCCGGCCCCGCCGACGCCGATCCGCTGCCGGTGGGCGAGCCGGGTGAGATCTGCGCCCGCGGCTACCAGGTCATGCTCGGCCACCACGATCTTCCCGAGGCCACCGCACAGGCCATCGACCGCGATGGATGGCTGCGCCCCGGCGACCTGGGCGTGATGGACGAGCGCGGCTACGTCACCGTCACCGGCCGCCTCAAGGACGTGATCATCCGAGGCGGGGAGAACATCTACCCCGCCGAGATCGAGGCGGCGCTCGGCACCCACCCCCGGGTGCGGCAGGCCGCCGTGCTGGGCCTGGCCGACCCGGCCTGGGGCGAGCAGGTCGCCACCGTGATCAACGCCGACGACCCCGCCGACCCGCCCACCGCCGCCGAACTCCACGACCACCTGCGTGCCGCCCTGGCCCCGCACAAGACACCGCGCCGCCGGTGCCTGGCCGACACCAACCCGGCCAACGCCATGGGAAAGATCCACAAGTTCCCGCTGCGGCGGCAGATCTGCGACGGCCGCCTGAAGCCGCTTCCCGTACCTGGAGGTGCTGCAGCCGCTCGACGTTCACGTCGTTCCGGTGTGAGCCTGGCGGAAGTGGGCCCCTGTGGTTCCTGGGGTGCAGCAAGTCACGGCCGGCCGTCCTTCTTCGACCCGAAGGACACCGACGTCCGACGCCGACCGACCGGCGGTACTGCATCAACAGCATCGCGCTGCGGCTGACGCCGGACGAGGGCTGAGGCGGCGGGGGCCGCGGTCGCGCTGGCGGGTGGGACGAGGGTGTTCCTAGACTCGTAAGCGGGCGGTTCGTCCGGTACGGGAAGGCGGTGGCGCCTCATGCCGTACGTCGCCGTGAGTGCGATCAGCCATCCCGGACTGCTGCGCGAGCGCAACGAGGACAGCCTGGTCATCGGGCCGTGGACGCTGTGCGCCACCGTGACCGAGAGCCCGCAGACTCTGGTCTTCCCGCTCGGCACGCCCCTCGTCGTCGCCGTGGCCGACGGGCTCGGCGGGCATCCCGGCGGCGATGTGGCCAGCGCCCTGGTCGCCCGCCGGCTGGCGACGCTCGGTCCGGCCATGAGCAGCGAGGCCGCCGTCCGCGAGGTGCTGAACGCCTGCAACCGCGACGTGTACCAGGCGGCCGGCGGCGACGAGGAAAGCGAGCTGACCGCGATGGGGACGACGATCGCCGGGATCGTCGTCCAGCCCGACTCGGTGCTGGTGTTCAACGTCGGCGACAGCCAGGTCCTCGCGGCCTCCGCCGAGGGGCTGCGCCAGCTCAGCGTCGACGACAGCCCACCGCACCCGCCGGGCCGCTCCACCACCCTCGTCACCCAGTGTCTGGGCGGCTCGCCCGGCTACCGGGCGGTCAGTCCTCATGTCACGAGCGAGCCCCTCACCCCGGGCGAGCGCTACCTCGTCTGCTCGGACGGCCTGACGGACCCGCTCACCACGGACGTACTCGACGAGATCCTCGGCGAGCACGACGACGGCCGGGCGGCCTTCGAACTGTGGCGGGCCGCGATCGAAGCGGGCGGGCCCGACAACATCACGGTGGCGGTGGGGGGGGGGGGGGGGGGGGGGGGGGGGGGGGGGCGCGGCCGCCCCCCCCCCCCCCCCCCCCCCCTCCCGGGTGTCGAGAACCGGTTGAGAACCGGCAACCGGTCCAGACCCGGCCGAGAACCAGCCGAGAGCCGGCC
>NZ_JBNGGG010000098.1:0-12175 GCF_049974585.1 Streptomyces sp. UG1 | reverse complement strand
GACCAGGACCAGCACGTCCCCGCCGACGACTCCAGGCCGCTGGAGTCCCGCCCGAACACCGTCGTCCGGCTCGTCCCCAACGCCACCCACTGCGCCATGCAGAAGGCCCAGGAGATCATCCCCTGGAGCCTGCAGTGGCTCCGCGACCAACTGGCCTGACCGCGCCCACCACCAGGTATGCCCCTGACAGGAGGACCAGCCTTGCCCACGCAACACCAACCGCCCGCTGCGTCCGACTCCGTGCCCAAGCCCCCAAGCCGGTCCGGCGACCGGGACGCGCACCTGGTGGAGACCGTGCCCGGCGTGCACGCCTGGGTCCGGCCCGACGGCACCTGGTGGCTGAACAACGCCGGCGCCGTCCTGGGCCAGGACGGCGGTGTCCCGATCGACACCTGCGCGACCGCTCAGCGCACCCGTGCATTCCTCACTGCTGTCGACGAGGCCTCAAGTGGGGCACCGCTGCTGGCGGCTGTCACCACCCACGCGCACGGCGACGCGTTGCTGCCCCCGACCGTGCCGATCATCGCCCATCCGGAAACCCGCGAGACGATCCTGCAGGACACGGTGCTGACCTCGCTGCCGCCGATCTCGGCGCCGGCTGCGGCCGGGCCGAGAGGAGATACGGGAGTCGGATGCGTCCGCGCAGGCGGTGGCAGAGACCGTGCCGCCACACACGTCAGTGATGCCGTGTGTGGCGGCACACCGCGCCCGACCGGTGATTCACCTCTTCTCACCGCAAAATCCTGCCATCTGGAGCACTGATGCCCGAACTGACCTCCGTCTCACTCGCCTTGCGCCGGCCCGGCCCTCTTGTCGTCATGGGCGGCCTGCTCGCCGCCGCCGTGGCGTCCTCGATTGTCGAAGCAGCCATCGCCGCCGTCGCTCGCGCCGCCGGTGCCTCCGACGACTTCCAGCCGCTCCAGGCAGCCGCGTTCATCTTCTTCACCGTGATGGGCCTGGTCATCGGCGCCATCGGCTGGAGCATCGTCCGGCGAAGTTCGAAGGACCCTGAGTCGCTGCTGCGCAAGCTCGTCCCCGCCGTGGTCGTTGTCTCCTTCATTCCCGACCTCGCCATGCTCGTCAGCGACTACACACCGCACGCCGACGCGGTCGGCGTGGTGGCGCTGCTCGTCATGCACGTCGTGGTGGCAGTTGCCGCGGTCTTCACCTTCCGCACGATCCTTCCTCTGGGCGCTGCCGGGAAGTAGTCGCAGCCACACCGGTCCACCGACTTCATGGGCTGACCCGGCAGGGCCCCGGCGCTCGGGTGCCCCGGAGAGCCGGACGGCCACTCGTCGCGCGCCACGTGAGCGACGACCGGCAGAACACCATCAGCCACCCCCGGCCCTATCGGGCCGCCTGACACCTTACGGAGAGCTGTGATGACCAACCAGACCAGCCGTCGCGGTGTGCGTGCCGCGACATCGCACACCGAGCCGTCCGGCTCGCAGAGCAACTCCATGGGACGCATACGGAGGAGTTCCATGCCACGAGTCCTGACCCCCTTCCTGACCGCGCTGGTGATCGCCGGTCTGTCCGCAGTTCCGGCATCGGCCGGGCCGCTCCACGCAGCAGGCGCGGCCAGGCCAGTCCCCGCCGTGGACTCCGCCAAGCCGTCCCCCCAGGTGGTGCGGCTGCCAAACGGGTTCTCCCCCGAGGGCATCGCCATCGACAAGGGTGTGGCCTACACCGGTTCACTGGTCGACGGCTCCATCAAGCGCTTCGACTTGAAGACCGGGGTGGTCAGGCAGTTCGCCCCGTCGCCCGGCCCGCACCGGATAGCGGTCGGCATGAACATCGACCGCTTCGGCCGACTGTGGGTGGCCGGCGGTGGCGGCGCCTTCGTCCCCGGCACCGTCACCAGTTTCCGCGTGTACGACACGAAGTCCGGCGCACTGCTGGCCGACGTCACCGTCCCCGACGCCGCATACCTCAACGACGTGACCGTGACCCGCGACGCCGCCTGGTTCACCGACAGCCGCGGCCCGGCCCTCATCCGGGTGCCGATCGGGGCCAACGGAAAGATCGGCTCGCCCGAGAAGGTGGTGCTGGGTGGCGACTGGGCCCCCACCAGCGCCGGTTTCAACGCCAACGGCATCGACGCCACGCCCGATGGCAGGCACCTGATCGTGGCCCAGTCCGAGACCGCCGAGGGGGGTTCGGCTCTCTACCGCGTGCCGACCGGCACCGCCGGGGTGGCCGACGCTCGACGGATCACCCTCCACGGTACGTGGGACGGGGCTGACAGTCTGCAGTTGATCGGGCGGACCCTGTATGTGGCCAACCCCAAGGGCGTGGTCGAGATCAAGCTCTCGCGGTCGCTGACCGCCGGACGGATCCTCGGCACGACCGAGGTGCCGGGCGCCGCATGGCCGACCGCGGCCAAGGCGTTCGGCTGCCGCCTCTACGTGGTCGACGCAAACTTCGGCGAAAACTTCTCCAACGTCGGCAACCCGGCGGCCGAATTCAAGGTGGTCGCCATCCCCCTTCCGTGAGGTCCTCATCCAGTCCTGGTGATGGACGGGATGGTCAGGCTGCTCGCCGGGGTCATTCGGGTGCGTTGGGGCGGGCGAGTCCGAGGTCGTAGGCGAGAATGACGGCCTGGACGCGGTCGCGAACCCGCAGCTTGGCCAGGACGCGGCCGACGTAGGTCTTCACGGTGGATTCCGACAGGACCAGGCGGTCGGCTATCTCGCCGTTGGTCCAGCCCTGGCCGATGGCGACCAGGATCTCGTGTTCGCGTTCGGTCAGAGCGCGCACCCTGGGGTCGTCCTCCGGCCTCCGGTCGGGCGCCTGCGGCAGGTGGTGGGCGTAGGCGTCCAGCAGGCGGCGGGTGAGTGCCGGGGCGATGACGGCGTCGCCTCCGGCGACCGCGCGGATTCCGGCCAGAAGCTCATCCGGGCGGGCGTCCTTGAGGAGGAACCCGCTGGCTCCCGCGCGCAGAGCCGCGTGGGCGTACTCGTCCAGGTTGCGGGCCGCCCGCCTGGTCAGCGGGTGGTCCCACAGGGACTCCGTCCCGGTGGACGGCGGCTGGGGGGGTGCCCCCGTGCTGGTGGTGTCGTCGGGGCTCATGGGTGTCACCTGTCCATCTGGCTCAGACTGGCCGGGCGGCGCGGTGTCGGACCTGGCCGGACACCGCACCGCCCGAAAGGAAGGGAGCGGCGTCAGGCGTCGGTGCGCACCATACGGTAGGCGGCGCCCGCCAGTGCGAGCGCGGTCCAGCCGAGCAGGACCAGGAGCCCGGCGGTCGGTGACAGGCTCGTCGCGTCGTGGGTCAGCGAGTACATCGCCTCGCCCGCGTTGCTGGGCAGGTATCTGTCGATGTCGTCCTGCCACGAGGAGGGCAGCAGCGAGGTCAGATTGGGCACCAGCATCAGGGAGCCGACCAGGACCGCGATACCGCCGGCGGCTGAGCGGAACAGCGCGCCCAGAGCAGTGCCGATCACGCTGACCAGACTCAGGTAGAGGGCCGCGCCCAGCAGGCTGCGTACGACGCCGGAGTCGGAGAGCGACAGCGCCGCGGACGTGTCGGCCACCAGGCTGCCGGCGATCGGGAACGCGACGAAGACACCGGCTGTGGCGACGGCCAGGGTGACCAGGCCGAACACCACCGACTTCGCCCACAGCACCGGCAGGCGGCGCGGGACCGCGGCAAGCGTGGAGCGGATCATGCCGGTGGAGTACTCACCGGCGGTGCTCAGCACGCCCAGGACGCCGAAGGCCATCTGCGCGAACAGGATGCCGAAGAGGGCGAGGCTGAGCGCGGTGGCCTCCCCGTCGAAGGGCCCGTCCATGTCCCCGCCGGAGGCGGTTTCGGACTGGAACCTCGAGGCGGACATGGCGCCGAAGGCGATCAGGAACAGCAGGCCCAGTCCCAGAGTGATCCAGGTGGAACGCAGGGACCACAGTTTGGACCATTCGGAGCGCAGGACCCGGATTCCGGTGACCTTGTAGCGCGGACGCGCGTCCTGCGCGGGCACGGATGCGGAGCTGTGGGTCTCGGCCGGCGTCGTCATGCCGCCCTCCCGGCGCTCTTTGCGGCGCCGGCGCCGTGGTACTCGACGGAGTCGTGGGTCAGTTCCATGAACGCCTCCTCCAGGGAGACGGTCCGGGAGCTCAGCTCGAACAGGGGGATGCCGTACTCGGCGGCCTGGAGGCCGATGTCACGCGCGGAGAGGCCGACCACGTGCAGTTCTTCGGAGCCGACCGCGCCCGTGATCTCCACACCGGGGCCGGCCAGTACCTCGCGCAGGCGGGCCGGCTGGTCGCAGGCCACGGTCACGGTGTCGCCGCCGTGCTTGCGCACCAGCTCCCGCACCGTGGTGTCGGCCAGCAGGCGTCCGCGTCCGACGATGATCAGGTGGTCGGCGACCAGCGCCATCTCACTCATCAGGTGCGAGGAGATGAAGACGGTACGGCCCTGAGCCGCGAGCCCGGTGAGCAGGTTGCGCATCCACAGCACGCCGTCGGGGTCCAGCCCGTTGACCGGCTCGTCGAGCATGATGGTGGCCGGGTCGCCCAGCAGCGCCGCGGCGATGCCCAGGCGCTGGCCCATGCCGAAGGAGAAGGCGCCGGCGCGCTTCTTGGCCACGGACTCCAGCCCGGTCAGTTCGATGACCTCCCGCACCCGGCGGCGCGGGATGCCATGGGTGTGGGCCTGCGCCATCAGGTGGTCGAATGCGGACCGGCCCGGGTGGATCGACCTGGCCTCCAGCAGCGCGCCGACCTCCTGCAGCGGCGCGGTGTGCTTCGGGTAGTGCTTGCCGTTGACCGTCACGCTGCCGCCGGACGGTGCGTCCAGTCCGACGACCATGCGCATGGTGGTGGACTTGCCCGCGCCGTTCGGTCCCAGGAAGCCGGTGACCGAGCCGGGCTTGACGACGAAGTCCAGCCGGTCGACCGCCGTCTTCTCCCCGTACCGCTTCGTCAGTTGCCGTGCCTCGATCATTGCTCCTACCTCACGTTCGACCGCTGATCCCTGCCGGGCTTCATCCCTTGTCACGCTAGGAGTCCAGCGGCCGGGAACGGTGGTACCCAGGTGAGCAATGACGGGCAGGCGGTGGTACCGCGGTACCACCATGTGCGACGCCGAGCCCGGGTACTGCTCGGGCTCGGCGTCGCGGTGCGTCAGAGGGACGCGGCGCGCTGGGCCGCCGCCACCGTCGCTCAGACTGTGGCAGGTGACGGGCCCGCGTGGTTCCGAGGCCGAACCGTTGTTGTTCTCGCCCGCGGCGGGATCGAAGGCGTCCCACGCCGACGTGCCCTGCTGGGCGGGAAACTGACACAGCGCCACGGTTGCATGCCCGGTTCACCCGCTTCCGGGGCACGGTCCGGCAACCAGTGCCTCCGCTGGTCAGAACGTTCCCACCTGCCCAACGACGTCGGGCTCTTCGCCACCCGCACCGCGGTCCGGTCGCGGCCCTCGGCGAAGACGACCAGGCGCAGCACCAGGAAACGTCCGACCCCGGCGAGCCCGGCGGCGCCGAGGTAGACGACCTGCTGCCAGAGGAGCCCGGCCGACGGGTTCACCGCGTCGAGTATGAGCACCGCGGCAGTGGTCACCGCGTAGGCGGCCGTGGCCGATCCCGCGGACTGCAGGTGTCGGCGCCATCCGGCACGCCGCCCGGTCCTGAAGGTGAACAGTGCGTGGAGTTCCGTACCCAGGAGGGTGGAGACGACGGTGATCAGCGCGTTCGCCACCGCCCACGGCAGCACCTCGGCCACCAGACGTACGGCGGCGCTGGAGACGACCCCGACACCGCCGCCGTACAGGACGAACCGGACGAAGGAGGCGAGGGGCCTCGGAGCAGCGGGCACTCGAGACGTGTCGTCCAAACCGGTCTCGCCCCATCCCGTACGCCGCGCCTCGGTCATCGTTTCCCTCACGTCCGGAGGCCCGCCCCCCTCCTGGCTTCCTGGCCAGCCACGCTAGGAGCCCATGGACCGGGAACGTTGGTACCCGAGAGGTCAATGACGGGAAGCCTGTGGTACCGCGGTACCACCGACGTCAGGCCCCGGCTGCGTTCCGATGCGACGCTGTGCGCCTGTCACGATCAGCCTGGCCGTCGCCGGTCGAGCGCACTGGTGCCGAGCGGCGAGCGGCTCCATGGCGCCTGTCGCGCTTGCGGAATCGCCGATGATGGTGCAGGTCCCGGGAGCGGCAGACCTGGCCATGACGGCCGGTCGCCGATGGCAGACGCTGGTGCCGGGCCCAGCAATGCCCCCCCGAGTGGGGCTGGGGGTGTGAAGGCCCCCACGACGCAGTGCGGATCATCGACCAGCGCGGCACCGAAGCTCTGGGCTGCGTCTACCCCGGGCCGGGGCACTGCGACCGCCAGGGCCACTGCGGCCCAACTGTTTATTCAGGAAACGGGAGCAACGTTCACTCAGTGAACGCTCAAGGCCGCGAAGTCAGGTGGGATCAGTCCACGTCAAGTGGGTTGGCGGGATCGGTGGTTGTCCCGATGCTTCGCCAGTCTGCCACCAGCCCGTCCGCAAGGCCCTCGCTCGTCGGTCAGGGCGTCTTCGCCCCAGGCCATCTGGGTGAGTTGACCAAGTACATTGCCTTCGAACTCGTCGACGCCGTACTGGCGGAGACCGGAGCTGTCGAACGGCGGTTTCGGGCCCTGCCTTCTCGAGTGGGCGTCTAATTTCCTGCTCGCGCTCGGCCTGTTCCCGGACCTGGGCTACCGCAAGGTCTGGAACAAGCTGGTGGCCGGCCTGACCGAGCCTCGGGTGCCGTCTCCCTCGGAGAAGGCACTGCGCGATCTTCGGCGCCGCGTCGGATCGGCACCGTTGAAGACGCTGTTCGAGGTCGTCGCCGGTCCCCTGGCTCAGCCGATCACGCCGGGGGTGCGCTACCGACGCTGGCGTACGGTCGCGTTCGACGGATGCAGCTCGATCAAGGTCCCCGACGCGGAACGCAACGGCGGCTGGCTGGGCAAGCTGCGCAACCGGAACGGTCTGACCGGCTACCCGGTCGTGTGCCTGATGACGCTGGTCGAGACCGGCTCCCGCGGACTGCTCGGCGCCGCCTTCGGCCCCAGGGCCCGCGGCGAGAACCACCACGCCCGCCGCCTGCTGCACCTGCTCGGTCCGGACCAACTCGTCCTGGCCGGCCGCTACTTCGACGACGCCAAGCTCCTCGCCCAGGTCGCCGGCACCGGCGCCCGGCTCCTGGTCCGCCTCGCCTCCCACCGCCGCCTGCCCACCCACGACCAGCTACCCGACGCTCCTACCTGGCCCGTCTGCGCGGCGTCCCGGTCCGCGCCATCGAGGCCGACGTCACCGTGACCCTCACCGACGGCAACACGCTCCGCGAGGGCTACCGGCTGCTGACCACGCTGCTCGACCCGGACCTCGACCCCGCCAAGACCTTGATCCGCCTCTACCACGAACGCTGGGAGATCGAATCCGCCTACTACGCGCTTCGCCACACCCTCATGCACGGACGCGTCCTGCGCTCCGGCGACCCCTTCGGCCTCGACCAGGAGATGTGGGCCCTGCTGACCCTCTACCAGCTCCTGCGCACCGCGATGGTCGACGCCGTCGAGACCAAGCCCGGAACCGACCCCGACCGGGCCAGCTTCACCGTCGCCCTGGAAACCGCCCGCGACCAGCTCATCCGCGCCAGCAACACCGACACCGGCAGCGATCTGGTGGGAGCCATCGGCACAGCCGTCCTGGCCCACCTGCTGCCCGCCCGCGAGCCCGGATCAGCGCCCGCAAGGTCACGTGCCCACTGTCCCGCTACGCCTACGCAGACCCCGAGGAGGCAAGACCTCAGACCAACACCCGCATCGAGTCCTTCGACATCAGCATCCACTTCGATCACCGACCACACCTCCGTTCGTCTCCCGTCGCCATCCACTGCCGAAGACCGGGCCCACACCGACACCCCGGTTGTCCTTGATCGACCGCGCTACGCCGCCTTGCGATCCCACCCGGGCCGCTACTGGGGGGTCGCGAGGAACTCGCGCACGCCGTCGGCGCGGAGAACATGGGCGGCTTCTGTGTTCTACTGGCGAAGTGGGCCCGGGACGGACTGCTCGCCAAACCGGAGCGAGGGATCTACACCCTCCTCGACGATCCGACCGGTCCTCCGCCACCAAGGCCAACACCACGCTGCCCGACCTTTCCACCGGGCCTCTCCCGCTTCGAGGCCACCCTGGCCGTCATGAGCTCCGCCCCCGGCTACTCCTGGACGGCCCGCGAAATCGCCCCGGCTCTCGGCATCACGAACATCCCCAGCTTCCGCGTCCAGATGGCCACGTGGGCCAGAGCAGGCCGAATTGCCAAGACCAGACATGGCGTCTACACCCTGCTCCCGGGGCCGACGGAAGCGACAACGCCAGCAGAATCGACACCGTTGACAAGCGCCGACCCCGCTTAACTTCGCGGCCTTGGACTTTCAGAGCCTGAACGGGGGTCCGCTCAGAGCTCGAACGGCCTCGCAGTGATCTGGGCAGCGGGCAAGGGCAGCGGTGTGTCGCTGGGGGTGGTCGCCCCGTCCAGCTCTCCCGATCCTGCTGCCCGTCGACAGGCACTCGCGCGAGGCCACGAACGAGTCCTCCACGGCCTCGCCGACTGCGACCGGCTCCGCCTCTCCGCGGCCGCATCACGGACGTCTGAGCGAACTGGCGTTCTGCGTACGCGACTTCACCACCCCGACGCTCGCAAATGGCGCAGGTCACAGAGGAGGCGTCTCGCCATTCGAGTCAATTAGCTGACGTGCCATCAGGGGTCACCCTGCGGTGTCCCTCCTGATGGCGCACCGCTGTTGACCGTGGTTGACCGGTCTTAGGGGCACGCCATGGGCACGCAGCCCGATCGGCATCACCGGGAGCCCCCCTCGGCGTCTGATGAGCAGCCGAGACCTGGGAGCAGTGTTGGCCGGAGAGCGCCATTGCGAGCACACGGAGGAGGGTTCGGCGACGGCCGAACAGCTCGGGGAGCGAGGGATCGGAAGGGTTCCCGCAATGCGAGGCTGCTCGGGTGTTGGACACTGCCGAGGCGGTAGCGCTGGCCGCCTTCGAGGAGAGGGGCGGCGAGGAGATGTCCGTCATCAGGGAGCGTGAAGGTCACGAAGTAGGCCGGGGCCAGGAGGCGCTTGTGCGGCCGCGGATCCGTCAAGCCGCGTCGGCGGGGCGTGCGGTGCCGTGGAAGACCTGGCTGGCGCGTCAGGCGCGGTGGTCGGCTGCGACAGGGCGTACGCCTGGCTGTCGGCCAGGGCGCCCTGCGGAACGAGTTCGACCTCCAGCTCTCCGCTGAGGTATCGGCGGGCGAATTCCTTGTTCTCGCCGACGTAACCGCCGGTCACGCGGCTGATCCGGCCGTCGGCGAGGAGTACGCCCAGCCCGCCTGCCACGTGCTGCGCGAGGCTCAGGCCGTGCCGACACCGTAGGGGACACGCACCCCAGCATGACGACCACACTCCAAGGGCGGGACGCCAAGCCCCGGGCGAGCTCGCATTTGTGCATGAGTCGGCCCCGCCGCGCTCGTTGACCTGGCGGGTGAGAAGAACCTGCTGTTGCAGTATCTGAGCAAGCAGATATATTGTCTGCGTCGGCAGATACTCTCCTGTACGCCCCCACAGATGTGGAGCCCGATCATGCGCAAGCGCACCCTCCCCGCGTTCGGTGTCGCCGCCGCCACGGCCGGCGCCCTCACCCTCGGCCTGTCCCTGGCGCCCGCTTCGGCGGACGCCGCCCCCGCCTCGCACGGGCACCGCACGATCACCATCGAGGCCGTCGAGAAGGGCACCGCGATCAACATGGTCGACGTCGCCCCGGCCGACTCCGCCCTCGGAGACCAGCTGATCGGAACCGGCGACCTCATCGGCCGCGACGGCCGCAAGCTCGGCACCAGCAGCTTCGTCGGCGTCTCGACCGACGCCAAGCCGCGCACCGCCGAACTGCTGACCTTCGTCTACGAGCTGCCCGGCGGCAAGATCACCACGGCCGGCACGGCCAAGCTCTCCGCCTCCGGACCCGTCTTCGACGAGCGGTTCGCCATCACGGGCGGCACCGGCAGGTACAAGAACGCCTCCGGCGAGGTGCGCGTCCTGCAGGAGACGGTGGAGCAGGCGAAGGTCACCTTCGAGATCCAGCACGGATAACAGCGCTGACCACGCCCACGCATCCGCAACGAGTCGAGCGGAGCAACCTGTGAAGTTCCTCCTGATCGGCGCCACCGACATGATCGGCTCACGCATCACGGCGGAAGCGCTCAGCCGCGGCCACGAGGTCACGGCCGCCACCCGCTCGGGCCGTACGGCCCTGCCCCCGGATCCCGCGCTGACGGTGGCCGCCCTGGACGCCACCGTGCCCGCCGCCCGGCGGGTGAGACGGCAGCCGGTTACGACACCGCCCTCGTCCGCGATGCCATGACGTAGTCGGGCCGGCGACTCACAGGCGAACTCACCCAAGCCGGGAAGACGGTGAGATCCACCGTCGGCAACGGCACAGTCTTCCTCACCACCTCCGCCGCCGATGTCAGCGGCCCAAGCGACGAAACCGTCGCTGGGACGGCGACCGGCACGGCGGAGAAATGCGCCCGCACGTCGCTGGAATCACTCCCCGGCGCCTTCCTGGCCCGGCCGACGGAGGCGGCCGGGGCCGACCGTCGTCGTGCGATGAACGTCGCCACCGCGATCATCCACGCCCTCCGGACGTACGGGCACTCGGAGGCGCTGGTGGCTGTACCGCACACCAGTACCACCGCGACAACCTGAGAGGCGACACGCGGCACCTCCTCCCGTGCGCCCTCCCCCCACATCAACAGGGAACAACAGACATGTCCATGAACAGGCGTCACTTCCTCGCCGCAGGCTCGCTCACCACTGCCGCGATCGGCCTGGGCCTCACCTCGGCCAGCGCGTCGGCCACCCCGCTCGCCGACGGACACGGAGCCGGACATCACAAGGAAAAGCACCCCAGGGGCAAGCTCGACTTCAAGGTCCTCGACCTGGACTTCCCGGTCGGCAGCAAGAACAAGACGGCCACTCTGGTTACGGGTGAGCGTGAGGCGCTGCTGGTCGACACCGGGTTCACCCGGGCCGACGGGTACCGGCTGGTGGGCGAGGTGCTGGACTCGGGCAAGAAGCTGACCACCGTGTTCATCAGCGCCGGTGATCCGGACTACTACTTCGGCGCCGAGGCCCTGGCCGACGCCTTCCCCGACGCCAAGTTCGTCGCCACCCGGCCGGTCATCAAGCACATACGGCGCACCTTTGAGAGCAAGCTCAAGACGTGGGCCGACCTCGGGGCCAACCTGCCCACCCGCCTGGTGGAGATCAAGCCTCTGACCCGTGGTCTCACCCTGGAAAGGCACCGCTTCGAACTCAAGGGCGGATCGGCCCTGCTGCCGGACCGCCACTACCTGTGGCAGCCGGAGCAGCGCGCGATCCTCGGCGGGGTACTGCTGTTCCAGAAGCAGCATGTGTGGGTCGCGGACACTCCGACCCCGGAGATCCGTGCTGCCTGGATCAAGCTGCTGGACGAGATGGCCGCCCTCGACCCGAAGCTGGTCGTGCCCGGTCACCGCCTGCCCAGCACTCCCGCGGACTCCTCCGCCATCACCGCCACCCGCGAGTACTTGCTCACTTTCGAGGAGGAACTGGCCAAGGCTGCCGACGGCGCCGCGCTGACCGCGGCGCTCGTCAAGCGCTACCCGGACTACGGCATGGTCATCGCCGCCGAGATCGGTGCGAAGGTCGCCATGGGGGAGATGACCTGGGAGTGACGACTGCGAGGTACCGGAACACCGGCTTCGCGATGCCCCTCGGCCGACTTCGTCAGGAGGCGTCGGCCGGGGACGGCACGCCGAAGAGCCTCCAGAAACTCAACTACCGAGGAAAGGAGACCAGTTGGCCATGATGCCTCTGTCCGATCCGCCCATGTCGTAAGCGGTCAGCACCACTTCGCGCATGCGCCGGTCACGTTGCTTCCGCACGGTCGAAAGGTGAACGGTCTCCGCTGGCTCCCGTTCCAAGCCGACGGCTTCGCGCAACGCACCGTGGAACGACGGCGGGAAATGCAGATCCATCAGCAACCATGTGATCCGCCCCAGCAGTTCCGGCTCCCTTCGCAGACCGCTCTGGATGGCGTCCCTTGACGTGGTGTAGCCGATCAAGGTGAGGGGGTGCGCCGGGGGCGTATGCCGATGGGTTTTCGCT
>NZ_JBNGGG010000097.1:0-12505 GCF_049974585.1 Streptomyces sp. UG1 | reverse complement strand
CGAGGACGCGGCTTCTTCTTCCCCATACTCTCCATGATGGACATCATCCTTCTGGGGCCGAAGCCCCTGATCTTCGACGTCCGTCAAAGCGGATCAAGCCCAGCATCCAATCCCACCAGAATTCCTCTCTCGGGAGTGAAGCAGCTGAAAGCAGCAACGGACCGGTCCAAGCCACCTGCAACCGGGCGATCAGAGTGACACCGCAGGTCCGGGACCGGTCCCGAACCACGCCCTCGGCGCTACGGCCGGTACATGCCCTCGCGTTCCGTCGCCCCGCGTCGGCCACCACGTCCAGGACGGGCAGGTTCGCCCAGGACGAGGCGGCGCCGGCCCGGCCGGCGAGGGCAAGAGCCACCGCGGCGAGAGTCGACCGCAACCGCTCCGTCCACCGGCTGTGCCGCCGGGACAGACCCGGCATCTGCTCAACAGCGAGTCTCAACGTCGCTTCATATGTGCTGCTGATATGCAGTCGCGCCCGAGATTATGAAGCCGAACCTGAGATCTTACATCGATGTCGGCGGATAGTGTCCGTTGACAGCGAAGTCAGTCGGACGCGAGGCGCTGGCCTGCGCGGACTAACTTCGGTGACAAGGCGCCCTCGTGGCGTTGGTCTTGCTACGAGCGCTCTGACCTGCGGCGACTGGATTGGATGTCAAGAGCGGCCGTGGACTGGGTTCGATGTCGACGGACAGATAGTTCGCTGGGGGCAGACAGGAAGATCGCGGAAAGACTGGCGAACGCGGGCGGGAGCATGTCAACGTAGACGACCTTGCAAGAAACACCAGGTCAGAGAGGTGATTGCCCGTGACCGTAGCGCCTGTGGGCCCCGGATTCTGTACCACCGTTGAGGCCCTGCGGCTGCGCCAGTAGCAGCTCGGTCGCGTACGACAGCCAGGCGCCCACGAGTTGTAGGGCTTCCGCCCCTTTCATCGCTCACCGTTTCCCCTCACCCCAGGAGGCTGTTCGTGACGTCCTCGGAGATGACCGTCGGTGATCTGATCGACTTGCTGTCCGCCTGCGACCAGGATGCTTCGGTCCGTCAGGCCATGTCGGCCGGGTCGTCGTCTACCTCGCCGAGGGGCGGGACGAGGACGCGCAGCTCGGCCATCTGCCGCCCGAGGTCGCCGTCGCCCTGACCTGGGAGGGTCCCGTCCAGGCACCCCGCGCCGTCCCCGCCGCAGTGCATGGCGGTAACTAGACCGCACCGAGCCCTTGGAGGCGCCTCTGTACCCCGATTCCCCGCTCGACCCGTCCCTTCCGCCCGGCGGCCAGCCCGCGTTCTGGGTCGGTCCCCGGCATCTGGCCGGTGACGATGGGTGCCTCTACGACGGCGTTGCCGACATGCTCTCCGGTCTGGGCTGGACGAGCCTGACGATCGTCCGCGGACGTCATGACCCGGACGAGGAGCCGGAGGACCGCCAAGTCCTGCGCAGCACCGTCCTGCACATCAGCCCCGACACCCTCCGATGGGAGCAGTGGGGACTGGCGGACGAGCCGTTCCACCTGGGAGACCTGCCGATCGCCTGGCAGATCTCCGCCCGCGCCGAGACGAGCACCCCGCTCGCGTCGTGGTCGTCCTACTTCACCACCGACGTCCCCGGCGAGGCTGTGGCCGACTTCCTTGTCGCGCTCGACGCCCGAGACCAGCCCGCCGTGCCGCTCGCCGGCCCCGAGCTGGTCCTCGACGCCGTCACCGTACACGGCTGGCTCCGCGACATCGACCAGCCCCAGGCGGCAGCGATGGACCCGGCGCTCACCTCGCACATCAGCCTCGGTGAGGTACCGCCCCTCATCCAGGACGCCGACCCGCGCGCCCTGACGACCGAGGCGGGACCGGTCGGATGGCAGGCATGGGCCGAGCCCGCGCGCGGCGCACCGTGCCTGTGGGCGGTCTCTTTCGGTTCCAGTGTCCCGCACGACCTCGTGGCAGCCTTCGCCGCCTCCCTCAGCTCGACCGCACCGGTCCTGCGCCGGGTGTTGCCCGAGGCCACCCGGGAGCGACTGCTGCGGGCGCCGGCCTAGCGATCGGCGGCGGCCCTCAGCCAGACGGAAGAAGCCCGGTCCTCCCGAATGGGAGCCAGGCTTCTGGCATGTCCCTGCGGGCTCGGGTGAGCCACCGAGCCGGAGGAGGGTGACCCGGGCGACGAGTACAAGGTGTCGGGCCTGCCTGGCATCGGTGATCGCCGCTGGCCCCAAGGCGGCGAAGCGGGATGGGTGCGGTCCTTTCAAGGGACGGTGAAGGCGTCCCCTGTACGGGAGTTCAGCTTGCGATTCTCTGGGGCTGGTGGAGGCGGGTCGCGGTGTGGACGAACTGCGCGACGTGGTGCCTGCGTGAGCCCTCGAACCAGCCGACCGCGATCGTGTAGGGAGTGGCATCGGTGACGGGTCGGTAGGCGATGTCCGTTCGCGGGTTGGCCTTGGCCAGGGCCTCTGGAATCAGTGCGACGGCCTGTCCTAGGGCCACGACTTCGATCAGCTGGCTGGGATCGCTGACCAGAGGCCCTGTGGGGGCCGCGTCGGCATCGGGACGACCGGACTGGCTTCGTGCCGCCGTGCGATCACGCCCGGACCAGTAGGCGTGCTCTGCCGGTGACATCCGCGGCCAGTGCGGTATCGGCTCGTCCTCCAGGTCGCGGCAACGCAACTCGTCGCGCTGGGCGAGCGGGTGGCCGGACGGCAAGGCGGCGACCCGGCGTTCGGCGGTCAACGGCTCGACGTCGAGCCCGCGCTGTTCGAAGTATGAGCTGAGCAGCGCCACGTCCGCCCGTCCGTCGCGGACCATGTCCGCCTGGTCACGGTAGCCGCTGACCACGATCTCGACGCGGGCGGCGCCGGGCAGTGCGATGTAGGCGTCAACGATGCGTTGCAGCATGCCCGTGGCGATGCCTGGCTTGGCGGTCACCACCAGCGTGGGCGTGGCCAGTGCGGCACGCTGTGCCCTGCGGGTGACCCCGGCGAGCACATCGAGCACAAACCGTGCCTCGTCCAGCATGCTCTTCCCGAAGTCGGTCAGCGCGACCCGATGGGTGTTCCGGTCGAACAGGTCTGCGCCGAGCCGTCGCTCGATCTGGGCGATGGCCCGCGACAGCGGAGGCTGCGCCATGCCGAGCCGCTTGGCCGCGCGGGAGAAGTTGAGCTCCTCGGCCACCGCGACGAAGTAGCGCAGCTCGCGCACGTCAAGGTCCTCCATACCCACAGCGTATAAGCCCGGATCGAATCGGTCTTTCCGTCAGCACGGTCACCGGTGCTGAAGTGGGGGCACGGCGGCCACCGCGTGGACGAGTGTCGAAGGAACCGGTGCCGGTGAACGCGAACGTACGACCCGCCGGGCCAACACGAGACGAAGGGGAACGTCATGAATCTGCTGCCCCGCCGGGTTTTCGGCGAGAAGGCGCGCCATCTCGCCTCCGACATCGGCCTTCTGCTGCTGCGCCTCGCGGTCGGCGCCGTCTTCGTCGCGCACGGTTGGGGCGACGCCTCCCAGGACGGTGGAGCGGGCGCGAACGTCGCGAACTACCGTGACGCCGGTATCCCGTTGCCGGAGTTGAGTGCCTGGTTCGGTGCCTACATGCAGTTGATCGGCGGGACCGTGGTCCTGTTCGGGGCGCTCACCAGGCTGATCGGTGCCGGTTTCGCGGTGGTGATGGCCGGGGCTTTGGTCTTCGTCCATCGCGGTGAGCCGCTGGTCATGGGTCAAGACGGCAGTGGCTCCGGGTTCGCGTTCATCATGCTCGCGGCCTCGGTCACGCTGTTGGGTACAGGCGCGGGCCGGTTCAGCGTCGACCGGGTGTTCGCCGGCCGGCAGACCCGCTCCGGTCATTCCGCAGGTATCGGAGCACCCAGTGACGCCTGAGCCCATTGCACGGGCCACCCGTGCCGTAGCGCTGATCACCGGCGCCGTACTGGCGACGGCCGCTTGCACCGGCGGGAGTGGCGCCGGCACCGGTGCCAGTGCCGGCGCCACGGCGACCGCACCCTCGATGCAGCGCGGTGACGACCTGCTGGACCGGCTGCGGGGCGGCGGCCTCACGGTCGTCATCCGGCACGCCGCCACAGACCAGTCCCATCCGGACGACCCCACCGTCGACCTGGACGACTGCTCCACCCAACGCAACCTCTCCGACGAGGGGCGCGCCGACGCAAGGGCGATCGGCAACGCCATCGGCCGACTGGACATCCCCGTCGGAGAAACCTGGGCCAGCCCTTACTGCCGCAGCAAGGACACCGCCAGACTGGCCCTGGACCGATTCGAGGTGGTGCACGGCCTCGAACGGCTCTACCCCGAGCGGGACGAGCAGGCCGACCGGCGCCTGAACCAGCGCATCCAGGATCGGGCGCCCCACGTGGACGAGCCGAACCTGATCATCGTCAGTCACGGGGTCTACCCGAGCGTGTTGGCCCCCGCGGTCACGCTCGACGAGGGAGAAGCGGCCCTCTACGCCCGCGCGGACAACGGATTCGAACTGGTCGACCGGGTCGATGCGAGCGGATGGGCCGAACTCGGTCCGGAGGCGGACGAGCTGGGCGCCGGCGCGGCCCGGGCGAGGGACAGCGTCGTCTCGCTGGCGGGGCCGGGCGGCACCGGAGCGGCGTTCCGCGTCGCCTTGCCCGGCATTCTGGTGACCAGCGCCCAACTGGTCGCGAACGCACGCGAGGTCACCGTGGTACAGCCGGGCGGCAGCCGGCTCACGGCACGCGTGCTCGGCCGGAAACGCGGCCTGGACATCGCCGCGTTGCGCATCGGGGACGACTCCGGCCTGCCGCCGCTGCACTCCGGTTCCGGGCTGGCCGAGGCGCGCACCGGGGACCGGGCGCGCGCGATCGGCGCCTCCGGTGCGGTGACCGCCGGCTCGATCCGCACGCTGGACGACCCGGTGGCGGTGGACGGCGGCGGCGAACTGGACGCGATCCGTATCGATGCGGAGGTGCCCAGCGCCAGCACGGGCGGGCCCTTGGTCAACGAGCGCGGCGACGTGCTCGGTGTGCTCACCATGGCGACCGGTGCGAGCGATGGCGGCGTCGCGATCCCGGTCGACGCCGCGCGCAGCGCCGCACTGGAGATCGTGCGCGGCAACTGACTGCAGGAAACCAGTGGCACATCGCTACGAGTTGGAGGGACGTCATGCCACGAGCGCACATCGAGCGGAGAAGGGTCCTCGGAGCCGGAGGAGCCCTCGCGGCCGGCGCCGCCATGGGGATCGCCGGCGGCCTGCCGACCGGACGGACCGCGGCAGCGGAAACCGCCGTGACCCCGACAGCAACGCGCGGCGACCGGAAGGTCGTGCTGATCACCGGCACCAGCAGCGGCTTCGGCCACCTGACCGCGCTCACCCTGGCCCGCGCGGGACACCACGTCTTCGCCACCATGCGCGACACGAACGGCGCGAACACCGAACCGGCCCGACGGCTGCGCACCACCGCGACCGAGGAGTCGCTCGCCCTCGACGTCGTCGACATCGACGTCCGGCACGATGCCTCGGTCGAGCACGGCGTGGGCCGGGTCCTGCGGCGCGCCGACCGGATTGACGTCCTGGTCAACAACGCCGGCTACTTCTACCCCGCGCTCCTGGAGACGATGACGATCGACGACGTGCGTGCGATGTTCGACACCAACGTCTTCGGCCACCTGCGGATGAACCGCGCGGTGCTGCCCACCATGCGGGCACAGGGCGAGGGCCTGGTCGTGCAGACCACCACCGCACTCGGCCGGTTCGTCTTCCCCTTCATGGGCGCATACGTCGGAACGAAGTGGGCCATGGAAGCCATGGCCGAGGCCAGCCGCTACGAGCTGAGGCGGCTCGGGGTGGACGTCGTCATCCTCGAGCCCGGCGCCTACAACACCGACCTGGTCGATCCCAACGGCGCGCGGTACTACAGGCGGTATCTCCACCGGCTCAGCCGCGCGGACGCCCGGCGCCGCGCCGAGTACGGCGACCTCGCTCAGCGCACCGAAGGGCACCTCGTCGAGGAGCCCGGCCTGCCCGACAACCAAGAGGTCGCCGACGCGATCGCCTCCCTCGTCGAGACCCCGAGCGCCGAGCGACCCGTACGCCTGCTCGTCGCGGGCGCGGCCGACTTCCTGGGCGAGGTGCACGGCGTGCACGAGCGCTTCCAGCGTGAGGTCATGGAGAGCTCCGGATTCGGGGACCTCCTGTAATCCGGGGACCCGGGCACGGAGCTGCGGGCAGGGGCCCGCGGCGCCGCGGTGGATCCACAGTCGCCATCCCCGCCAAGGCGGGACTCGCCGCCGGCCTTCGCCCTGATGACATGCTGTTCACCCACGTGGTACGGCCAGCGTCTCAAGCGGGGCAGAGTGGCCACGCTTTGGCGTAGCGGTGCCGCACAACATGTGGTAATCGATGGCCCGTTGAGGTGGGGGTGAAATGGCCGTGAAGTGGCCAAGGTATGGCGTAGCGGTGCCACATTCCCGTGCGACTGAATAGCCGTATGCCTCGAACCAAAGAGAAGCAGCAGCCGGCCCCTGAACTCCGTTGCGGTGGAGTACACGTCATCGTTCAACGCATTTCGCCCCGGCTGGTGGCGACCTTTGTCACAACGGTGGGGAGCGGACTCGCAGCATGGTTCACGTCCCGTTAGATCCTGCCGGACCGCGCAGCGGGGAGAGCCGCCCAGCACCGCTGCCCCCGACCCTCTCGGTCGGGGGCAGCAGTGTGCCCGGGCCGGTCAGCTGGCTGCCGTGGCCTTGGCGAGGGCCTTGCCGAGGTGGCGGTCGACGAGGGCCGGGGAGCCGGAGACGACCAGCAGCAGGCCGCCGTCGCGGATCGCGGTCTGCTTGGCCACGGTGCTCCGTCCTGCGGTGAGAGGCACAAGTTCCGTGAGCCGGTCACGCCTTGTAGTTATTGATCTTCCGTCGCGTGGCATGGAAGTCGCCTTGAAATCGCTCCTCGTGCGGGTGACACGGCCGACATTCGGTGGCCGTGAACGAGGTGCTGTCCCGGTTGCAGGAGTTGTTGTTCCCATCGGTCCCTGGAGTCGCCGTCGTGGCCGTACATACGGACGGCGAGGCGATACGCGTCGAGGCCCGGTGCACGCCCATCGGGGCCGCCTGCCCTGACTGCTCCCACTGGACGGAACACGTCCACAGCTCCTACCTGCGGTTTCCCGCGGATCTACCCGCGGCCGGGCGGAGCGCACGCCTCGTATTACGGGTCCGGCGGTTCTTCTGCCCGGCTCCGGCATGCGGCCGACGGACGTTCGTGGAGCAGGTGCCCGGACTGACCCGCCGCTACAGCCGGGTCACCGAGCGGCTGCGGCAGATGATGGGCGCCATCGGGCTGGCACTGGCCGGCCGGGCCGGCGCCCGCCTCGCCCACCTCACGGGCATCGCCACCAGCCGCACCACGCTGCTGCGCCGAGTGATGGACCTGCCCGACCCGGCCGTGACGCGCCCCCGCGCCGTCGGCGTGGACGACTTCGCGCTGCGGCGCGGGCACGTCTACGGAACGGTCGTGATCGACGCAGAGATCCACCAGGTCCTCGACCTGCTGCCCGAACGCGACGCCGCCACCCTGGCCCCGTGGCTCGCAGCGCATCCTGAAATCAAGGTCATCTGCCGCGACCGCGCCGGCGCCTACGCCGAAGCGGCCTCTGACCAGAACGACGAAGACGCGGATCCGACCGGCCGGTTCGCCGAGCGGGCCCGCGCCCATCATGCCCTTGTCCACGAACTCCTCGGCCAGGGCATGGGCATCCGCCACATCGCTCGCCACCTGGGCTGGGGACGCCACACCGTGCAGCGATACGCACGCGCCGCCCGCTGGCAGAACATGGTCAAGGGCCGCAAGCGCCAACTTCCGAGCAAGCTCGACCCGTTCAAGCCCTACCTAGCCCAACGCTGGGCCGAGAGCGACGGGAAGGTGACCATCCTCGACCTTCACCGCGAGATCACGGCCCGCGGCTTTCGCGGGCACTACTCCACCGTCCGCGCCTGGGCCCGGCGCGGCCTACCCCGGCCTGAAGGCTTCGCGCCCGCTCCGCCACCGCCGTCGGTGCGGCAGGTGACCGGCTGGCTGACCCGGCACCCGGCTACCCTCACCGAGGAGGAGAAACGGCACCGCAAAGCCGTGCTCGACCGCTGCCCCGAGCTGGCGTCCGCAGCCGAACTGACCAACTCCTTCGCGGAGATGCTCACCACACTCAGTGGTACCCGCCTGCCCGATTGGATCACCGAGGCCGCGGAGGCCAACCTCCCCGGCATCAGCAGCTTTGCCGTCGGCCTGCACAGCGACTTCGATGCCGTGACCGCCGGGCTAACCACCGACTGGAACTCAGGCCCGGTCGAAGGAGCAGTCAACCGGATCAAGATGCTGAAGCGGCAGATGTTCGGCCGCGCCGGATTCCCGCTCCTTCGAAAACGTGTCCTTCTCGCCGGACGCTGCGCAGCGGGCTGCGGACCGGCAGCAGACCTGGAGCCCGCCACCCGACCACACGACCGGACCCGCAAGGCATGACGGGCCGGTTCGCCGTTCACAGGCCGAGTGGCACCGGTCGTGTCGGGGCCCCTGAGGTGATCAATGTGCCCAGGAGGCCGGCAAGGTCGCGGGGAGAGAAGAGATCAGGACCGTGATAATCGGAGACGTCTGGCAGGGACCACCACTTCAGCTCACTGATGTTCTCGGCCGCGAGTTCGTCGTCAGACAGCTCCCCGCGAGGCTCGAACAGCACGGTGCGCACGAGGAAGTAGTCATTGATCACGCCGTCGTAGCCTGCGGCATGACCTGGAGCCACGACTGCCTGATGCCACACATGCGGCGGGTCTTCCTCGATCATGAGACCTACCTCTTCCCGCACTTCGCGACGCAACGCACCAAGCGGCGTCTCGCCTGGTTCGATCCCTCCGCCGGGAGCCGCCCACACGACTGTCCCCGCCGGGTCCGGGATCGCAAACCGGCACAGGAGGATGCGGTCGTCTTTGTCGAGGATGATCGCGCGAACTGAATGACGCATGCTCACCGATGGCATCCGGAAAGCCTAGCTGTCGCTGCCAGAGCGCCTCGTGATCAGCCGAAGTAGGCCGAGGAACGGTAACTCACCGTGACGGCTCACGGAACTTGTGCCAGACCCGAGTTTGGCCCCACCGGTTCGGCGTTGGGCGGCCCGTCGGAACCCGGATGACGTCCCGGGAGCGTTGATCGTAGGCTCTCGGCGAAGGAGGCCAGCTGCGGTGGAGATCACGGTGCAGTGGATCAAGACGTCCTGGACGAAGGAGTCTCGGGGTGGGGAGGCCGCTGCCCGCAGGAACGCGGTGCCGTTGGGCTTCTCGTTGCCTCAGGTGTCTCCCGGGTTCGCCCACTTTGTCCAGATGTCCGAGCGTGATGGGTTCGAGCCCTGTGCAGGTCAAAAGGATCTTCGTGAGATCGGTGTCGGCCTGCGGGACGAGGGTGATCGGCTCCGTGTGCTGGCTCGTGTGGAGCCGTTGTTCGGGTTGCCTCCTCGTCTGCGGAGGCCCCCGGCTGTGCGACTGCTTCCGGGGCAGTGGGTTCGATGGCAGTTGAACTACCGATTCTCCAGTGCCCTGGGAATCCGCGGCTGGTCGTACTGGCTTGACACGTTCAACATCGCTTATGGCCCTGCTGACCAGGATGTCTTTCTGGCGGAGCCGAATGTGTTGATCGATGAGTGCGGCCCGCTCCGTTAGAGCAGGCAGACCGTGATCAGTTACTTGCGCGTTCTGTCTGGGCGCGGGTGATGGCAAGACGATAGGAGTCGGTGCCGGTCTCGATGATGTTGCCGCCGAAGGTGAGCCGGTCGACGATGGCGGCGCAGAGTCGAGGGCCGGTGAAGGTCTTCGTCCAGCCGCTGAAAGACTCGTTGGATGCGATGGCGACGCTGTTCTTCTCTTCGCGTTCGGTCAGGACCTGGAAGAGCAACTCGGCGCCTCGGCGGTCGAGTTCCATGTAGCCGAGTTCGTCGATGCAGAGCAGGTCGCCCCGGCCGTAGCGGGCGATGGTCTTGGTGAGCTGTTTGTCGTCGGCGGCTTCGACCAGTTCGTTGACGAGCTTGGCTGCCAGCACGTAGCGGACGCGGAAGCCGGCCATCGCGGCTTCGGTTCCGAGCGCGATGAGCAGGTGGGACTTGCCGGTCCCGGAGTCGCCGATGAGGCAGAGGGGCAGTCCTTTACGGACCCACTCACAGGAAGCGAGAGAGTGGACGATGGCGGGTTCGATGTTGGGGTTGGCGTCGAAGTCGAAGTCTTTGAGAGCCTTTTGGCGGGGAAAGCCTGCGGCCTTGATGCGGCGTTCGGAGCGTCGCCGGTCTCGGTCGTCGCATTCGGCCATGAGCAGTTCGGCCAGGAATCCGCGGTAGGTGAGTTGTTCACGCTCTGCGGCGTCGGCCATGGCGGGGTATTGGCCACGGATGGTGGGCAGTCGCAGCATCCGGCAGGCGTTGTCGACGGCGTCGTCGGACCCGTATGTCGGAGCAAGAAGCAAATCAACAGCGGAACGGCGACTTCTCCGGGGCTGAGGCTGCCTACGCACCTGGCCAGCTTTGCTCGGTCAGGCAGTGCAGCTGCCTCGCGGGCAAACATAAAACTTGATTCTGCTGCGTGCACCAAAACATCGGCCGGCAGACGCGCATCGTTGAAATTGGACGGCCCGGCGAGTGCCGTAGCAATCAGCGAGTCCAGGACAGGCCGATGTCGCTCCACAGAGTGCACAGCCCTCTGCCGGAAACTTTCCTCTGTCCTGCGTAGAAGTAGCACGATTTGATCCAGCAAGCGTCCGTCACGCGCAGTCGCACCTATGGCAGAGAATGGCCCGAGTTCGTAGTCACTCCATGACTGAGCTGGCGTCACCTTGTACCGAAACGGCGGGTCGAAAGGGTCGACGGCCACCACAGTGGAGGCTGATACGGCATCTGTGGCGATGTCCAAGCAATGGCGCGACTCGGTTAAAACTATCTGGTCGGCCGCTGGCCCCAACTGCCCGCGCAAAGCCTTTGTCAGCAGATCGCTGTCCGACAAATCACGGAGCAGATCACGCAACGAGTCGCGTTCATTCATTAGCGGAACTGCCCAGACCGAGAGTCCGCGGCGATGCGGCCGGGTGAGCTCCGTTGCGAGTTCTCTCGCACTGCTGCAACGCCACAGGAGGGACTCTGCTGTTATCAAGCGCGCATACCACTCGTGACGGAACTCGAGTCGTTGCTGCCGAATGCGTATCACCGAACAATGCAGTGCATCATCCACTACGCTTGCAGAGACCCCAATTTGCGTAGCCAGCAGGGCTGCGGAACGCATAGCCTCCGTCAGAGGAAGCCATCCCGTCAGGCGCTCATCCATTAATAGGGACCAGCGATGGAGAACCTGCCGGACGGCCGTCGGGTGTTGCAATTCGCGAAGGTGCTCCGAAACCACGGCGCCCAGCAGGCCAACCCGTCCTGTTTCTGGGGGCAATTGCTGCGCCAATCGTGCCGCCAGTGCGAGTTCGAACGCCGTGCCAAAGGGAGCGTAATCCTCGGTCCGGCCAGTTGCACCGTACGAGCACAATAGCGCGGTGCGCTGGTCCCCATCCGGGTCGGTGACCCGGAATTGGTCGCCGATCAGTGCCGCAGGCAAGGGTGCATCTGTTTGGCTGCTCAAAAGCAGGGTTGCTGACGCGCGTCGGCACCAGCCGCTCACCTGCTTCAGTAGCCGATCCTGTAGGTGGCCTGGGCACTCATTGAGAGCATCGACGAGTAGGACGACCGGATAAGCGTGGGCCCGCGCAGCCCGGACCAACTCAGCTGCGCCATACCGGCTGAAGGGAGCGACGCACCCGTCGAGGCTCTCCTCCCAACGGCCCTCGTATATGGCTGCCTGCACCAGTAGGGGTAGGCAGCCTGACCTGGCAAGCTCCCGCGCCGTGTGAAGCATGGTGTGGCTCTTACCCATCCCAGAAGGTCCCACCAACTGAGCATGCCGCCCCTCGCGTAGCCACCCAGCGAGGTCCGCTGAGAACAGGGGCTCGGCGCCCCCGTCTCTCTTCAAGCCCAGTGGAATGAGCTCGTGCAAATCTTGGGACAGATAACTGCTGAACTCAGCCAAGTACGCGTCCAAGTCGCCAGCGCCGAGCAGCGAGGCATCTGGCTGCACAGGCTCGGAAGAGGCCGGTCGGCAGAACTCCCGCATGGTCGCTTCACCAAAGAACCGGCGGACTACATCCGGAAGTGAGAACAGCATGTCGGCCACGCTGCTTCACCAACTCGAGGTCGAGTGCCGTGTCCCGCACACTGGCGGTCGTCACGACTACCAGGCGACGTGCATCGAAGGGACGAGTCCCGTCTGCATAGTCAGCCACGGCCTGGCGCAAGACAGAAGGGATGAACCTTTCATACCTCTTCGCTTGGTACACGGTAGAAGGCGCACCATCGAAGAACCCCACTACATCGACGCCTTCTTGCGCTTGGCCGCTGCGACCGAACCTTCGGGCCTCTAAGACGTCATCTCATTTGGGTCGGTAGCCTGTTGGTCGTGGTTTCGATCGTTGAGCGGCTGGTGCCGGAT
>NZ_JBNGGG010000096.1:0-13444 GCF_049974585.1 Streptomyces sp. UG1 | reverse complement strand
GTGTCGGGTCCGCGGCGGCTGGTGAGCAGCAGATGCCGTACGCCATGCTGCTCGACCAGATGCCGGGCGACCAGTGACCCCAGCGTGCCGGTGCCGCCCGTCACCAGCACCGTCCCCTCGGGAGCGAACTCGGGAGCCGCCGCTGCGTCCGGCGTCGACGGCTTCGACAGCCTCGGCACGTGGGTCACGCCCGCGCGCGCCGCGAGCTGCGGTTCACCCGCGGTCAGGGCGGCGCGCAGAGCCGCGGTGGACAGGCCGCCCGGGGCGTCCACGTCGGCGAGGACGAACCGGTCGGGGTTCTCCGACTGGGCGCTGCGCACCAGGCCCCAGACCGACGCGCCGGCCAGGTCGGGCACGTCCTCGTCGTCACGGACGGCGACCGCGCCCCGGGTGAGCACCACCAGCCGCGAGGAGGCGAGCCGGTCCGTGGCCAGCCATTCCTGGAGCAGGGCGAGCACCCGACGGGTCTCGCTCCGCACCCCTGCCACCGGCGCAACGCCGGGATCCGCTCCAGCCGCAGTGAACACCACGTCCGGCACCGGGTCCCCGTCCTCGACCGCTGCCCGCAACGCCGCCAGATCCGGGTACGACACAACCGTGCCGTCGGCCGGCAGCGCGTCCGCGTCGCCGAGAACGGCCCACCGAGCGGTCGCGGACTCCTGCCCGGCCGGAGCCGGAAGTTCGGTCCAGCCGAGCCGGTACAGTGCGCCCGCCCGGGAGGCCGGGGCCAGGCTCGCCGCCGTGACCGGCCGGAGCCGCAGCCCCTCGACCGAGACGACGGGCTTCCCGGAACCGTCGGCCACCTCCAGGGCCACCGCGTGCTCGCCCATGGCTGTCAGGCACACCCGCAGCGTTCTGGCACCGTCGGCGTGCAGCACGACACCGTCCCAGGAGAACGGCAGCAGCACGGCCGCCTCCTGTCCCGAACCGCGAGCGTGCAGCGCCACGGTGTGCAGTGCCGCGTCGAGAAGGGCCGGATGCACACCGAACCCGGCCACTTCCATGTCGTCGGGCAGGTCGACCTCGGCGTAGTACCGCTCGCCGTCGTGCCAGGCGGCCTTGAGGCCCTGGAACGCGGGGCCGTAGCCGAGGCCGAGTGCAGCGAACCCGTCGTACAGGTCTCCGGTGTCGACCGCGGTGGCGGCCGGCGGCGGCCAGGAGCTCAGGTCGAACGCGGCGGGAGCGGCGTCGGCCGTGAGCAGCCCGGTGGCGTGCCGGGTCCACTGGGCGTCCGGGTCGTCGCCGTCGGGCCGGGAGTGGACGGTGAGCGTGCGGTGCCCGCGTGCGTCGGGCGCGCCGACGACGGCCTGCAACTGGACACCCTCGGGTCGGGAGAGCACCAGGGGCGCCTCCAGAGTCAGTTCGTCCACCCGGGGGCACCCGGACAACTCGGCAGCGTGCAGGGCGAGTTCGGCGAAGGCAGCACCCGGCAGCACCGCGCTCTCCAGCACCGCGTGATCAGCCAGCCAGGGGTGCGTGCGCAGGGAGATCCGGCCCGTCAGCACGTGCCCGTCCCCCTCGGCGAGCCGGACCGCCGCACCCAGCAGCGGGTGCCCGGTGCTTGCCAGCCCGGCCGCCCGGACGTCGCCCGCACCCGCGCCCGGCTCCAGCCAGTAGCGCCGGCGCTGGAAGGCATACGTCGGCAGGTCCGGGGACGTCGTGCGCGGCTCGGGGAGCGCGGCACCGAAGTCGACGGCGACGCCGTGGGCATGGGCGTGTGCCAGGGCGGAGAGGAACTCGCGGGCACCGTCCTTGTCCCGGCGCAGCGTTCCGATCGCCGCGCCTGGCACGCCCGCGTCTTCCAGGTGCTGCTCGACGCCGATGGTCAACACGGGGTGCGGGCTGGCCTCGACGAACAGCCGGTGGTCGCTGTCCAGCAGCGCACTGGTGGCCTTCGCGAGCTGCACCGGCTGCCGCAGGTTGCGGTACCAGTAGCCGGCGTCGAGCTCGGCCGTGTCGAGTTCCGCGCCGGTGACCGTGGAGTAGAACGCCACGCTTCCCGTGCGGGGGGTGATGCCGTCGAAGAGGTCGAGCAGCTCGTCGCGGATGGCTTCCACGTGCGGGGAGTGGGAGGCGTAGTCGACGGTGATCAGCCGGGCCCGGACGCCGTCGGCCCGGCACTGCTCGACGAACTCCCGTACCGCGTCCGGATCACCGGCCACGACAGTCGCCCGCGGCCCGTTGACCGCCGCGACCCCGACCCGGCCCTGCCAGCCGGCGGCACGCTGCTCCACCTCGTCGGCGGAGACCGGCACCGAGGCCATCGCCCCCGATCCGGCCAGTGCGGTGAGCGCTCTGCTGCGCAGTGCCACCACGCGGGCGGCATCGTCGAGGGACAGGCCGCCCGCGACGTAGGCCGCCGCGATCTCACCCTGCGAGTGCCCGACCACCGCGTCGGGTCGCACGCCGTGGGCCGTCCACAGGTGGGCCAGCGAGGTCATCACCGCGAACAGCGCGGGCTGTACGACGTCCACCCGCTCCAACTCGGGGGCCCCGGGGGCGCCGCGGAGCACGTCGACGAGATCCCAGCCGGTGTACCGGCCGAGCGCCTCGGCACAGGCGTGCAAATGCTGCGCGAACACCGGAGAGGAGTCCAGCAGGTCCAGCGCCATGCCCTCCCACTGGGAGCCCTGGCCGGGGAAGAGAAACACGGTCCTGCCGTGCCCGGCGCCCGCCACGCCCTGGATCACGTCGGGGCCGGGTTCTCCCGCGGCGAGCGCCCGCAGCCCCGAGACGAAGTCCCCGGGCTCGCGGCCGAGGACCACAGCCCGCCGCTCGAACGCTTCCCGGTGCGTCACCAGCGCGTGCGCCACGCCTGCCGTGCTCACCTCCGGGTGCTCCTCGGCAAACGCGGCCAGCCGGCCGGCCTGGGCGCGCAGCGCCTCTTCCGTACGGGCGGAGACCGGCCATGGCACCGGACCGCCGACGCTCTCCACAGGCCCGGCCGGTACCTCCGCGGCGGAACCGGCTTCGAGAATCAGATGGGCGTTGGTACCGCTGATGCCGAAGGCGGAGACCGCGGCCCGCCGGGGCCGGTCGGCCTCGGGCCAGTCCGTGGCGTCGGTCAGCACCCGTACCGCTCCGGCCGCCCAGTCCACGTGCCCGGTGGGCTGCCCCGCGTGGAGGGACTTGGGCAGGACACCGTGGCGCATGGCCTGGACCATCTTGATGACTCCGGCGACGCCGGCGGCGGCCTGGGTGTGGCCGATGTTGGACTTCACCGAGCCCAGCCACAACGGCCGCTCACCAGGCCGCTGTTGTCCGTAGGTGGCGATCAGCGCCTGGGCCTCGATCGGGTCGCCGAGGGCCGTGCCCGTGCCGTGCGCCTCCACCACGTCGACATCGGCGGGCGTCAGGCCTGCGTCGGCCAGCGCCTCGCCGATGACCCGCTGCTGCGAGGGGCCGTTGGGTGCGGTGAGCCCATTGCTGGCGCCGTCCTGGTTGACCGCCGAGCCCCGGACGACCGCCAGCACCGGGTGGCCGTTGCGCCGTGCGTCCGACAGCCGCTCGACGAGCAGCAGCCCGACGCCCTCACCCCAGCCGGTGCCGTCGGCCCCCTCCGCGAAGGGCTTGCACCGGCCGTCCGGCGCCAGCCCCCGCTGTCGGCTGAACTCGACGAACATCGCGGGCGAGGCCATCACATTGGCACCGCCCGCTAGCGCCATGTCGCACTCACCGCGGCGCAGCGCCTGGCAGGCCGAGTGCAGGGCGACCAGGGACGACGAGCACGCCGTGTCGAGCGTGATGGCCGGGCCCTCCAGGCCCAGCGCGTAGGCGATGCGGCCGGACGCCACACTGCTGGTGGTACCGGTCAGCAGATAGCCCTCCACCGCCGCCGTCGACTGTGCCGGACCGACGCCGTAGTACTGCGTGGCCATGCCGACGAACACACCGGTACGGCTGCCGCGCAGCGTGGCCGGCCGGAGACCGGCGCGCTCCAGCGCCTCCCACGCGGTCTCCAGCAGCAGCCGCTGCTGTGGATCGGTGGCGAGCGCCTCACGTGGGCTCATCCCGAAGAACTCCGCGTCGAAGAGGTCGGCACCCTGGAGGAAACCTCCCTCGTCGACGTAGCTCGTGCCGGTCCGGTCGGGATCGGCGTCGAAGAGCCCGTCCAGGTCCCAGCCGCGGTCGACCGGGAACGGCCCGATCGCGTCCCGCTCCTCGGCCACCAGCTCCCACAGTTCCTCCGGGCTCGTCACACCGCCCGGGAAACGGCAGGCCATGCCGACGATCGCGATCGGTTCCCCGTCCCGCACCGCCGCCCGGGCCGCAGACCCGGGACGCGCACGGTCGCCGCCCGGGCCGACGAGTTCGCCGATGTGCGCCGCGAGCGCCGCCGTCGTCGGGTGGTCGAACACGAGTGTTGCCGACAGCTGAAGACCGGTGGCACCGCTGAGCCGGTTGCGCAGCTCGACGGCGGTGAGCGAGTCGAACCCCAGGTCCTGGAACCGTCGGTCGGCCGGCACCGCGTCCGCACTTGCGTGTCCGAGCGCGTCTGCGACGTTCTGCCGCACCAGGCGCAACAGGAACTCGTCCCGGTCGGCCGCGGACAGTCCGGCCAGCCGCTGCCCCAGAGCCGAGGCACCAGGGCGCGCGGGCCGGGAGCGGCGGGACGCGGTCGACACCACGGCGCGCATTACCGGCGGCAGCGCACCGGCGTCGGCGGCCGCCCGGAACACAGCCCGGTCCAGGCTCGCCGGTACCAGCACCGGCCGGGGGTCGCCGAGCGCGGAGTCGAACAGCACCAGCGCCTCGGAAGTGGCCAAGGGCTTCAGCCCGGTACGGGTGAGGCGGGACCGGACGCCCTCACCGCTGTCTGCCATGCCTCCCTCCTGTTCCCACAGTCCCCAGGCGAGGGAGGTGGCGGGCAGGCCGTGGGCGTGGCGGTGGTGGGCGAGGGCGTCGAGGAAGGTGTTGGCGGCGGCGTAGTTGGCCTGGCCGGGGGCGCCGAGGGTGCCGGCGACGGAGGAGAAGAGGACGAAGGCGGTGAGGTCGTGGTCCTGGGTGAGGTGGTGCAGATTCCACGCGGCGTCGGCCTTGGGGCGCAGGACGGTGTCCAGGCGGTCCGGGGTCAACGACAGCACGGTGGCGTCGTCGAGTACGCCGGCGGCGTGGATGACGGCGGTGAGAGGGTGCTCGTCCGGAATGCCGGCCAGCAGCGCGGCCAGGGCCTCGCGGTCGGCGGCGTCGCACGCGGCGATGGTGACCTGCGCACCCAACTCCGCCAAGTCCGCGCGAAGTTGGTGGGCGCCTTCGGCGTCGGGTCCGCGGCGGCTGGTGAGCAGCAGATGCCGTACGCCATGCTGCTCGACCAGATGCCGGGCGACCAGTGATCCCAGCGTGCCGGTGCCGCCCGTCACCAGCACCGTCCCCTCGGGCCGGAGCGCACGGGGCACCGTGAGGGCCAGCTTGCCGATGTGCCCGGCCTGACTCATGAACCTGAAGGCCTCGGGAGCCTGGCCGATGTCGAAGGCCGAGACCGGCAGCGGCCGCAGCGCCCCGGCGTCGGACAACTCTCCCAGAGCGGCCAGCATCTCCTGGATACGGTCCGGCCCGGCCTCCATGAGGTCGAACGCCCGGTAGCCGACTCCTGGATGCCGCGCCGCGACCTCATCGGCGTCGCGGATGTCGGTCTTGCCCATCTCCAGGAAGCGCCCGCCGCGCGGCAGCAGCCGCAGTGACGCGTCGACGAATTCGTGCGCCAGGGAGTCGAGTACGACGTCCACGCCCCGGCCACCGGTGCCGGTGAGGATCTCCTGCTCGAAGCCGAGGGTGCGGGAGTTCGCGATGTGCCGCTCGTCCAGCCCCTGGGCGCGCAGCACATGCCACTTGCCGGGGCTCGCGGTGCCGAACACCTCCGCACCCAGATGCCGGGCGAGCTGCGTCGCGGCCATGCCGACACCGCCCGCCGCCGAGTGGACGAGAACCTTCTCACCGGGCCGGAGCCCGCCCAGATCCGTCAAGGCGTAGTACGCCGTGAGGAAGGCGATCGGCGTCGTCGCGCCCTGTGCGTACGACCAGCCGTCCGGCACCCGGGCGAGCATCCGGTGGTCGGTGATCGCGACGGGCCCCATGCAGCCGCTGAACAGCCCCATGACCCGGTCACCGGGGGCCAGACCGGTCACCCCCGGGCCGGTACCGGTGACGACACCCGCGGCCTCGCTGCCGATCAGCGCCCGGCCCGGATAGACGCCCAATGCGATCAGCACGTCACGGAAGTTCAGACCCGCCGCCCGGACCGCCACGCGGACCTCGCCGGCCTCCAGCGGCCGTTCGACGTCCGCGGCCACCACCGAGAGGCCGTCCACCGTCCCGGCCGTCCCGACGTCGAGTCGCCACGGCGAACCGTCCCGCGGCACGGACAGAGCCGACGCACCCGCACCGACCAACCGGCACACATGCATCATGTCGCCCCGTACGGCGCACTGCGGCTCACCGGACGCCAGCGCCGCGGGCAGTGCCCGGTACGACGACTCGGCACCGTCCACATCGACCAGCACCAGCCGCCCCGGGTGCTCGCTCTGAGCCGAGCGCACGAGCCCCCACACCGACGCCGCGGCGAGGTCACGGGGCACCTCACCCGTACGGACGGCGACCGCTGCACGCGTCACCAAGGCAAGCCGCGCCGGTTCCAGCTCGGTGCTGCTCAGCCACTCCTGGACCACGCCGAGCACCTGCGCGGTCACGGCGTGGGCTCCGGCCGCAGCATCGGCGCCGTCGGACCAGCACCCGGTCAGCACCACGTCCGGAACGGAGGCACCAGCGGCCACGGCCACCTTCAGCGCCGCCAGATCGGGGTAGACGCAGACCTCGACGCCGTCCGGCGCCGGAACGCCGTCACCCAGCACAGCCCACCGCGAACCCGCGGAGTCCGCACCGGAGGCGTCGGCAGCCGTCCACTCCAGACGGAACAGCGCATCCTGACCCGCCGGGCGGACCGCGGCCAACTGCTCGGCCGTGACCGGCCGGACGGCCAGCGAACCGACGGTGGCCACCGGAACCCCATCGCCGTCGAACAACGCCAACGTGACCGCATCCCGCCCCGCCGGGGACACCCGCACCCGCAGCAACTCGGCACCCGCCGAGTGCAGCGCCACCCGCGACCAGGAGAACGGCAGCCTGGCCTGCGCCCGCTCACCGTTGCCCTCGTGCAGCACCGCCGCCTGCAACGCCGCGTCCAGCAGTGCCGGATGGAGACCGAAGCGGACGGCGTCCACGGCATCGTCCGGCAGCGCCACCTCCGCCCAGACCTCGTCACCGTGCTGCCAGGCGGCACGCACACCCCGGAAGACGGGACCGTACGAGAGACCGATGTCCTCGAACTGCCCGTAGAGGTCCGCCACGTCCAGGGGCACGGCCCCGGCAGGCGGCCACACCTCCGCACCGTACGGAGGCGCCGGCTCCGCGGCCGCCTCCGCGGCGAGCACCCCGGTGGCATGACACACCCACGCGTGCTCGACCTCCCCCTCCCCGGTGGCGTCGAGGCGCGAGTGGACGGCCACGGCCCTGCGCCCGTCCTCGTCCGGCGCCTCGACCTGCATCTGAAGCTGCCGCGCATCCTCCTCGCCCAGCACCAGCGGGGCGTGCAGCGTCAGTTCGGCAACCTCCTCACATCCCACGTGCCGAGCCGCCTGGAGGGCCAACTCGACAAAAGCGGTGCCCGGAAGCAGCACGGTGTCCAGCACCACATGCTCCGCGAGCCAAGGGTGCGTCCGCACCGAGATCCGGCCGCTGAGCAGGCACGCGTCCTTGTCGGCCACGGAGATCGTGGCACTCAGCAACGGGTGCGCGCTCGCGCCCAGGCCTGCGGCGGCCATGTCCCCGGGGGATGTGGGAGCTTCGGGCCAGTAGGGGTGGTGTTGGAAGGGGTAGGTGGGGAGGTCGGTGGGTGGGGTGGTGGGGAGGATGGTGGGCCAGTTGAGGGGGGTGCCGGTGGTGTGGAGGTGGGTGGCGGTCGTGAGGGGGTCCGTTTGTGGGGTGAGGTGGATGTGGGTGGTGGTGTTGAGGTGGTCGAGGGTTTGGATGCCGTGGTGGTAGCGGACGGGTTGGCGGATGTGGTCGGTCCAGTAGTGGGGTGAGGTGAGCTGCTCTGAAGTGGCGATCTCACCGGTGATGTTGGAGATGACGGGGATCCGCGGTGCGTGGTAGGTCAGGCCGGCCGCCACGGTGTGGAAGTCGGTGAGGATGGGGTCCATGTGGGGGCTGTGGAAGGCGTGGCTGACGGGGAGTTGGTGGGTTTTGCGGCCGTGGTCTTTCCAGTGCTGGGCGAGGGCGAGGACGGCGGGGGTGTCGCCGGAGATCACGGTGGAGGTGGGGCCGTTGATCGCGGCGATGTCGACGCCGTCGGTGAGGTGGGGCCGTACCTCGTCCTCGGTGGCCTGTACCGCAACCATGGCGCCGCTTGCGGGCACGGATTGCATGAGGCGGGCGCGGGCGGCGACGAGGGTGCAGGCGTCGGGCAGGGAGAGGACGCCGGCGAGGTGGGCTGCGGTGATCTCACCGAGGGAGTGGCCGATGAGGTAGTCGGGGTGTGCGCCCCAGTGTTCGAGGAGCCGGTACAGGGCGGTCTGGTGGGCGAAGAGGGCGGGCTGGGTGTAGCCGGTGTGGTCCAGCAGTTCGGCTTCCGGGGTGCCGGGTTCGGCGAACATCACATCCCGCAGCGGCCGGTCGAGGAGCGGGTCGAGGTGTGCGCACACCTCGTCGAGGGCGGCGGCGAAGACGGGGAAGGCGGTGTACAGGTCGTGTCCCATGCCGGGGCGCTGGCTGCCCTGTCCGGCACACAGGAAGGCCACCTTCCCGACCGGACCAGCCGTTCCCTGAACCACGTTGGGCGCGTGCTGCCCGCGGGCGAGGGCATCCAGCCCGGCGAGCAGTTCGTCGGTGGTGGTGCCGGTGACCGCGGCCCGGTGGGTGAAGTGGCTGCGCCCGGTGGCCAGGGTGGACGCCACCCGCACCGCATCTGTATCGGTGGCGGCCACGAAGTCCCGTAGACGTGCGGCCTGTTCCCGCAATGCGGGCTCGGTCTTGCCGGACAGCAGCCACGGCACCACCGGCAGCGCGGCCTCGACCGGCGTGTCCTCGACGGCGGGCGCAGCTTCCAGGATCACGTGCGCATTCGTCCCGCTGATCCCGAACGAGGACACCGCCGCCCGCCGCGGCCGGTCATCCTCGGGCCAGGCGACGGGCTCGGTCAGCAGCCGTACCGCCCCTGCCTGCCAGTCCACGTGCGGGCTGGGTTCATTCACGTGCAGGGTTCGCGGCAGCACCCCGTTGCGCATGGCCTGCACCATCTTGATGATTCCCGCGACTCCGGCGGCGGCCTGGGTGTGGCCGATGTTGGACTTCACCGATCCCAGCCACAACGGCCGCTCACCAGGCCGCTCCTGCCCGTAGGTGGCGATGAGGGCCTGTGCCTCGATCGGGTCCCCCAGTGTGGTCCCCGTGCCGTGGGCTTCGACGGCGTCGATGTCGGCCGGGGTGAGGCGGGCGCTGTCCAGCGCGGCCCGGATCACCCGCTGCTGGGAAGGCCCGTTCGGTGCGGTCAGGCCGTTGCTGGCGCCGTCCTGGTTGACGGCCGAACCGCGGACGACCGCGAGTACGGGGTGGCCGTTGCGGCGGGCGTCGGAGAGGCGTTCCAGGAGCAGGAGGCCGACGCCTTCGCCCCAGCCGACGCCGTCGGCGGAGTCGGCGAAGGCCTTGCAGCGGCCGTCGGGGGCGAGGCCGCGCTGGCGGCTGAACTCGGTGAAGATGGTCGGGGTGGCCATCACTGTCACCCCGCCCGCGAGCGCGAGCCCGCATTCTTCGTTGCGCAGGGACTGGCAGGCCAGATGTACGGCCACCAGGGAGGACGAGCAGGCCGTGTCCAGGGTGACGGCGGGTCCTTCGAGTCCGAAGGTGTACGACACCCGACCCGAGGCCACGCTGGCCGACGCCCCCGTGACCAGATAGCCCTCGAAGGCCTCCAGGCGGCCCGTCAACAGGCGTGCGTAGTCCTGGCCGTTGGTGCCGGTGAAGACGCCGACGGGCTTGCCCTTGAGAGCCTCCGGCACGATGCGGGCGCGCTCGAACGCCTCCCACGACGTTTCGAGCAGCAACCGCTGCTGCGGATCCATGGCCAGCGCCTCACGGGGGCTGATCCCGAAGAACTCCGCGTCGAACCCGGCGGCGTCGTCGACGAAGGCTCCCTCACGGGCGTACGTCCGCCCAGGGCTGTCGGGATCGGCGTCGTACAGGGCGTCGACGTCCCAGCCGCGGGCGGCAGGGAACGGTCCCATGGTGTCCCGGCCCTCGACCAGCAGCTCCCACAGCCGCTCGGGTGTGGTGGCCCCGCCGGGGAAGCGGCAGCTCATCGAGACGATGGCGATCGGCTCGCTGCTCTTGGCCTCGGCCTCCTCCAGACGCCGGTAGGCCTTCTTGAGGTCGGTGGTGGCCCGCTTCAGATAGGTGCGCAGCTTCGCCTCGTTCGCGGTGGCGGCGTCCCCGCCCGGAACAGTGTTCATCGGACCTCATCAACTCCAGAGATGCCGAGCTCGTCGAGGACGTCGAAGAGCTCGTCGTCGGTCACCGATTCCAGGTCGTCCGCCGTCGGCTCGGCCGTCTCGTCGTCCGGTGCGACCATGTCGTCCAACTTCCGTAGCAGGAGCCGCAGTCGGGCCGCCGCCTTGGCGTGTGCCGAGTCCTCCGGCGGCATGGCCAGGAGCCGGCTTTCCAGCTCGTCCAGCCCGGCCAGGGCCGGCGGCGCCGCGTCGCCGACCGGCTCGTCGACGAGCTGCTCCCGCACGTACTCCACCAGCGCCGCGGGGGTCGGACGGTCGAAGACGACGGTGACGGGCAGCCGCAGCCCGGTCGCGCTGGTCAGCCGGTTCCGCAGGTTGACGGCGATCAGCGAGTCCAGGCCGAGGTCCCGGAAGGCCCGGTCGGGGTCGACGGAACTCGTCGAGGCATGGCCGAGCGCCGCGGCGATCTGACCGCACACCAGATCCAGCAGCGCCGCACGCTGGTCTTCCGGGGACAGACCCGCCAGCCGCCGGGCGAGCGACGGCCCCGCGGCACCGGCCCGCCGCGCGGGCACGCGGACGAGTTCCCGCAGGACGGGCGGCACCGGCGCGTCGCCCAACCGATCGCGGACCGCCCCCGTGTCGAGGCCGACGGGCACGAGCGACGGCCGGTCGTCCGACAGAGCCGCGTCCAGGAGCGTGAGCCCCTCGTCGGCGGACAACGGGAGGATGCCGTCGCGAGCGAGCCGCGCCCGCCCGGAGCTGCCCAGTGATTCGGCCATGCCTCCGTCCTGTTCCCACAGTCCCCAGGCGAGGGAGGTGGCGGGCAGGCCGTGAGCGTGGCGGTGGTGGGCGAGGGCGTCGAGGAAGGCGTTGGCTGCGGCGTAGTTGGCCTGCCCGGGGTTGCCCAGCACACCGGCCGCGGACGAGAAGAGGACGAAGGCCGCGAGATCCTGGTCCCGGGTGAGTTCGTGGAGGTTCCAGGCGGCGTCGGCCTTTGCGCGCAGCACCGGGCCGAGGCGCTCGGGAGTCAGCGAGGTCAGGACGGCGTCGTCGAGGACGCCGGCGGCGTGGATGACGGCGGTGAGAGGGCGTTCGGCCGGGATGCCGGCCAGCAGCGCGGCCAGGGCCTGGCGATCGGCGGCGTCGCAGGCGGCGATGGTGACCTGGGCGCCCAACTCGGCCAGTTCTGCCCGAAGTTGCGCGGCGCCTTCGGCGTCGGGTCCGCGGCGGCTGGTGAGCAGCAGATGCCGTACCCCGTACCCGGTGACGAGATGCCGGGCCACCAGCCCACCCAGGACTCCGGTTCCGCCCACCACCAGCACGGTCCCCGCCGGATCCGGCAGGTGGACAGCAGCGTCCGGCACAGCCACCCGGTGCCGGGTCAGCCGTGGCACCAGCAGCGTGCGGTCCCGCACGACCACCTGTGGTTCTCCGCAGGACAGGGCAGCGGCAAGGAGGTCACGGGCGCAGTCCGCACCGTCCAGGTCGACGAGCAGGAAACGGTCGGGGTGTTCACTCTGTGCCGAGCGGCCCAGGCCCCAGGCCGCCGCGCCGGCCGGATCGGCCACGTCGGCATCGGTCCCGTCGCCGGCCACGCCCACCGCGTTCCGGGTCAGCACGGCCAGCCGGGACCCGGCCAATCGGTCATCCGCCAGCCATCCCCGCAGCACTTCCAGCAGATGGCCGGTCGTCGTGTGCGCGGCTGCGGCCGGATCGACGGCGCCCGAGGAGTCGTACGACAGCAACACCAGCTCCGGCGCCGGGACACCCGTGTCCAAGGCGCCCAGCAGCGCGTCCAGATCGGGGTAGATCACCTCCCCCACACTCAGGGGTGAGGAGTCCTTGCCGATGACCGCCCACGGGTCGGCGAACGAACCGGCGGGCGATCCGGCCGGTGCGGTCGCTTCGGGCGTGGGAACCCTCCGCCACGCCAGACGGAACAGCGAGGTGTGCCCCTCACGCTCCCGCAACAGCCGCCGGGGCGGCACGGCACGCAACTCCACGGAGTCGATCGACGCCACGGGCACCCCGAACGGGTCCATGATCTGCACACCGACCACGTCCCGCCCGGCCGGACCGACCCGCGCCCGCAACCTCGCCCCGCCGCGCGCATGGACAGTGACCCCGCCGACCGCACCGAGCGACCGCGCCCGGCGCCCATCCCCGAGATCCGCGCCGTCCGCGGCGCCCAGCACCGCATGCAGTACGGAGTCCAGAAGCGCCGGATGAAGAACGAACCCGGCCGGGTCGGCATCCTCCGGCAGGTCCACCTCCACCCACACCTCGTCGCCACGCCGCCACGCCGCACCCAGCCCCTGGAACACCGGCCCATGACCGAGCCCTGCCCGCAGCAACCGCTGGTAGACGTCGTCAACGTCGAGCGCGACGGCGTCCGCGGGCGGCCACTCGCCCGACTCCGAGCCCTCGGCGGCATCAGCCACCGCACCGCCCGCCGGACCCAGAGCTCCCGCGGCATACCGGACCCACGACATCTCGTCGGCCCCCTCGGGCCGCGCGTGCACGGCGAACGCCCGACGCCCCGCATCGTCGACCTGCCCGACCGTCACCCGCAGTTGAACACCGCCCTCCTCCGGAACCACCAGAGGCTCCTCCACCACCAGCCTGTCCACCCGTCCGCACCCGGTCGCCCCAGCGGCATGGAGCGCCAGCTCCAGAAACGCCGTTCCGGGCACCACCGGGATGTCGTGGACGGTGTGGTCGGCCAGCCAGGGGTGGGTTGTTGTGGAGATGCGGCCGGTGAAGACCGTGCCCTGTCCGTCGGGGAGAACCACGACCGCCCCGAGGAGCGGATGGCCCGTTTCCTCCAGCCCGGCCGCTGTGACGTTCCCCGATGTGGGTGGGGTTTCCAGCCAGTAGGGGTGGTGTTGGAAGGGGTAGGTGGGGAGGTCGGTGGGTGGGGTGGTGGGGAGGATGGTGGGCCAGTT
>NZ_JBNGGG010000095.1:0-13565 GCF_049974585.1 Streptomyces sp. UG1 | reverse complement strand
TGGCCACGCAGGCCCACCCCGAGCTGCGCTCGCGCCCGACCCGCCCGCACCCGCTGTTCGCCGGCCTCGTGAAGGCCGCAGTGGAACAGGTCAGCAGCGCTCCTGAGCAGTGACGGTGAGAAGCCGTATCTCAACCGAACATGATCGCTTGATTTCCGCTGGTCAGGTGTGGTCTAGCTCGGAATGAGGGAGGCATGCGGCGTCTTGTTTCGGCTCCGTGATCGAGGGTGCGCGATGGCGTCGGTGCTGGGAATTCTGGAGGAGCGGCGGCAGCAGCCCGGGTGCGGGTGGAAGGGCTGCGGGAGGAAGTCGCGCGGCTGGCTGGGGTGTTGGAGGCCGCGGAGATCGAGCTGGACCGGCGGGTGATCGCGCGGGAGGAGCTGGTCGAGGCCCTGGCGGCCTCGGCTGCCGAGACCACCGCCGTGACCGAGGCCGAGGCGGAGCAGGAAACCGCGCCCGCCGGTGCCGGGTTCGATCGTGCCGCCTTGGCGCGAAGGATTGCCGGTGACGGTGCTGGCGCCGGACTATCAGCGGATTCTGGGCGTGCTCGACGAGCGGCAGCCTGCGGGCCAGGGGCCGCTGAAGGCCAGGGAGATCACGGCTCGGCTGGGCTTGGAGGCAACGTCGGCGAAGGTTGAGGGGGTGCGCTCGAAGGCCCGGCGTCTGGCGGAGCGCGGGTGGCTCGTGCAGGAGACGTCGGGGGCATTCAGCGTCGGCCGACGGCCCGTGGCCGTGCCAGACGCCGGCTCATCCGAGTGACCATCGACCACCAGATCATCGCCTCGCTGCTGGTCGGCAACGTCTCGTAGTCCCGGGCCAGCCGGCGCGAATGTATCAGCCACGCGGTTGGGTCGGCCGCGCGGTGAGGTGCCCGCCGTGGCAGGTCCTGTTTCGCGCGGCCTCCCGCCGAACCGGACATGACGGTTTCCCGGTCATCCGGCTCTCCAGTGACTACTGCGTGTCCGTTTTGGCAGACTGTTGTGAGTGGATTCGGTCATGGCAGGTGTCGCAGGCCACGACGGTCTTGCGACGCCGATGCAGCATGACGCGCGCCCAGTCGGAGGGCTGCCATCCGGCGTGCGCGAGATCGGCGAGAGCGCGGACGTGGTGCACTTGCACGTTGCCCTTGCTTCCGCAGATTTCGCACGTGTCCGCCAGGAGTCTCGCGATGAGTTCCTTCTGCGGATAGTCCACCCGGACCGGCTCACGGTCGGCGATCTCTGCCGTCCGCTGCCGCTGGAGTGGAATTCCGCCGAACCGCGCCACCAGCGGCTTCCTGTTCTTCCGCTCGATGCGGGCCTCGAAACAGACTCGGGGCCCGTTGGGGGTGTCGATTCGGGCCTTGTGCTTGGCGGCCATCTTCGGCACCGATGAACGGTGCTTGGCCGCAAGAGTCTTGAGCATGGACGTTTCCATGACCCATTGCAGCCGATGCAGCCGGAAGACGTCTCCGGCAAGCAGGTAGTACTGGACGATGCCCCGGTAGACGACCCCGAACGTCGCAACGATCGCGTGATCACTGCTGTTGATCAGAGCCTTTCTCTTCGCGGGTTTTCCGCGTGAGAGATGCGGGGCGCACTTGGCTTTGATCACGTCCCGGGGGACACGCAGTGCGATCTGACCGTTGACGCGTCGGTAACGGCCGGTCTTCTTCGTGTCATTGTGCTGGGTCGTGATCTCGTAGCCGAGAAACCGTGCTGCCCCGGTGCGGGCATGAGTGATCAGGGTCTTGTCCTGGGACAGCTCCAGCCTGAGTTCGTCACGCAGGAACTGGGCCAGGCGCAGCTTGATCTGCTCGGCCTCGGCTTTCGGTCCGGCGAAGCCCAGGAGATGATCGTCCGCGTAGCGGATATAGCGCAGTCGCCGATACCCCGGGTCATTCGGGTCCGAGCTCGGCAGGCTGACCATCCGCTGGCGCAGCATGCGGGCCTGGGCCCGGTCGCCGCGCCGGCGGGCTTTCGCCAGCAGATTCTGCATCTCCAGATAGGCCGGGTTGCGGGCCCGGCGATCTCCTCGGGTGTACTCCGGAATCAGAACTGTCTCAACGAACTCATCCAGCCTGTGCAGATAGATGTTGGACAGGATCGGGGAGGCCACTCCGCCTTGCGGCGCTCCGGAGAGCGTGGCACCCCACCTCCAGTCCTCCAGGTATCCGGCGTTGAGCATGTTGCGCACCAGCCGCAGAAACCGCTGGTCATGGATCCTCTCGCCGAGGATCGACAGTAGGACCTGATGGTCCAGGCTGCCGAAGCAGTCGGCGATGTCCCCTTCGACGAACCAGGAAGTCCCGGTCCAGGTGTGGTCCACCTCCCGCAATGCGGTGTGGCAACCTCGACGGGGACGGAACCCATGAGAGCGGTCGGAGAACGTCGGCTCGTAATACGCCTCCAATAACAGGCGGACCACTTCACCAACGAGCTTGTCCGACCAGGTCGGTAGCCCCAACGGACGCATCTTCCCGTTCTTCTTCGGGATATGGATGCGCCGCACCGGACGGAACCGATAACGCTCGTGACGCATCGTCTCGACGATCCGGCTGATCTTCCGTTGGGACATGCCGTCCACGGTTTCCGATGTGACCCCGGGCGTCATCGCGCCATGGTTGGCGTAGATACGCCCGTAGGCCAGCAGATACAACTGCGGGTTGAACAGCTGCCGATACAGTTCATCGCACGGCAGGTTGCGCCTGCCGCGTTCACGCAGGACACCCAGCACCGTTGCGGCGCTCTGCATTTCGCATACCTCCCGGGTTTCGAGGTGTCCGAATCACCTGGCCCCCTTCGCCCTGCGGACGGCTTTCCCGTCCTCCCTGGCCGGGCGTTAATCCGGCGACTACTACGGGGCCTCCGTCGCCTTAGGACTCGCATCCCATAGGCGATCCCACGTTCGTCTCTGTCTGTACGTTCTAGCGCGACACAGGCGTCCCACTCATCTCCTTAAATGTCCTCGCTGGACATCGCTCCGCGCTCCGGAAGTTGCTCCGGCCACACCATACGAAGCCAGAACAGAGCGCGGCGCCGGTTTCAGCTGTCTTTCCGGCGGATGAGAGCTTGCATCTTCTGGAGATTGGGCTTCAAACAATCCAGTCTTCGCCATATCGCGCGGGCCACCCAGCACCCCGTCCCTGACAACTGGGCCCGGTCACTGGTTTCTGACATGCTTTTGTCCCCTTCACCTTTCGGATCCAGGTAAGTCATCGGGCCCAGAAACCTCCTTCCGAGTTCCTCCCGGCTCAGCCGGGGATACAAACAGAGCGCCTCGTGGCGCACAACGTACGCTCTGCCACCCAGCGCCTGGGCAGCACCACGAACCCTGTCATGTCGTCGGTGCGTTTGACGATGTCCAAGGGCAGCGCGAGTTTCTGACGGCACCAGTCGACGAGGGAGCCGGTGTAGCCGCCGTCCGCCCAGACGAGGGTGATGTCGCGATGCAGACGGCGCAGCCGCTGCAGCAGGCCCATGGCGGCCTCCCGGTCGCCGATGTTCGCGGCGGTGACCGCGACGACCAGGAGCAGACCGAGCGTGTCGGTCACGATGTGCCGCTTACGCCCGGGCACTCTCTTCCCGCCGTCGTAGCCGCGTGAGGCGACCGGCACCGACGCGGCGCCCCGCACCGACTGCGCGTCGATGATTCCCGCCGTGGGCTCGGCCTCACGGCCCTCGCGCTCACGGACCTTCCCGCGCAGCCGTTCGTGGAACTCGGTGATCAGCCCGTGCTCGCGCCAGCGGCGGAAGAAGGCGTAAACCCGGGTCCAGTCGGGGAAGTCCGCAGGCATCGCCCGCCACGAGATCCCGCGACCAGGTAGCGGATCGCGTCCAGCAGTTGGCGGTGGCAGTAGCCCTCGGGCTGCCCGCCTCTGCCCTGGAGCCGGGCCGGCACCGGCAGCAACGGCCGGATGGCCGCCCACTCCGCGTCCGTCATGTCCGACGGATACCGGCGTTCCCGGTCGGGATGGTCGGCCGCGTTGCCGTACACGTGCGCGAGGCAATCACACGATGGTGCCGCCGAGTTGAACTGGACGGGCTCGGACGCGTACAACAACGACACCAGGGCCTCCCGGCACTGCTCGGTTAGATTCGCATCCCCGAGCTACCGAGAGGCCCTGTCTTCATGCGCGCACAACGGGGGGATCACCCCGGCGGGAAACCTGTTCGACCCGCACGTTCCATGATCGGTTGAGATACGGCTTCTACGACTCCCACCTCAACTGGCGCGAACTGCGCAGGCGCCGGATCCTGCCGGTCATCTCCCGCAAGGGCTCTCCGAACATCAAGGGCCTCGGCAAGCTCCGCTACGTCGTCGAGCAGACCTTCGCTCTCCACCACCAGTTCAAGCGCCTCGCCGTCCGCTGGGAACGCCGCACCGAACTCCACGACGCTTTCGTCTCCCTCGCCTGCAGCCTGATCTGTTGGAGACGCCTCAATAAGACCGGCCCACGGTCGCGTCACGAGCTCAGAGGGTGTTACCGATGAAGGGTGAGCAGCCCTCGAGGCCGCGGGCTGCGACAATCCGTCCTGTGTCAGAGGAGCTCTCGCGTTGGTACAGAGGTCGCCTGGTGGGCGGTCCGTTCAGGCCGTTCGACCCAGGCGAGTGCTCTGCACTTGAGCGGGAGATCGGGCCCCTGCCACCCGCGTACCGCTCCTTCCTGGCAGCCGCCGGCGGGGAGAGACTGGATTACTCGGTCCGCCTCCCGGCTTGTGAACCAGAACCGGTCCAGAGCTTCGACAGCCTCTATCAGTTGGGCCGTGACGACGCCGGTGAGTACGGCTGGGGCACTCTCCTGGGCGAGTACCGGCACAGTCGCGACGGGTGGCTTGCCGAGAACGTGCCGCTGACCGGGCTTCTGCCCATCGCCCGCAACGGCGGCAGCGACGTCCTCTTCCTGGACCTGAACCCGGGCACTCATGGCCAACTCCATGCGTTCGTCCACGCCATCACCTGGCCGGGGTATCTGGGCAACCACGTCTTCACGAAAGTCGCTGACAACTTCGACGCCTACCTCGACAGCCTGTTCATCGACCCCGACATGGCGGAGGACGCCTGGGCGGATGTCGCCGACAGCGATCCTGCGGATCCTTGGCGGAGGACCGTCGAGGAATGGCTGGACAAGGAACTGCCGACTTGGCGTGCCGAAGCCTGGGCCATCCCATGAACTGAAGACGCTCTCCCCAGGTCACTTCCCTCAGCTGCGTAGCCCAGGTAGCCGACTCCAGTTCGTCTGGCGCAACGCATCGTTGTGAAGAGCCTGCTCATGATCGTGTTACGAGCTCTTACTGCGGCCGCACCCCGAAGTGCCGCCATGCGACAGAAGTCGCGATAGACCCACAGTCATCTGCGCTTGCTCGAACAGAACTCCCGGTCGACCCTGGAGAGGTATACAGGCTTCCTCGGAAGCGAGGCGAATGTGTTCGGCATTCCGGGCTTCACAGGGCGAGTCATCACGCCCGGCGACGAGGGGTACGACGAGGCGCGCCGGGTCTGGAATGGCGCCGTCGACCGCTCTCCGCGAGTCATCGCCCAGTGCACCGGGACCGCGGACGTTCTTGCTGCGCTCCGTTACGCCCGCGAGGCTGGGCTACTCGTGGCCGTCCGGGGCGGCGGGCACAACGTCGCGGGCACCGGGGTCTGCGACGACGGGCTGGTCATCGACCTGTCGCCGATGCGGGCCGTCCATGTCGACCCCGGTCGCTCTGCCGTCCGCGTAGAGGGTGGCGCGCTGTGGGGCGACGTCGATCAGGTCACGCAGGGCTTTGGCCTGGCAACGCCTGGGGGATCGTGTCGCACACCGGGGTGGCGGGGCTGACCCTGGGCGGCGGCATCGGCTGGCTCATGCGCAAGCACGGGCTGACCGCCGACAACCTGACCGCCGCCGACGTCGTCACCGCCGACGGGCAGTTGCGCCGGGCCAGCGACAAGGACGACCCCGACCTGCTGTGGGCGCTGCGGGGCGGCGGGGGCAACTACGGGGTGGTCACCTCCTTCACCTTCCGGCTTCACCCCGTGGGACCCCAGGTGCTGGCCGGCCCGGTCCTGTGGCCGATGGAGGACGCCGCCGACGTTCTGCGTCACTACCGCGACGTCGTCGCCGGATCCGCCCCGCCGGAACTGACCACGATCGTGAATCTGCGCAAGGCGCCACCGCTGCCGGCCATCCTCGCCGATCTGCGCCGTCCAGTCGTGCTGGGCGGGCGACCTCGACGCGGGCGAGCGGGCGCTGCGCGCCCTGCGCTCGTACGGCCGCCCCCTACTCGACCTGGTCGCGCCGCGCCCGTACACCGCCTGACAGACCATGCTCAACCCCGCCGTGCCGCACGGCTGGCACTACTACTGGAAGTCCACCAACCTTGCGGAGCTCAGCGACGCGGCCATCGACGTGCTCGCCGAGCACGCGCTGGACGTGGCCTCGCCCCGCTCGTACACGCTGCTCTTTCGCCTCGGCGGCGCGATCGCCGACGTCGGCGAGGACGACACCGCCGCGCCGCGCACAACCTCAACATCAACGGTGTATGGCAGCCCGGTGAACCGATCGGCGACCAGGAACGTGCCTGGACCAGGGACTTCTTCGCCGCCATTGAGCCGCACCGGTCCGGGGTGTATGTCAATTTCCTCGGCGAAGAGGGCGCCGACCGGCGTCATCCACCCGATCCGGGGCACGTGGTACGTGCGTGTTCTCTCCTTTTGGTGAAACCTCGGGGTTTCTCCCGCAGCAGGGGCGGGAGGAACCCCGTCTGAGTGACACAGCCGTGTCCCGGCGCGTGCAGTACGCGATGGCGGTGCTTAGAGCCAGCCCTTGCCGCGGAAGACCCGGAAGACCAAGGCGACCACGCCAAGCGTGGTGAGCAGGACCATGGGGTACCCGAAGTACCAGCGCAGTTCGGGCATGTGGTCGAAATTCGCGTAGACGCCGAAGGCGGCGATGGGTGGCGATGGGTACGGCGATCATGGCAGCGATGGCGCTGATGCGGCGCATGTCCTGGTTCTGCCGCACGCTCGTCCGGGCCAGCGCCGACTCCAGTGCGGTGTCGACGAGTTCCGTCAGCGTGCCCCACCCGTTCGGCGACCTGGGCGCGTTGATCCTGGCCGGGCTGCTCACCCGGCTCGCCACGCTCCCGATGATCGTGAACATGCTCGGCGCACTGCTGATCACCAAGCTTCCCATCCTGTGGGGCGACGCCCCGCTGTTCGACGGCAAGTCCGGCTGGTAGGACTTCATCCACGAGTCCCGCACCGACCTGGCCCAGCTGTGCAGCAGCCTCTTGTTGCTGATCGTCGGCGCCAGCGCGTATTCACTGGACGCCCGCCTGCACCGCACCGCCGCCGTACCGGCTGGTGCGGGAGCCTCGGGCCGCTGACCCGGCCTCTACGGAGCGTCGTCGCCGAGGCCGTCAACGCCTCCACGCCCGGCTGCTCCAGAACGCCACGGTCACCACGCACCTGGCCGCGCTCACCCAGCGGCAGGCCGGGGACGCATTCGCGCGCACAGTGCCCAAGCGCCCCGCCCAGCAGGCGTGACAACGACCCCGCTCAGGACGGGTGGCTCCGTTCGCGTTCCGACAGCACCGGCCGCCTGCTGCTGAGGTCCGGGTGCGGTTGTAGAGCGTGCCGGCGCAGGAGGGCTCGGGGGTGATGCCGGTGCTCGGATGTCCGGACGAAACCTGAGCAGAACCTCGCTCCTCTTCGCTCGACGCACTCAGCACCCATGGTCTTCGGTGCGGGATCGGCCATCGGCGTTCTGGGCGGGATGATCGGGCTCGGCGGCGCGGAGTTCCGCCTGCCGCTGCTGATCGCTCTCTTTGGGTTCGCCGCGCTCTCGGCCGTCATCTTGAACAAGGCGATGAGCCTGGTCGTGGTCCTGGTTGCGCTACCCGCCCGGCTGGCGGCGGTTCCGGCCGCCGAGGTGGCCGGCTGGGGGCCTGGGCCGGAGCGAGCTGGGCGGTGCGCATGCGCAGCAGCACCCTCTACAAGGTGCTGGCGGCGCTGATGGTGCTCATGGCGACTGCGCTCGTGGTCACGTACACCACCGCCCTGGGAACGCTCGCGCTGCCGCTGCGGGCTCAGGTGCCCTGCGGGGTGGCGGCCGGGTTCGGCATCGGGATAGTTGCGGCGATCATGGGCGTGGCCGGGGGCGAGCTGCTGATCCCGACGATCGTGTTGCTGTTCGGCCAGGACATCAAGACTGCGGGAAGCCTCTCCCTGCTGGTGTCGCTGCCGACGATGCTGGTGGCCTTCGCCCGATACAGCCGTGACGGCAGCTTCGCGGTGCTAGGCAGGAACGTCCGCTTCACCATGGTCATGGCCGCGGGCTCCGTCGCTGGCGCGGTGCTGGGCGGGCTGCTGCTGGGCGCATTTCCGGACGTGGTGCTCATCCCCGTGCTGGCCGTGATCCTGCTCCTTTCCGCGGTCAAGCTCGTCCGTCACGACTGACTTTGCCGAGCCCGCCGGGACTTCCAGCACCGCAGCTGCTTGCATGGATAGAGGCAGGACGGCGATCAGGCGGCCGTAGTGAAGCCGGCGGCGGCCCGGTCCCGCTCGCGCAGCGGGGTGAATTCGACGTCCAGCTTCGGGTTGTACGCATCGGGCTGGATGCCGAGCTCGTGCTGGAGTACTCGCCGAACCCGTTGATGTGCTCGGTCAGGTACGGCTGCCAGGTCCTTCGGCTCGATCGTCCAGCTTTCCAGTTCCTGATCCTGGGCATCAGGTCGAAGCCCAGCAGGTGGGCGAGCGCGAACAGCGGCTGGGACTGACCCTGGGTGTCCGCGTGGACGATGGCCACCGGCATGTCGGCCACAGGCCCCCACAACCGACCGGAACGGCGCGGCGCCGGTGAGCTGGAGAGCGCGGTCCTCGCCTCCCTGTGGCCACCGACCGGGCGCTCACCCCCGCCGAGATCCAGGCGGAGATCGGCGCCGATCTCGCCTACAACACCGTGCACACCATCCTCAAGCGCCTGCACGACAAGGGACTGGTCCTGTGCGCCGCCGACGGCCGGCGCGGCGCCTACTGGCCCGCCAAGAATGCCGCCGAACTCACCGCCGAGGCCATGCACGAGGCCCTCGACCAGGGCCCCGATCCGATCGTCACCCTCCAGCATTTTGTCACCGTCCTGAGCCCCGAGGAGGAGCGGGCCCTGTGTGAGTTGCTGGGTGGGGACGGTCCATGAGGACTGCCGGGAGCGGCCCAAAAGGACTGACGTCCACGTCCTCCCTCGCCCTGTCGCTGCTGCTCGCCGCGGGACAATCACGGCTAACCGGTTGCTCCCCAGGCCCGGCCCATAAGGTCGCGGCGCATGCGCTCCTGATCGGGGCAAGGACCACTCGAGGCGTGTCGCCCGTCACCAACGTCCCCGAACAGCACGCCTGGACGGGCACTGAGACGGTGCAGCGACGGAGAGGCGCGTCGTTCGCCGGGACCCTCGATATGCGGGCGACGGCCGTCCCCCTCGCCGGTGCTGCTGTGACCAGCGGAGACGCCGTCCTCAGGTTCGGTACGGGCAACGGCCGCTCAGCAGCGGGCGGCATAGACCGCGCTTCGGGCTTGCGGATTCCGCCAGTCCGAACGGCGTTGGGCCGGGACCGGACATGCGTTTTCTGGGCGTGCTTCTGGCTCAGCGTGCTCGGCCTGCTGGCCAAGGAGCCCGAGGACCGGCTCACGGCCGAGGAGGTGGCCGACTGGTTCGGGCGCGGAGCCTGGCATGGGGCGGCGGAGCCACTGCCGAGTGAACACCAGGAGCACAGCCGCCCGGGCGGGGCGCCCGTCACCGGTACGGCGCCCGCCCCTGCGGCCACCGCTCCCACCACCCCCGCAGGGGGCGCCTTCGTCCCGGTGGTGGACACCGAGTGGAAGACGAGCGTGCACCGGTCAGTGACCCGCCGCTCGCGCCTGCCGTTCCCTGGCCGTTCCCGGCTGATGGCCGTGCTGGGCGGCGCAGCCCTGTTCACCGTGGCGCTGCTCGTCGGCATGGCGTGGTTCTCGTCCGGCACCGGCTCGGCGCAGGGACCGCAGACCGGGCCGTCCACGAGCACGAGCCCCACCATGTCACCCCCCTCGACGCCGTACGGCACCTCCTCCTCACCCTCGCCGTCACTCTCCTCATCCCCGGTGCAACCCGCAGATCAGAAGACGGAGAAGACGACCGACCCCAAGCCGAGCCCCACGAAGGCTGACAAGCACGGAGGCAAGGGCAAGCACTGACCGGTGTCTGGCCCTCCCCGAACGGGCCTGCTTCGCCGTTCCGCCCCCGGCCTGGTCGGCGCTGCCAAACACCGCTCGGCGACACGGTCGTGGACGCAGAGTGGATCCATGCGGCACTGAGCTGTATGCCGACCGCTGCAAGGTGCATGGTGGTGCCATGGACAGGCGTCCTCCCGTGGTGGTGCTGCCACCCGCGTCGGACGGCGGACGGCGGGTGACGATCAACGGCGAGCGCATGGGCACCGCGTACAACCTGTTCGACGTGCTCGACTTCCTGCACCAGGCGGGCCTGCCCGCCGAGGACACCGCCGTCGACGACCCCGAACTGATCGAGTGGCGCGGCGGCGGACCGTACGACTGGAACACCGCGCCCTGACGACTGCCTCAGCCGATGCTGGCTTCTCCAGTCTCTAACGGCCACGGAGGGCAAGTGGAGCCACGAACCGCTGTCGAGGCCGATGCCGAACAGCGGGCCCGTGCAGGTCAGCCCCTGGGTTGCTGGCGGCGGCATACCCGGCCCATAATCCGCGTCCAGGTGAGGTGGTTGACGGCCGAGGCGCGGAAGAGCGCCGCGACGAGGATGCGGCCGACGCGTACCCAGTGAGCACGCAGCGACCGGCCAGCGGGCTACTGTAAAAACTGGATATTCTGCCACATGGGCGACATACGCGCCTCATGAATCCCGCGGATCACGCAGGCCAACCTCTCGCCGACGCACGAACCCTGGGGGGATCATGCACACTCGCGTATGCATCACACTCGCCGCGGCATGCCTCGCCGCGCTGGCCAGCCTCAGCGCCTGTGGCGGTAACGGCACCACCACTGACGACGAGCCGACCGGAACCCCGGACACCACGACCAGCGCCCCCGCCGAAAAGCCCGTGCCCACGACTGAGTCCGCGTCTCTGCCGGACATGATCGGCAAAGGGCTGCAGTTCGCGCAGGACCAGGCCCAAGAGGCAGGCTTCTATGACCTGACCTCACACGATGCCCTCGGTCGCGGCCGAGAGCAGTTCGACGACCGCAACTGGAAAGTCTGCTTCCAGACCCCAGATCCCGGTCAGCACCCCACTAACGCCAAGGTCGACTTCGCCACCGTCAAGCTCGAAGAGACCTGCCCCGCCACCGACCAGGGCACCGAGACCAAGACTGCCGGAGCGACGATGCCCGACTTCAAGGGCAAGTCCGTCAAGGTCGCTCGCGAGGCCCTCCCTTCCAACGCCAGCATCGTCGTCAACGACGCCTCCGGCGAAGGCCGCGTCATCGTCATCGAGTCCAACTGGAAGGTCTGCTCCCAAGAACCCGCTGCCGGCACCAGGCTCGAAGGCCAGCCGGTGACGCTCAACGCGGTGAAGTTCGAAGAGTCCTGCTGACACCCGCCTACTATGAACGCCCAGGCGCCATGCCACGGTTGGGCGCCCGGGCCGGAAGGGGTGCTGCACCGCCAGGATCGCCTCCGCTGCCCGGTCGCGCATCCGCACGACAAGCCATCACCCAACTGGCGTACGCGCTTGCGGGCACCGGCGTGCGGCATGCCCCATTCGGCCGCACGCTGAGCATGACCCGGTTACCGGCAAGCAGCAGCTGTGATCGCTGCTCTGCGGGGAGGCGTCGTGATCGTGATGGTTCTGCTCGTCCCGGTGATGCTGTTCCTCGTGCTGTTCGCGATGGCTGCGCTGGAAGACCGTATGTTCCCGCTGCCACAACCGCCCGGCCCGGAACCGGAGATCCCCGAACAGTCCGTGGCCGATTGAGACCCGCGCCCAGGTCTCACACGCCCGCCCCTGGCCATGTGGCCGACTCGGGTGCATGATCCCGTCACCCCCCCCCACGCAACGCCATGCGCGCAAAGGGAGCTGTATGAGTCTGAAGCGGCACGTACAGACCCGGGCCGCGGTGATACGCGCCGGGGACACCACAACCTTCGTATCCCCCGAAGATTGGTACGGCGGTCAGATCCTGGCCCCGGTGGACACCCAGCTCATTGAGGCGGCTGCCGGAAGCCGCGCCACCAGCTACCCCACGCTCAACTGTCGGTGATGGCGCAGCTCACCGCCCATTCCGCCGAGGAGTTCGACCTACAGAGCTGGGAGCCCTGCCAGGATGTCGATCGTAGTCAGGCAGCGTGACTGGGGCTGACCCGTACAGAGTTGGGCGCCCGGGGCGACCTATGCGTTTTGCCGTCACAGGCAGGCGCGTTGACCTCTCTACGTCACGGATCGGACACACGGTCTACCCGCAGCGTTCACACCCCTGCATGATCCCCCTAGCATCAGCAAGCCCAGGGGAGATCTTGAGCGCGCCCGCATCCCGAAGAGACCTGCAGTCGGAGGATTCCTGCCTCATCGGCTGCGGCTACGCCATCGGCGCCCTCGGCGCAGTGAGCATGACCGCGATAATGGCGGCCGACGGACTCGGAGCGGCGGCCCTACTGCCCCTGTTCCTGTTCGCCGGCGGCCTTGTCGTGCACTCCAGGTACCGCATCCGCCGGGCAGCCGAACGGCGACGGCTCCAGGAGGTGCAGTCCACCGAGATCGCCCGGTATCACGCGATGAATCCGCGCGAGTTCGAGCAGGCCATCGCCTTTCTCTGCGAGCGCGACGGCTGTATGGACGCCCGGGTCGTCGGCGGGGCCGGAGACCTCGGCGCCGACGTCGTCGCCACCGCGCCCGACGGCCGGCGCATCGTGATCCAGTGCAAGCGGTACGGGCCCACGACCAAGGTCGGCAGCCCAGACCTCCAGCGGTTCGGGGGCACTTGCTTTAGCATCCATGGCGCGCAGGTCGCCGCGGTCGTCACCACCTCGGTGTTCACCCGACCGGCCATCAACTACGGCACGCAGCACGGAATCCGGCTGTTCGATAACACGGACCTCGCTGCCTGGGCGACTCGCACCGGCCCAGCACCGTGGATGTGAGCAGAGGCAGACCGGTCACGGGGGGAACGAGCCTGACCTTGCACTTTGGAGCCCGCTGCCCCCTCCACAGAGGGCGGGCTCCTCGACGCTCGTGATCGGACCGCTCCCTACAGCGCACTGCGGCTCCGGTGCATCACATATGACCGCCGCGCAAGGAACACTACTGGGCTGTGTGGAGGCGGTCGGCTCGGCTGCCCTCTCAGTCTTCTCGGATTTCTCGGCCTTGCCCTGCTTGTCTCCTGCCGTCTGCGCCAACTGCTCGGCGCAGTACGCGGCGACGTTCTCCTTGCCGCCTGCGGCCTCGACGAGCTGCTGCCAGACCGTCGCGTCCAGCTCCTTGCCCCGGCCTTTGACTTTCTCGTAGGCGCGGCAGTGGGCCTCGATGGCGTCCCTTGACGTGGTGTAGCCGATCAAGGTGAGGGGGTGCGCCGGGGGCGTATGCCGATGGGTTTTCGCT
>NZ_JBNGGG010000094.1:0-13630 GCF_049974585.1 Streptomyces sp. UG1 | reverse complement strand
ACCCTGCCGGTGCGGGTCTACAACTCCCTCACCTTCGAGATCGACCCCAGCGTGACCGCGGTCAGCGCGCTGCTCACGGCCTTCGCGATCCTCGCCCTCGGCATCGTCGCCCTGGTGCGCTGGATCGGCTCCGGACGGCAGGGCTCCCTGCTCTCGGTCGAGAACACGGCCGGGGTCGCCAACCCCGCAGGCGACGCCGTATGACCACCCACCGATCGTGCTCTCTCAACACACCATCCTGCGATCAGCGAAAGAGCCACGCGCATGACTGACACGCTCACCGCTCCCTCAGGGGAGTCGGCAGTCCTCGAATCCGTCCCCCGTGGCCTTCTCGCCCACGACTGGCGAACCGCCACCGGAGGTCTCACCTTCGAGGTGCGCAACCCCGCAACTGAGGAAGTCATAGCCACCGTCGCCGACCAGTGGGCACCGAAGCCCGGGGTGAGGTCGACTACGCCGCGGCCTATTTCCGCCGGTACGCCGAGGAGGCGGTCCGCCCGCACGCGCGCAGCACTCCCTCCCCCGACGGCAAGAGCCATATCGTCACCGTCGCCGAACCGGTCGGACCCTGCCTGCTGATCACCCCGTGGAACGTGCCGCTGGCCATGGCTGCGCGCAAGGTCGCCGCCGCCCTCGCAGCCGGCTGCACCGCCGTGCTCAAACCGGCCGCGCTCACCCCGCTGTCCTCCCTGATACTGGGCGAGCTGGCGCGCGAGGCCGGCGCGCCCGCGGGTGTCCTGGCCGTGATCACCAGCAGCGACGCGGCAGCGGTCACCACGGCTCTGCTGGCGGACCCCCGGCTGCGCAAGCTGTCCTTCACCGGGTCCACCCCGGTCGGCAGGCTGCTGCTTCAGCAGAGCGGTGTCCGGGTACTGCGGACCTCCATGGAGCTGGGCGGCAACGCGCCGTTCCTGGTCTTCGACGACGCCGACCTCGACCTCGCGGTCCGCGAAGCGATGATCGCGAAGATGCGGCTGGGCGGCCAGTCCTGTGTCGGCGCCAACCGGTTCCTGGTCCAGGAGGGAATCACCGACGCGTTCGCCGCCGCGCTGGCCGAACGCATGGCCGCCATCCGGGTGGGCTCCCCGGACCGGGAGGACACCGACCTCGGCCCGCTCGCCGACCACCGGGCGGTGGACAAGGTCCGCCACCTCGTCGAGGACGCCGTGGCCCGTGGTGCCGTCGTCATCGGCAAGGCGGACATCCCTGACGGGCCGGGCCACTACGCCGCCCCGACCGTGCTGGACCACGTCCCCGCCGACGCCGCGATCATGCACGAGGAGGTATTCGGACCTGTCGCCGCCATCCACCGGTTCTCCACCGAGGCCGAGGCCGAGGCCATCGCGGTGGCCAACAACACCGAGCACGGCCTCGCTTCGTACGTGATGACGTCCCACATCGACCGCGCCCGTCGGGTCGCCGCGCGTCTGCAGGCCGGCATGGTCGGCATCAACCGTGGCCTGGTCTCCGAGGTCGCGGCACCCTTCGGCGGGATCAAGCAGTCCGGTCTGGGCCGCGAAGGCGGACCCGAGGGCCTCCACGAGTACCAGCAGCTCAAGTACCTGTCCATGCCCGGCTTCAACACCTGAGCAAGCCGGACTCCAGCGCAGGGCTCGCCCACGCGTCGGCCGGGCAACGCACCGACCGGGATGATGATCCGTTCCGCGACGTCCACTGGCGGCGGCCGAATTCGCCCCGGGTGGCCAGTCTCCGGCAGCGGCCTTGATATCGCCGGCCCGGCCGCCCGGACGGATCTTCGGCAGGACGACGCTGTGAAGCAGAAGCTGGGCAGGCGTCTGGGGCGTCAAGCGGCCACGGCAGCCCAGTGGGGAGCCTTGGTTCTTCCGGCGTGCGGGACACGGCCACCGCGCTCACCCTGTCCAGCGTCGTCAACCGCCCGCGAGGAGGGCGGAGTTCAACGGCACCGGGGTGAGCAGCGCCCTTGGTGGCGCCATTGCTGAATCGGGCGATGGCAGCCTCGGCTGAGCACGACCTCTTGCGAAAGTGATCGTCTGTACTGCGCGGGCCCGGTGCTCCCACGGCTGGGATACGAGCCGCTTGCCGCCGCGAGGACGTCGGCGTGTTGGGCGACCGCCCGGTGGTCCTGCCCGGCCTCGCAGGCCGCAGTGCGGCCGAAGGGATTGCAGGTCACGCCATGGCGGAGCCATCCGGTCGTGGATGGTGTTACCTCGTGCACAGCGATCTCATTTGTTGAGAATTCAGCTACCGAGGTAGATCAAGTAAGGCTCGCCTAAGTATAGTGACCGAGCCTCATTGCCCACCTCCGGCGCGCAGGGGCTCAAACCACCCTCTCTCGCCTGACAGGACCTCCCATGCGTACGACCCCCCGTGGCGTCTTCGTGGCTCTCGCTCTCACTCCGCTGCTCGCAGGCTGTTTCGTGTCCGGCGCGGAAGGATCCGGTTCGGACGCGGAAGGCGGATCGGCCGGTCGGCTGCGGGTCGCGCTCGCGGTGCCGCCGGTGCAGGCGCTGTCGCCGTACAGCAACGACGCGACCGTACTGAGCAAGCTCTCCGTCGCCGAAGGGCTCACCGCCCTGGACAAGAACGGCGTCGCAGCCCCTGCGCTGGCGAAGTCCTGGAAGCAGGTCAACCCCACCACCTGGACCTTCGAATTGCGCAAGGCCGCCTTCCAGGACGGCACCCAGGTCACCGCCGAGTCCGTCGTCGACGCGCTCGACCACGCGGGTGCCGCCGAGCCCAAGCCCCGCGTCCTCAGCGATGTCACCCTCACCGTGAAGGCCGACGACGCCGACACCGTCACGATCAGCACCAAGGCCGCCGACCCGGTGCTCCCGCTGCGCCTGGCCAGCCCGGCGCTGGCCATCCTCTCCGACAAGGCGTACGCGAAGGACGGCACCGCCAGCCCGATCGGCACCGGAACCGGCCCCTTCAAGATCACGAAGCTCACCGGCAAGTCCAAGGCCACGCTGGACCGTTACGACGGCTACTGGGGCGGCAAGGCCAAGGCGTCCGGCATCGACGTCACCTGGATCGCCGACGGCACCGCCCGCGCCAACGCCCTGCGCGGCGGCGACGTCGACATCGCCGAGTGGATCCCCACCGCACAAGCGAAGCTGCTGGACGCGAAAACCCGTCACGAAGTGCCGTCCGTACGGACCGACAGCCTCGTCCTCAACACCGGGGGCGGCCTGCTCACGGACCCGGCGCTGCGCGCGGCGGCCCGTGAGGCCGTGGACGGCTCCGCGCTCGTCGACTCGGTCTTCGGCGGGTACGCCGACCCCGCGCAGGGACTGTTCGGGCCGGCCGTGTCCTGGGCGGCCGACCAGCGCGTCGACGTCACCGGCCGCGCCAAGGCCGCGACCACCGCACAGGTCAAGGCCGAGACGAAGGGCAAGACCCTGCGCCTGGCCACCTACACCAACCGCGCGGAACTGCCCGAGGCCGCCACCGTCCTGCAACAGCAGTTGGAGAAGGCCGGGTTCACCGTGAAGCAGGACGTGCGCGAGTACACGCAGATGGAGGCCGACCTCCTCGCCGGCAAGTACGACGCGCTCGTCTTCTCCCGGGTGACGCTCCTCGACACCGGCGACGCGGTCGCCTACCTGGCCAGCGACTACACGAGCGACGGCGTGTACAACATCGCCGGCCTGAAGGACCCCGAGGTGGACGCTGCCATCAAGTCCGCGGCCGAGGAAGGCGACATGACGAAGCGCCGGCAGAAGATCATGGCCGCCGAGGCGCAGATCCTGCGCACCGATGCCGTCGTGCCGCTCGTCCACGAGAAGGTCGTCCAGGGCATCGCCACCGATGTCGAGGGCGTGCTCCTCGACCCGCGTGAGCGCTCCCTGATCGACGTCGACACCCACCTGAAGTAGCGGCCGATGAGCGTCACATCGGTCGGTACCGAGGCCGACCCGTCCCGGTGGCGCGCGGGCGTCGGCCGCCTGGCCGCCGGGACCGCGCTGCTGGCGGCCGTCGCCATGCTGCCCTGGCTGTCCGGCAACGACCCCGCGCTGACCGTCCTGCGGGCCCGCTCCGCCGACCAGGATCCGACTCCGGAGCAGATCGCCGCTGTTCGGGAGCAACTGGGGCTGGACGAGGGGCCGTTCGCGCATCTCGCGCGCTGGCTGGGCGGGCTGCCCCGGGGCGACGCGGGCACCTCCTGGGTGTCGGGTGAGGCGGTGCTGCCCCAGGTGACGAGCGCCTTCGGGGTCTCCTTCGCGCTGATGCTGGGGGCGCTCGTCGTCACGATCGCGGTCGCCGCGCTGGTCAGCGCCCGCACCCTGTACCTCGGCTCCCGGCGACGGCTGCGCCGGGGGAGAGGGGCCGTGGGGGTAGCCGTTCTCGCCGCGCTGCCCAAGTTCCTGCTCGCCTCGCTCCTCGCCACCGTGTGCGGGGTGTGGCTGGGCTGGTTCCCGTCCAGCGGGTGGGCGGGTCCGGCGTCGATGGTGCTGCCCTCGCTCGCCCTCGGTATTCCGTCCGGGGCGATGATCGGCGGTCTGCTCGACCAGTCGCTGCCCGCGGCCTTCAACGAGCCGTGGGCCCGGACCTGGCACGCCTACGGCTTCGCGCCCGGCCGGGTGGCCCGGCACGCGCTGCGGCGCGCGCTGGCCGGGGTGCTCCCGCAACTCCTTCCGACCGTCGTGGCTCTGGTCGGCGGTGCCGTCGCGGTGGAGAAGATCTTCAACATTCCCGGGCTCGGCCGCCTCGCCCTGGACGCCGCCATCGCCCAGGACCTGCCACCTCTGCAGACCGCGACCCTGGCCCTCATTCTGCTCGGCGTCGTCGCCGGCCTCCTCATCCAGGCACTGCGTCGCGCACTGCTCGGCCCGGCCCTGCGGGACGGGGCCCTGCCCGCCCTGCACGCACCGGCCCTCCCGCGAGGGCGCTTCACCCGCTGGGCCGCCGTGGCCTGTGCCCTCGCCCTGCTCGCTCTGGTCACCGCCGGACTGCTCCGCGATCCGCTCCATGTGGACACGGCGGCCCGACTGCTCCCGCCCTCAGCCGCACATCCGCTGGGCACGGACGCGCTCGGCCGTGATCTGCTGGCCCGGCTGGGCCACGGGGCGCTGCGCACGGTGGGCGTGGCCCTCGTGGTGACCGCGGTGTGCATGCTCACCGGGCTGGTGCTCGGCATGGCGGCGCAGGTCGGCGCGGGGCTCACGGAAGTCGTGTCGACGATGCCCGCGGTCCTCGCCGGGCTGCTGACGACCGCGGTGACCGGGCCGTCGGCCTCGGGTGCCGCCCTCGCGGTCTGCCTGGTCGGCTGGACTCCCTACGCGGCCCAGGCCGCGGCGTTGCTGGAACAGGAGCGGGCCAGCGGCCACATGCTCGCGTCCGTCTCCTTCGGCGCCGGCCCGGGCTACCTCCTCCGCCACCACCTGCTGCCCGCCGTACTGCCTCCCGTCCTGCGCAACGCCCTCCTGCGCCTGCCCACCACCGTCCTCGTACTGGCCTCCCTCGGCTTCCTCGGCCTGGGCGAGCAGCCGCCCACCGCGGAGTGGGGCCGCCTGCTCTCGGAGAACCAGCCGTACGTCGAGCTGGCGCCCTGGACCGTCCTCGGCCCGGCCTGTGCCCTGGTCCTCCTCTCCGTCCTCGCCCTCAACGGCACGGACGCCGTGGCCGTGCGCAGCCCCGCGTCCGCCCGGTCGTCCCGTCGGTTCCCCGGGAGAGGTGTGCAGGAGGTGGACGGGGTCAGTGCCGGGCGAACCGAACCCCGGTCGGTTGCGCCACGTTCGGCCGCAGCGCGATCCCGGTGATGGCCGGTCGTTCCTCGGCGAGCTTTGCGAAGCCCTCCTGGCCGAGGTCGAGTTGCCCGGGTGCACAGGGCAGCGGGCATGCGTCGGTGATCCGTATGGTGATCGACTTGCCATCGGCCGCGCGGACGAGCACGTACGCGCCGCATGCCCTGGACGTCTCCTGGTCCGTGGTGTTCATGGCCGCGATCACGAGGACGGGCCTCGGGCCGAACAGGCAGGCGCCGTCTCTGTCCCCGACGGGGTCGGGACGCTCGTGTCGGGCGGGGTGGTGGCCCTCCCCGGGTGGTGGCTGCGTCTGCGCCTGCGCGGCCTTGCGGCGGTACAACTTTCGGATGTCGTACGGGCACCCGAGTGCCTGGCGCCGCTGCGCACCGCGCCGGTCGGCAACATCTCGGACGCCGCCACCGGCAGCCTCCGACTGGTCGGCGCGGGCAAGTCCAAGGTCCGGCTGTTCCTCAAGCGCGGCGAGGCCTGGACCTACCTCACCGCCGGCCCCCGCGTCACCGCCGCCGGACTGCGCGCCGGGCTCCGACTCGGCCTGGACGGGCGGGATGTCGTACGGGACGGCTGGGACGGCCGGATCATCATCGAGCGCTGGGACGTCGCCGGTGACGGGCAGTAGCCCGGCCGGTACGAGCGTCCGCCGCGCTCCGGCATCGACTCAGGCAGGCGGCTTGGACGAAAGGCCGAGCCGGGCGATGCGACTCGGTTCTGGACGGGTGAGAGTACACGGTGCCGGGAGTGGTCGTCCCAGCAGGTGCATGATCTGCTGGTGGTACACGCCTGACCTGCTCCTGACCTGCGACAAAGAGGGGAAACGTCCGCGTGACTCGGGCGGGCTCGGCCTTACGCCGAGCCCGCCACGCCGGCTCCATAGCGGAGCCGGACTCGTGTCACTCCGTCAGCGCTGCAGTGTCAGCAGGCCCGGACGGTAGGGGAGGAGGCCGTAGTCCATGCCGTCGGAGCTGGGGCTGCGTCCCTGGTACAGCAACTGCAGATTGCAGGGGTCGACCGTCATGGTCTGATCGGGGCTGGTGCGGATCAGTTCGCCGTGGCTGATGTCGTTGGTCCAGGTGGCGCCGCTGTTGGCCTTGCCGGCGAAGGGATTGCTCTCGGTCGCCGCCTGGGGTGTCCATGAGCCGTTCAGACTGGTGGCCGTGAACGAGCGGAAATAGCGGTGGCCCTGCGAGCCGATCGCCTCGACGATCATGAGGTAGCGGTTCTGGCCCTGGAGCTTGTAGACCTGCGGGGCTTCGAACAGGTTGTTCCTCGTATCGCTCATGATCACTGTCGAGTTCGCGCCGAAGCTGCCCGGGAAGTTCCCGATCGGCATACTGGCCCGGTAGATCTTGCCGTTGTCGCCGGCGAAGAACAGGTACATGTTCGTCCCGTCGGCGATGAGCGTCTGGTCGATGGGTCCGGTTCCGGAGTCGGAGATGCTTCCGGAGAAGAGCACCTGCTCGGATGACCAGCCGTTCGGGTTGGTGGGGTCGCTCGACGTCCGGTAGGAGAAGGCGGTCCTACCCCATTGGTAGGCGAGCACCCAGATGTTCTTCGGTGCGAAGTAGAAGAGCGTGGGCGCGACGGTGGAAGCCGACATCGTGTTCTGGCCGGCCGAACCCATCTCCGACCAGTTGGTGAACAGGCCGAAGTTCATCGAACCCCACCTCGTCCCCGTGTCGTGCGTCGTCGCATAGACGAGTTGCCTGCCGTTGTAGGGGGCGACGGTGAAGTCCTTGAGCGAGACCCACCCCGGCTTGGGCTGCGCCAGCGCGCCCGTTGACGTCCAGCGGTATGCCGACGGAAGACCGCACGGGCCGGGGTTGTCGGCGCCGACCTTGACGAGCTGCCACTGCTGGTTGCTGCCGCCCCAGTCGTCGTACTGGACGATGTTCGCATTGTCGGCGGTGGAGGCGCCCTGTACTTCGAGGGCCTTGTTGCTGTGGCGCGAGATGAGCCGCACGTAGCCGTCCGAGCTGTCGGCCAGCCGCCACTGCTGGTTGGTGCCGTTCAGGTCGGCCCACTGGACGATCGAGCCGCCGTTCGCGGTGGACCAGTTGTGGACGTCCAGCACCTTGCCCGAGTGGCGGGACTTGATGCGGTAGTAGCCGCCCCCGGAATCGACGAACTGCCACTGCTGCTGGTTCTGATCGTTCCTGGTCCACTGGGTGATGCGGGCGCCGTCACCGGTCGCCAGGTTGTAGACGTCCAGGGCCTTTCCGCTGTTGCGGTTGACCAGCACATACGAGGCGTTGGGGTCGACGGTAGCCGCGGCGGCGGGCTGCGCTCCGAGGAAGGCGGCCACGAGCAGCAAGGGCGCAACGACGGCGAGTAAGCGTCTTGGACGGACCGGGGACGGGTGGCGAAACCACATCAGAGGCCTCCTTGGGGTGGCGGGGTGAGGTGACGACTGTTTCGAAACTTTCGAATATCTCCCCGAACCTGTGAGGCCACAAGCTAGGAATGTGGAGCCCTGTGGTCAAGGTCTGTCGCCGATCTGTCCACAAACAGATCCTCCGCTTTCGGGCTTGGCGGGCTGTCGCAAAGGTCCGCGAGCCGGAGAGAGTTCCACCGTCCAGCTCGACGCGCTCCGAATGTTTCGAATCAAGAACGGAAACTTTCTCTGCATTGAGTATTGACGATTCACTGTCAATCCCTCAATCATCCCCTCACTGGGCGACCGGCCCTAGTTCGAGACTTCGAACTACGGCGGCCCTGAGAGCCACCACGCCGCGTGACGGTCCCCCGGCTGAGCCGCGATGGAGTGCCCCGTGCCTGTGTCGAAACACCGCTGCCGCCCGCCGTAGATCACCCGGCGACCGACCCGGGTGCCTTCCGGGCCGGTTGGGATCGTCCCCCTGCGCTTCAGCCATTCCGTGATGTCTACCTTGGAGGCACAGTCATGGGCTTGCATGCCCTTCCCAGACCCGCAACCCGCCAGAAGGTCCGAGGCCTGCTGCTGGCGCTGGTCGTCGGCGTCCTCGGTGCGGCCGCCGCACTGGTCGCGCCGCCGACCGCACACGCCGCCGAGAGCACGCTCGGCGCCGCGGCGGCGCAGAGCGGCCGCTACTTCGGCACCGCCATCGCCTCGGGCAGGCTGGGCGACTCGGCGTACACGACGATCGCGAACCGCGAGTTCAACTCGGTGACGGCCGAGAACGAGATGAAGATAGACGCCACCGAACCGCAGCGGGGCCAGTTCAACTTCACCGCCGGTGACCGCGTCTACAACTGGGCCGTACAGAACGGCAAGCAGGTGCGCGGTCACACCCTGGCCTGGCACTCCCAGCAGCCCGGCTGGATGCAGGCCCTCAGCGGCAGCGCACTGCGCCAGGCGATGATCGACCACATCAAGGGCGTGATGGCCCACTACAAGGGCAAGATCGTCCAGTGGGACGTCGTGAACGAGGCCTTCGCCGACGGCAGTTCGGGAGCCCGGCGCGACTCCAACCTGCAGCGCACCGGCAACGACTGGATCGAGGTCGCCTTCCGCACCGCGCGGGCCGCCGACCCGGCCGCCAAGCTCTGCTACAACGACTACAACGTCGAGAACTGGACCTGGGCCAAGACCCAGGCCATGTACGCCATGGTCCGCGACTTCAAGCAGCGCGGCGTGCCGATCGACTGCGTCGGCTTCCAGTCCCACTTCAACAGCGGCAGCCCCTACAACAGCAACTTCCGCACCACCCTGCAGAACTTCGCCGCCCTCGGCGTCGACGTGGCCATCACCGAACTGGACATCCAGGGCGCCTCGGCCTCGACTTACGCCGCCGTGACCAACGACTGCCTGGCCGTCCCGCGCTGCCTCGGCATCACCGTCTGGGGTGTGCGCGACTCCGACTCCTGGCGACCGGAGCACACGCCGCTGCTGTTCAACCGCGACGGCAGCAAGAAGCCCGCCTACACCGCCGTCCTCAACGCACTCAACGGCGGCTCCACTACGCCGCCTGGGGATTCCGGACAGATCAAGGGCGTCGGTTCGGGCCGTTGTCTGGACGTGCCGAACGCCAGCACCGCCGACGGCACCCAGCTCCAGCTGTGGGACTGCCACAGCGGCACCAATCAGCAGTGGACCGCCACCGCCGCCGGCGAGCTCAGGGTCTACGGCGACAAGTGTCTGGACGCCGCCGGCACCGGCAACGGCACCAAAGTCCAGATCTACAGCTGCTGGGGCGGCGACAACCAGAAATGGCGCCTCAACTCCGACGGATCCATCGTCGGCGTCCAGTCCGGCCTCTGCCTCGACGCCGTCTCCGCCGGCACCGCCAACGGCACCCTGATCCAGCTCTACTCCTGCTCGAACGGCAGCAACCAACGCTGGACCCGCACCTGATGGGGCCTGTCACAAACGAAAGGGTGAATCGATGAAGCCCTACGGTGCGGTTTCTCCCGCCCCTCCCTTACGACATCGCTGGTGGTCCCGGGTCGCCGCCGTGGTGGCGGCGACCCTCGCGATCGGCATGCTCACCGCGGTGAATCCGGCGCCCGCCGAAGCGGCGACGGTGGACACCAATGCCTGGTACGTCCTGGTCAATCGCAACAGCGGCAAGGCGCTGGACGTCGCCGGCGCGTCCAGCGCCGACGGCGCGCGGGTCAGCCAGTGGACGCGCCACGACGGAGCCAATCAGCAGTGGCAGTTCGTGGACTCCGGCGGTGGCTTCTACCGGCTCAAGGCCCGGCATTCGGACAAGGTTCTCGACGTGGCCGGCGCCTCGACCGCCGACGGTGCCGCGATCCAGCAGTGGGCCGACCACAACGGGCCCAACCAGCAGTTCCGCCTGGCCGACTCCGACGCGGGCCACGTCCGGCTGATCAACCGCTCCAGCGGCAAGGCGGTGGAAGTGCAGGGCGCCTCGACCGCCGACGGCGCCAATGTCGTCCAGTACGCCGACTGGGGCGGCGCCAACCAGCAATGGCAGATGATCAAGCAGTCGTCCGATGGCGGTGGCGGCGGCGGATGCGGCAGCGCCCCGACTCTGACGAGCGGTACACACACGATTCAGAGCGGCGGCAAGAGCCGCAGCTTCATCCTCAGGGTTCCCGCCAACTACGACAACAGCCACCCCTACCGGCTGATCTTCGCGTTCCACTGGCGGGGCGGAACCGCCGGCGACGTCGCCTCGGGCGGCACGAGCGGGAACGCCTGGTCCTACTACGGCCAACAGGAACAGTCGAACAACACCGCGATCCTGGTCGCCCCCCAGGGCCTCGGCAACGGCTGGGCCAATTCGGGAGGTGAGGACGTCACCTTCGTCGATGACATGATCCGGCGCATCGAGGGCGGCCTCTGCGTCAACCCGGCACAGCGTTTCGCCACGGGCTTCAGCTGGGGCGGTGGCATGAGCTACGCCCTCGCATGCGCCCGGGCGAACGCCTTCAGGGCCGTCGCGGTCATCTCCGGCGCCCAGATCAGCGGGTGCAGCGGCGGCACCCAGCCCATCGCCTACTTCGGAATCCACGGCATCAGCGACAACGTCCTCAACATCGCGCAAGGACGGTCCCTGCGCGACAAGTTCGTCGCCAACAACGGCTGCACTGCCCAGAGCCCGCGCGAGCCCGCGCCGGGCAGCCGAACGCACATCACCACCACCTACTCGGGCTGCCGTGCCGGATACCCGGTCCAATGGGCCGCGTTCGACGGAGGCCACATACCCGGTCCGATCGACGGCTCACCCAACGAAAGCGGCGTCGCCACCTGGACCAAGGCAGAGATCTGGAGGTTCTTCGCACAGTTCCAGTGACACGCCCGCACCATGGAGTGGAGCCGGGATCATCCTGGCTCCACTCCGTCGACGTCTGTCCCGGATTGCATGAACACGGAGGACTTCTCGCCCTTCTCCTCCCAGGCGAACACACAGGCGGTGAGGGCACCGTCGAAGCCGCTCTCCCTTGAGGACGCCGTGTGGTCGAAGGCGTCGGTCAGGGGAACGTGGGTGAGGAGGTCGCCCGCGTACTTGATGATGCCGGGGCCCTTGAACTCGGAGATCATGCTGGTGACTCCGAGGTCCGTGGCGATCTGGACGGCGCGCTTCCAGTACCGTTCGGCGGCCTGGCGGGCGTCCTCGTCCGGGCCTCGCGCGGCCACAGCTCGATCCACTCGTAGCCCAACTCTGCCACTGCGTGGGGCAGGATCGTCCTGGTGCCCTGGTTCCTCTACGAGACCTACGGCGACACCTCGACGATGGCCCGGTACTACCCCCAGATGCAGGCGTTCCTGCAGTACATCAGGACCAGGAAGACGGGCACGGGCGCCGACGCGCACATCGTCGACGCCGCGCTGGCGGACTGGATCGCGGCCGAACCCACCTCGGGCCGCATCACTGGCACCTGGGGATACCACCAGGTCGCCGACCGGATGGCGAAGACGGCCGCCCTGCTGGGACGGGACGCGGACGCGCACGAGTACTGCGACCTCGCGGCCGCCATCAAGGAGGCGTTCAACGCCGCGTTCTACAACTCCGCACTCGGCCGCTACACCAGCGACGGTGACGCGGGCACGACCGGCGCGACCCAGGCCCTCGCGCTCGACGAGGGACTGGACCCCGAGAGCGAGCGCAAGCGGGTCCAGGACGCCCTGGTCGAGCTGATCCACGGCTTCCAGCCGTTCGGCGGCGGGCCACACTTCAGCGGCGGCACCATCGGCCCTGCCCCGATCGTGCGCGCGCTGACGGCCGGTGGCCGCGACGATGCGCTGTGGGACGTACTGCAGGAAGACACCCGGCCCAGCTACGGCTTATTCATGGCACCGACCACGGCGAACCCCGGCGGCCTGACGACCATCTCCGAGCACTGGGGCATCGACACGTCTCCGTCACGGCCACCGACACCCTCGCCATCGCCTCCCTGGCGTGTGTAAGCGTCTTCTGCATCTCTCCCCTTCCGGAGGTCGGACTGGGCACGCCACGGGAAACCGGGTGCGGGCCGCCGGTGCGGTGGTGTGTGATCGGGCGTATGGCGATTGCGTTGGGCGAGCCGGGGAGCGACGGGCTGCGCGAGGCTGTGGGCGTGTTGCGGGACTGGCAGTACGAAGGGGCGCCGATGCAACTGCATCCGGGGGACGTGGGCTGGTTCTGGCGGACAGGTGCGCAGGCGACTGCCGCGGCGGTCCGGACGTGGAGCCGGAACGGACGGGTTCTCGCCGTCGGGCTGCTGGACGGCCCCGGGCTGCTGCGGCTGACGATCGAGCCGAACGCTCACCAGGACGAGGAGCTGGCGCGGCAGTTGGTCGAAGACGTGACCCAGCCGGAACGCGGCGTGCTGCCTGCGGGGAAGGTGAACATCGAGGCGCCCTCGGGTGCGTTGGTCCACGATCTGCTGTCCGAGGAGGGCTGGCATGTCGGCGAACCGTGGACGCCGCTGAGGCGCGACCTCACGGAGCAGGTGAACGACCCGGACGTGCGGATCGAGGAGGTCGGGCCGGAGCGGGCGCACGTGTTCGCCGCCGTACAGAGGGCAGCGTTCGACGGCTCGAGGTTCACGGACGAGCGCTGGCACGCGATGGCGGCCGGACTGCCGTTCGCGGACGCACGGTCTCTGGTCGCGTACGACGACCGGGGCCACGCCGTGGCGGCGGTGACGGTGTGGTCGGCCGGTCCGGGCAGGCCCGGTTTGCTCGAACCGATGGGCGTGCACCGGGAACATCGCCGTCATGGCTACGGCAAGGCGATCGCCCTCGCCGCGGCGGCCGCACTCCGGGAGTTGGGCTCGTCGAGCGCGATCGTCTGCACCCCGAGTTCCAATGTCGGTGCCGTCGCCGCCTATAGGTCGGCAGGCTTCCAGCAGTGCCCCGAGGTTCGGGACCGATGCCGGGACGCCTAGGGCCTGTTGCGAAAGTGGATCTTGTTCGTTGATGATCACGTCCCGTGGGACGTGGGGATCTGACGAACGGC
>NZ_JBNGGG010000093.1:0-13909 GCF_049974585.1 Streptomyces sp. UG1 | reverse complement strand
GCCCCCCGCGCCCCCCCGCCCCGCCCCCCCCCCGCCCCGCCCCCCCCGCCCCCCCCCCCCCGCCGCCGCCCGCCCCCCCCCCCCCCCCCCCCCCCCCCCCCCCCCCCCCCCCCCCCCCCCCCCCGGGCCGCTGCGCCGACCGTTCCCGTCCGCTCCGAAGATCGGTCGGCCTGCGGCGAGACAAGGGCACCAAGTTGTGTGCCGCGGTGTCGGCGGGCATGGGCCCGCTCGTCGAGGATGTGGGTGGCGCGGCAGCGGTCGTGGTCGTCGGTCCAGGAATTGGGCAGATACAACTCCCGGTTCACCAGGGCGCGTCCGCTGCGCGCGGCGTGTGGGGTGCCTTTCTTGAGGCCCGCCGGTGTCACGGTGTCATTACCAGCGGCTGCCGCACACGATCGAGGTCAGTGCTCTCAGCGGGCCCGCAGGACGTCGAGTGCCGCGAGTGCCACGTGCAGTTCGGTGCGCTGTTCGCCGGACTCGAGGTCGCAGTCGAGGATCCGCTCGATGGCGCGCAGACGTTGGTAGACGGTCTCGCGGGACAGACCGCCGGAGCGGGCGGCCACCGTCTTGTTGCCTGCCGCGTCCAGGTAGTGGCGCAGGGTGGTCAGCAGGTCCGTGCCGTGGCGGGCATCGTGGTCGGCGAGTCGGCCGAGCCGGCGTTCGGCGTAGTCCTGGATCCGGGTGTCTTCGCGGAGGGCGAAGAGAAGGCGGCGCAGGCCGATGTCGGATCGTTCGTGGTAGGAGCGCTCCGGCGGGAGCGGCTGACCGGGCTCGGTGGCTTCGGCCACGCGGGTCGCCTCGCGGAAGGAGCGGGCGACGGCGGGGAGGTCGGCCGCCTCGCTGCCCGTGCTCACTGTTGTCCCGGGAACCAGGTCGAGCGCGGTGCGGCTCAGGTGTTCGACGACGGGTCGCCACGGTTGGTCGAGGCGCAGGGACAGGAGGATGCCTAGGCGGGTCGGTCCGAGGAGGCCGACGAGGGCCTGTGTTCCCTTCTTCCTCAGCTCCTCGGACAGGAGTTCCTCGGCCTTGGCCGTGTCGTCCTCGCGTGGGACGTCCGCGAGTACCGCGATGAAGCGGGCGTCCGCCGTGGGCAGGCCCAGCGCGGCGATCCGGGCCTCGGCGTCGCCGGGCGAGCGGTGGCGCTGGTCGACGAGGTCGCGCAGCACGCCGCGGTGTGCGGCGCGTTCCCAGGGCGTGGGGTGGGTGAGACGGGCGATGGTGAGGGCCATCGCCGTTCGCTCCAGGACCGTGACGGCTTCCGGACCGAACGGGCGGGCGAGGGGCGAGTGTGCGGCCGGGCCGGGCGGGGGCGGGAGCATGGCCACCCTGCCCCAGCGTTCGCCCTGGTACTCCACGGGCGCCACTAGCCAGCCCTCGGGGCCGGACACGGTGGTGTGGTCGGCGGGCGGTGTCGCTCGGGAGCGCTGTTCCCAGGAGGTGAGCGCCGCCTCGGCGGTGTCACCGGAAGGCTCGCAGACGAGTGCCTGGTGGACCAGGTTCTCCAGGACAACGGTGTGGCCGCTCATCTCGGCGGCGGCGCGTACGACGTCCTCCGGCCCGGCGCCGCGCAGGGTGAGGGCGGTGAACGCCTCGTGGACGCGCTGGGTCCGCCGCATCATCTCGGCCTGGTTGCCGAGGATGAACGCGTGGACGACCTGGGTGACCTCCAGGAAGTTGACGTCCTTGGCCAGGGTGACCAGGGGCAGGCCGCGGGCCTGGCAGGCGTGGACCAGGGCGTCGGGTGGGCGGTGGTAGCGGCGGACCAGTTCGATGACCAGGGCCGCCGCGCCGATGTCGGCGAGTTCGTCGACGTAACGGCGTACGCCGGCCGGTTCTTCGGGCAGCGGCATGCCGGTGGTCAGGACGAGTTCGCCGCCCTTCAGAAAGGAGGCGGGGTCGGTCAGTTCGGTGATGTGGACCCAGCGGACGGACCGGTCGAGCCGGGACAGGCCGGTGACCACCTGCGGCTCTCCGGCGGCCAGGACGGGAAGGGCCAGTGCGTCGGCCACGGTGAGCGGGCGGCCGGCGGCGTTCATGTCGCGGCCCGGCACGCAGGCGTCGGGGCCGTCGGCGCCCGGCCCTGGAGCCGTGGGGTGGTTCTCGCTCACGGTGCCTCCATGGGGGTCCCGGCTCCGGTGAAGCCACAGAGCTTGGGGAAGTGCCCCGTCACTCTGACAAGCGTCGCTGACCTGCGCAAGAGCCCGGATATGGCTGCTACGAGGCGGAGGGGGCGCGGTGAGGGCCCGGCGCGCCTGACACAACGTCCGGATACCGCGTCCCGGCCGGACAGATCGCGCGTTGGCGCACCCCCCGCCCGCGGGGATGCTCGGGAGACCGCAGCAGACCGAACACCGAGGCCGGGAGACGAACATGACCGCACTGTCGCCGCACCTTCGCCAGGCCACGCCCGTGGTGGCGGCCCGGGGCGAGGGCGTCCACCTCTTCGACCAGGACGGCCGCCGCTACCTCGACTTCACCGCCGGCATCGGCGTCACCAGCACCGGGCACTGCCACCCCAAGGTCGTCGCGGCGGCCCAGGAGCAGGTGGGCACGCTGATCCACGGCCAGTACACGACGGTCATGCACCAGCCGTTGCGGCGTCTGGTCGACAAGCTCGGCGAGGTGCTGCCGGCCGGCCTGGACAGCCTGTTCTTCACCAACTCCGGCAGCGAGGCGGTGGAGGCCGCGCTGCGGCTCGCCCGCCAGGCCACCGGCCGGCCGAACGTCATCGTCTGCCACGGCGGTTTCCACGGCCGTACGGTCGCGGCCGCCTCCATGACGACCTCCGGCACCCGCTTCCGCTCCGGCTTCTCCCCGCTGATGAGCGGTGTCGTCGTCACCCCCTTCCCGTCGGCCTACCGCTACGGCTGGGACGAGGAGACCGCGACCCGCTTCGCCCTGAAGGAGCTGGACTACACGCTCCAGACGATCTCCTCGCCCGCCGACACGGCCGCGATCATCGTCGAGCCGGTGCTCGGCGAGGGTGGATACGTCCCCGCGAACCGCGCCTTCATGGAGGGCCTGCGGGAGCGGGCGGACCGCCACGGCTTCCTGCTGATCCTCGACGAGGTGCAGACCGGCGTCGGCCGCACCGGCCGCTTCTGGGGCCACGACCACTTCGGCGTGACACCCGACATCCTCGTCACCGCCAAGGGCCTGGCCAGCGGGTTCCCGCTGTCCGGCATCGCCGCCTCCGAGGAACTGATGACCAAGGCGTGGCCCGGATCGCAGGGCGGCACGTACGGCGCCAACGCCGTCGCCTGCGCCGCGGCCTGCGCGACGCTGGACGTCGTACGCGACGAGAAGCTCGTCGAGAACGCCGAGGCGATGGGCAAGCGGCTGCGCCAGGGCCTGGAGGCGGTCGCCGACCGGACACCCGGCATCGGCGACGTGCGCGGCCTCGGGCTGATGCTCGCCACCGAGTTCGTCACCGAGGACGGCAGCCCCGACCCCGACACCGCCGCCCGCGTGCAGCGAGCCGCCGTCGACGAGGGCCTGCTCCTGCTGCTGTGCGGCGCCTGGAACCAGGTCGTCCGCATGATCCCGGCGCTCGTCATCGACGAGACGGCGGTGGACGAGGGCCTGCAGGCGTGGGCGACCGCGGTCGAGGTCGGCACAGCGGGAGCGGCAGGGCGATGACGGACACCACCACGGCCCTGGAGCCGCTGGTCGCGCGGCTCGCCGAGATCGCGCCCGGCCTGCGGGTGGAGACCGGCCCGGGCTCCACCGGTCCCTACGCCTACGACGCCTCCAACTACCGGGTCCCGCCGAGGGCCGTGGTCTTTCCCCGCAGCGCCGACGACGTCGTCGCGGTGCTGCGGGCCTGCCGCGAGGCACACGTTCCGGTCACCGCGCGCGGCGGCGGCACCAGCATGGCGGGCAATGCGGTCGGGCCGGGTGTCGTCCTGGACTTCTCCCGTCATATGAACCGGATTCTGCACATCGACCCCACGGCGCGCACCGCACGCGTCGAGGCCGGAGTGATCCTGGACGCGCTGCGCGGCGCGACCGCACCGCACGGGCTCACCTTCGGCCCCGACCCGTCCTCGCACAGCCGGTGCACCCTCGGCGGCATGATCGGCAACGACGCCTGCGGCAACCGGTCGGTGCGGCACGGGCGCACGAGCAGCCATATCGAGGCGCTGGAGATCGTCACGGCCGACGGCGTGCGGGCCGTCGCCGACCGCACCGGACTGCGCGCGGCCGACCCGAACGACACGGACGCGGTCGAGCGGGTCGCCCGCCTCGAAGCGGACGTACGCCGCCTGATCGAGGCCGATCTGGCGCCGATCCGCACCGAACTGGGCCGTATTCCGCGCCAGGTCTCCGGCTACCAACTGCACCACCTGCTCCCCGAGCACGGCTTCGACATGGCCCGCGCACTGGTGGGCACCGAGGGCTCCTGTGCGGTCGTCACCGTAGCGACGGTCCGCCTGGTGGCGACCGCACAGGCTTCCACCCTCCTCACCCTCGGCTACGACGATGTCGTCGACGCCGCCGAGGACGTCCCCGAGATCCTGCGCCGGAACCCCACCGCCGTGGAGGGCATGGACGAGGCGATCGTCGCCACCATGCGTGCCCGGCGCGGTCCTCACTCCGTCACCGGCCTCCCCGAGGGGCGTGCCTGGCTGTACGTCGAGCTCGACGGCGACGACCAGGCGGCCGTGGACGCCCGCGCCGGCGAACTGCTGGACGTGCTCAGAGCACAGGGCCGGATGACCGGCGGGCGGGTCGTGCACAGCCCGGCCGAGCGGCGCTCGCTGTGGCGGGTCCGGGAGGACGGGGCAGGGCTCGCCGCCCGCCTGGTCGACGGCGGGGAGTCCTGGCCGGGCTGGGAGGACGCGGCCGTGGCGCCCGAGAACCTGGCCGCCTACCTGCGGGACTTCCGAAAGCTGCTGGCCGCCCACGGGCTGACCGGCGTGCTGTACGGGCACTTCGGCGCCGGCTGCGTCCACGTACGCATCGACTTCGACCTCGCCACGGACACCGGGCGGGCCGCCACCCGACGGTTCCTGACCGAGGCCGCCGCCCTGGTCGTCGAGCACGGCGGAACCCTGTCGGGCGAACACGGCGACGGGCGGGCCCGGGGTGAGCTGCTTGAAGTCATGTACAGCCACCGACTGATCCGGACGTTCGCCGCCTTCAAGGGGATCTTCGACCCGGAGGGGCTGCTCAACCCCGGCGTCATCGTCGACCCGGCGCCGCTCGACGCCGACCTCGCCCTGCGTGAACTCCCGCTCGTGGAGACGACGTTCACCTTCCCGCACGACGAGGACGGCTTCACGGGCGCGGTACGCCGCTGTGTCGGGGTCGGCCGCTGCCGTAGCGACGCGGGTGGCGTGATGTGCCCGAGCTACCGGGCCACCGGGGAGGAGAACGACTCCACCCGCGGCCGGGCCCGCCTCCTCCAGGAGATGGTGCGGGGCGGAACCGTCCAGGACGGTTGGCGCTCCACGGAGGTGCGTGACGCCCTCGACCTGTGCCTGTCCTGCAAGGCCTGCTCCAGCGACTGTCCGGTCGGCGTCGACATGGCCACGTACAAGGCGGAGTTCCTGCACCAGCACTACAAGGGCAGAGTCAGACCCCGCTCCCACTACTCCCTGGGCTGGCTGCCCCTGACGTCCAAGCTCGTCGGATACGCGGCCCGCCCGGTGAACGCGCTGCTGCGCGGCCCCCTCGGGAAGCTGCTCGCGCGCCTCGGCGGCGTGACCACGAAACGCCGGATCCCGTCCTTCGCCTCCCGGCGCGCGCTGCGCCGGGCCCTGCGCACGACGAGGACCGGCGAACCGGCGAAGACGCTGCTCTTCGTGGACAGCTTCACCCGCGCCTTCCGCCCCGAAGTGGCGGGGGCCGCGAGCCGCGTACTCGCCGGCGCCGGCCTTCCCTGCACGGCGGCGGACGATCTGTGCTGTGGACTGACCTGGGTGAGCACTGGCCAACTGTCGCTCGCGCGCCGCATCATGGCCCGCACGGTCGCCCGCCTGGACAACGGCGACGACCGGCCCATCGTGGTGGCCGAACCAAGCTGCGCCGCGGCGCTCAAGCGTGACGTGCCCGAACTGCTCGGCACCGACGCCGCCCGGCGCGTCGCGGCCCGCGTCCACACCCTCACCGGGGCCCTGAACGATCTCGCCGCCCCCGGCTGGACGCCACCAGAGCTGCCGGACAACGTCGTCCTGCAGACCCACTGCCACGAGTACGCCACCTTCAAGGGCCACCACCCCCGCGACCTGCTCGGCCGCCTCGGCGTACGAAAGGTCGAGGAGGCCGAGGGCTGCTGCGGACTCGCCGGGAACTTCGGCTTCGAGGCACAGCACTACGACACCTCGATGGCCGTCGCCGGCCTGGCCCTGAAGCCGCGCCTCGACGCCATCGACCAGGACGCGCAGACGGTCGTCGTGGCCGACGGCTTCAGCTGCGCCACCCAGATCGACCACCTCGCCGGTGACCGGGGCGTGCGCGCCCTGCACCTGGCGGAACTGCTCGACCCCGCCGCCGATCAAGCCGCTCAACCAGGAGGAACCTCATGACCGACACACCCACGCAGTTGTTCATCGGCGGTGCCTGGGTGGACGCCGCGGACGGCGCCACCATGCCCGTGGACGACCCCGCGACCGGCGAGATCCTCTGCCATGTCGCCGACGCCGGGCCCAAGGACGCGAAGCTCGCAGAGGACGCGGCCGTGCAGGCGCAGGAGGAGTGGGCCCGTACGGCGCCCCGGGTGCGCAGCGAGATCCTGCGCCGCGCCTACGAGATCATCATCGAGCGCACCGACGAGCTCGCCCACCTGATGACGTCGGAGATGGGCAAGCCGCTCGCCGAGGCCAGGGGAGAGGTGGCGTACGCGGCCGAGTTCTTCCGCTGGTTCTCCGAGGAGGCCGTGCGTATCGACGGTGGCCTCGCCACCCTGCCGGACGGCCGCAACCGCATGCTGCTCTCCCGCCGCCCGGTCGGCCCCTGCCTGCTGATCACCCCGTGGAACTTCCCGCTGGCCATGGGCACCCGCAAGATCGGCCCGGCGGTCGCGGCCGGCTGCACGATGGTGCTCAAGCCGGCCCCGCAGACCCCTCTGTCCAGCCTGGCTCTCGCCGCGATCCTCAAGGAGGCCGGGCTGCCGGACGGCGTGCTGAACGTCGTCACCACCTCCCATGCGGGGGAGGTGTGCGAACCGCTCCTGCGCGGCGGGCGGATTCGCAAGCTCTCCTTCACCGGCTCCACGGCCATCGGGCAACTGCTCCTCGCCCAGAGCGCTCAGGCTGTCGTACGGACCTCGATGGAGCTGGGCGGGAACGCGCCGTTCATCGTCTTCGAGGACGCCGACCTGGACAAGGCCGTGGACGGTGCGATGGTCGCCAAGATGCGCAACATGGGCGAGGCCTGCACGGCCGCCAACCGCTTCTTCGTGCACCGGTCGGTGGTGGGGGAGTTCGGGCGGCGGCTGGCCGAGCGGATGGGCGCGCTCGTCGTCGGTCCGGGGACCCGGGACGGCGTCGACGTCGGCCCCCTGATCGACCGGACGGGACGCGCCAAGGTGGAGGAACTCGTCGCCGACGCGGTGGAGCGCGGGGCGCAGGTGCTCGTAGGCGGCCGTACACCCGAGGGCCCTGGCTGTTTCTACCCGCCGACCGTGCTGTCCGGCGTCGACCCCGCGAGCCGCCTGATGGACACGGAGATCTTCGGCCCGGTCGCCGCGATCCTCACCTTCGACGACGAGGACGAGGTGATCCGCCGGGCCAACGACACCCCCTGGGGTCTCGTCGGCTATGTCTTCACCGAGGGCCTGGACCGCGCCTTGCGCGTCAGCGAACGCCTCGAGGTGGGCATGGTCGGCCTGAACACCGGCCTCGTCTCGAACCCGGCCGCGCCCTTCGGTGGCGTCAAGCAGTCGGGGCTCGGCCGCGAGGGCGGCCGGGTGGGGATCGACGAGTTCCTGGAGTACCAGTACCTCGCGGTGCCTGTGCAATGACTCCTGCCCCGGGCCCCTGGATCGACAAAGGCCACAAATACCCGATTTCTCAAGTCCAGGAAAGGAAAACATGTCGCTCCTGAAGACCATCGACGCCGATCCCTCCTTCGCGCCGCACGCGTCCGGCCCGCTCCCGGAACGGCTGGTCTCCGGCGACCCCGCGTTCCTGACCTGGCCCCAGGACGTCGCTCGCGGGGAGATGATCCATACGGGAGTCTGGGAAGCGACGCCCGGCGAGACGCGCTCGATCAAGGGCGAGACTTTTGAGTTCTGCCATATCCTCGCCGGGATCGTCGAACTCACGCCGGAGGATGGCGAGCCGGTGGTCTACAAGGCAGGCGACAGCTTCGTCATGAAGCCGGGCTTCGTCGGTGTCTGGAAGACCATCGAAACCGTGCGCAAGATCTATGTGATCGTGAAGTGAGGACCGGGCCCCGAGCCGGGACCGTGGTCAGGCCAGGTGCCGGGCGGTGATCTCCGCCGCCGTCTCGGCGACCAGCCGGCCCAGCTCGGGCAGCCGGCCGGCTTCGAAGCGGGAGTCGGGCAGGGAGACGGCCACCGCGGCCAGTGGTGCTTCCTCACCGTCCAGCACCGGTGCGGCGATGGCACAGACACCCTGAAGGTACTGGTTGTGGTTGACGGCGTAGCCACGCTCCCTCACGCGGCGCAGCTCCGCCCGCAGTTGCTTCGGGTCGGTGATGGTCTCTTCGCCGTAACCCTCCAGCGTCCCCGCGGCGACCTCGTCTATCTCGGACTTCCTCAGATGGGCGAGGACGGCGTTCCCGGCGGCGGTGGCGTGCAGGGGCGAGGTGTCACCGATGGCGTGGTAGGTCCGTACGGCGTGGTCGCAGTCGACGCGGTCGACGACGACCATGCCTTGCAGGGCGTCCGGCACCGACAGGTGGATGGTCTCGTTCAGCGCGTCGCGGAGCCGGATCATCGGTTCACGGGCGGCGGCGAACAGGCTGGAGCCCTGCAGGGCGGCCGGTCGCACGGCCAGGACGCGGGCGCCGATCTCCCAGCGTGTGGTGTCTTTGCGGTTCGCCCGCAGCCAGCCCGCCTCCTTGAGCGTGACCAGGGTGCGCTGCACGGTGGACTTCGGCAGCCCGAAGATCTTCGTCAACTCCCCGACGGTCACGGGCTGATGTCGTGCGACCGCCTCCAGGACGCGCAGCGACCTGGTGACGCTCTTCATTTCCATTCGGTGCCCCCTGAGACCTGTGGATTCCTGGTTCTCACCTCTTGACCCCGGCACGGAGCCCGGCCGTGCCGGATTCTAGCATGGCGTTCCATAATGCGGCACGGCTTGATCGGTCACTGGACCGGCCCCCGGGCGGGCGCAGTGCGGTGGCTGTCCTGGGGCGCAAGGTCGAGGGCCTGCGGGCTGTCGTCTGCCGTTCAGGCGCCCATGCGGCGCTGTGTGATCTCCACGGCCGTGTCGGCGACGAGGCGGCCCCACGTGGGCACGCGTTCGGCGTCGTACCGGGCGTCGGGCATGGAGATGGCCACGGCGGCCAGCGGCGCGCCGTCCTCGTCCAGGACGGGAGCGGCGACAGCGCAGACGTCCGGCCGGAACTGGTTGCGATTGACCGCGTATCCGTCGCTGCGGATCTGGTCCAGCTCGGCGCGCAGCTCGTCGGGGTCGACGGGTGTCGTGTCGCTGAAGCGCTCGAGTCCCCCTGTAACGAGTTCTTCGACGTCCCGCCCGGGGAGGTGGGCGAGCACGGCCCGCCCGACGGCGGTGGCGTGCAGAGGTGAGGTGTCGCCGATCGTGTGAAAGGTGCGTACGGCGTGGTCGCAGTCGACGCGGTCGACGACGACCATGCCTTGCAGGGCGTCCGGCACCGACAGATGGATGGTCTCGTTCACCTCGTCCCGCAGGCGGACCATGGGCTCACGGGCGGCGGCGAACAGGCTGGAGCCCTGGAGGGCGGCGGGTCGCACGGCCAGGACGCGGGCGCCGATCTCCCAGCGGGTCGTGTCCTTGCGGTTGGCGCGCAGCCAGCCGGCTTCCGCCAGCGTGACCAGGGTGCGCTGCACGGTCGACTTCGGGAGCCCGAAGAGTTTCGTCAACTCCCCTACGGTGACCGGCTGATGCTGCGCGACGGCCTCCAGGACGCGCAACGACCTGGTGACGCTCTTCATTTCCATCCGGTTTCCCCCTGTTAATCCCTGAAACTTCTGCTGGACACCCTCTTGACTCCCCTCTGAAGCCGCTGTCATTCTCTGTGCCAGATTCTAGCACAGCATTCCACAATGTGGCACGGCTCAATGGAAGAAGATCCCGACACGGAGAGCCGGAACTCCGAGATGTGACGGTTGCGAGCCGCGGGCCCACCAAAGACCCGCCTCCCGTCCAAACCACCTCGAATCGAACAGCCTCATGTCGGGGCCAGCATGCGCCCCGGCGATACGAAAGGAAAGTCCTGTGTCAGCTGCCAGGAAGCGCGTCGCGGTCGTCGGCGTCGGAACGATGGGCAGCCAGGCCGCCTGGCGGCTGGCCGCCCGTGGCGCCGAGGTCGTCGGCTACGACCGCTTCGCCCCCGGCCACGACCGCAGCGCCGCCGGCGGCGAGACCCGGATCTTCCGCAGCGCCCACTTCGAGGACTCCCGGTACGTCCCGCTCCTCAAGCACGCCGACATCCTGTGGGAGCAGCTCCAGCAGGAGACCGGCCGCGAGCTGCGCCGCCTGACCGGATGCCTGCTGATGGGGCCGACCGAGCACCAGCAGATGGCCACCGTCCTGCAGTCCATCGCCGAGCACGACCTCGACCACGAGGTGCTGGACGCCGAGCTTCTGGCGAAACGATTCCCCCAGTACCGCATCGAGGACGGCGACGCGGCCGTGCTCGACCGCCGCGCCGGGTTCATCCGCCCGGAGCTGACGATCCAGACCGCCGCCCGCCGCGCCGAGCAACTGGGCGCCGTGATCCACCGCTACAGCACGGTCCGCGAGATCGTCCCCGTCGCCGGCGGCGTGGAGATCCGCACCGACTCCGGCAGCGAGCGCTTCGACACCGCCGTCGTCACGCCCGGCCCCTGGGTCAATGACCTGCTGCCCGACCTGCCGTGGGAGGTGGAAGTCCGCCGCCTCGTCAGCGCCTGGTACGTGCCCACCGCCCCCGACGCCTGGTTCGGCGAGGAGCGCCCCGCGTTCATCCGCACGGCACCCACCCACTGCTACGGCCTGCCCTCCCCGGACGGCATCTCGGTCAAGCTCGGACTGTCCCGCGCGCTGCACCGGCTCGCCGACGACCCCAACCAACTGGACCGCACCGTGCGGCCGGACGAGCTGGAGATCTTCTCCGAGCTGATCGGGCGTTACCTGCCCGACGTGCACCCGGACCCGACCCGGCTCTCCGTCTACATGGAGGGCTACACCGAGAGCAGCCGCCCACTGGTCGGCCCGCTGCCCGGCGCCGAGAACGTCATCCTGCTCGCCGGCTTCTCCGGTCACGGCTTCAAGCTCTCGCCCGCCTTCGGTGACATCGCCGCGGACATCGCGCTGGACGGCGCCTCGCCCCAGCCCATCGACTTCCTCTCCACCGTCGGCCGTACGGAGGCATGACCATGAACGAGGCCACCCTCGCCGTCGGCTCCCTTCAGGCCCAGCCGGGCACCAAGGTCCGCGGCACCCTCCAGGCCGACCTCGGCACCCTCACCGTCGACATCCCGCTGATCCTGGTCAACGGCTCCCGTCCCGGCCCGCGCGTCGTCATCACCGCGGGTGTGCACGGCGGCGAGTTCACGCCCATCCAAGCCGCCGCGCGCCTGGCAGACCTGCTGGAGCCCGGCGAGGTGAGCGGGCAGGTGATCGTCTGTCCGGTCGCCAACCCTCCTGCCGTGTACCAGGGCCGGCTCAACGTCTCCCCGGTCGACGGCGTGAACCTCAACCGTGTCTTCCCCGGCGACCCGGCCGGCGGCCCCACCGAACGCCTGGCCGCCTGGCTCTTCACCCACCTCGTCGACGGCGCCGACGTCTACATCGACCTGCACTGCGGCGGCATCGACCAGGTTCTGCGGGACTTCGTCGGCTACCGCCTCACCGGTGACCCGGGCCTGGACAAGGCGACGGCCGAACTGGCAGGGTCCTTCGGCATCGAGGACGTCATCCTCGGGGTGACGCCCGAGGGCGGCAACAGCCATGCGGCCGCCGCCCGCCGGGGCATCTCGGCGGTCCTAGTGGAGGTGGGCCGGCTCGGTCAACGGGACGAGGCCACTGCCCTCCGCCGCGTCGACGGCCTGCTGAAGGCACTTCGCCATCTGGGCGTCCTCGACCAGGACGGTTCCGCCCCGGCCTCGATCCGCGAGTGGGTCTGGTCCGCCGGCGTCACCGCCGAGGCCACCGGCCTGTGGTACCCGGAGTTCTCCTTCGACGCCGACGTCATCGGCGAAGTCGCCGAGGGCGACCTCCTCGGCCGCATCGTCGACCCGACCGACGGCACGGAGCACACCGTCCGCGCCCCGGCCGACGGCCGGATCTTCTACGGCATGCACGGCCTCACGGTCGCCCCCGGTACCGAACTCGCCGCCCTCGCCGTCCCGTGGGACCCCGACACGGCCGCGCGGGCCGACACCCTCCGGGCTCCCGGATTGGGTGCCGGATCCGACGAGGCGGATCCCCGCCCCTAGATCCCCATTCCAGCCACCCCCCCTTCCACGTCCCCAGCCGCTCCCCTTCTCACGGCCAGCACCACCCAGGAGGCACACGATGAAAGATGCCCGAATAGACCGCAGACTGTTCCTGCGAGGAATAGGCGGGATCACGGCGGGTGTCGCCGCCGCGACCACCCTCGCCGCCTGTGGCACTGGCACTAGCCGTGTGTCGTCCGGTGGAGGCAAGGGCGGCGGTAAGACGGTGGTCGTCCGTGACAGCGGCGGTTCCTACGGTGCGGCGCTGCAGAAGGCGATCTACACGCCGTTCACCGAGGAGACCGGTATCCAGGTGAAGGTGCTGAACCTGGACGATGCTCCGCTGCTGGCGCAGATCAAGCAGGGTCGGCCGCAGTGCGACCTCATCAACAACTCGATGATGTCGCACCACAAGTACGTCAAGCAGGACGCGCTGGAGGCGCTGGACGTCGACCGGGTCAAGAGCGTGAAGAGCGCGAAGATCCCCGAGAACCAGATCACCGGCCATGCCATCGGCAGCAGCTTCTACGGTCAGTGCATCGCCTACCGCACCGACGCCTTCGGCGGCAAGAAGCCGGAGTCGTGGGCGGACTTCTGGGACACAGGGGCGTTCCAGGGCTCGCGTGCGATGGTCCATCCGGACGGTGATCTGCCGGAGCTGGAGTTCGCGCTGCTGGCCGACGGTGTCCCGATGGACAAGCTGTATCCGCTGGATGTGGATCATGCCTTTGAGGTGCTGACCCGGCTGCGGGGTGACATCAAGAAGTTCTGGGACAGCGGCCCGCTCCCCGGCGTGCTCCTGAGCCGCGAGGAGGTGACGATGTCCACCGTCTGGGACGGCCGGATCGCCGATCTGCAGAAGCAGGGCGTGCCGGTGGAGCGGCAGCTCAACGGCATACGGCGTCAGTTCCAGGGCTATGCCATCGCCAAGGGCGCGGCCAACGCGGACGCCGCCTACCAGCTGATGGACTTCTCGCTGCGTGCGGAGAGCCAGGCTGCGCTGGCCAAGGCGTTCCCGTCGAACCCGTCTTCTCCAGTGGCTTACGCCAAGCTCACCGAGGACGAGCGCAACGCGCTCGCGGGTGCGCCGCAGTACTACGACAAGGGTTTCGATGCGGATGTCGACTGGTGGCTGAAGAACGAATCGGCCGTCACCAAGCGCTGGCTGGAGTGGGCTCGTGGGTGAATTCGGTGTGGCCACACCGTCCGTCAAGGTGGCCGGCGTCAAGCCGGTCACCGCGACCGGCAAGTCGCTGTCGGTGGTGGCATTGCGCAAGACGTACGGCGATGTCGTCGCCGTCGACGAGGCGT
>NZ_JBNGGG010000092.1:0-14246 GCF_049974585.1 Streptomyces sp. UG1 | reverse complement strand
TCGCCATCGACCTGCTGATCTTCAGCCCACTCGAGCGATGGGTACTGCGCAGCCGCGGCCTGCTGGCAAGGAGCTGAGGTCCTGTGATCACCAAGCCGGTTCTTCTCGTCATCGCCCACGGCAGCCGCGACCCGCGGCACGCCGCGACCGTGCACGCCCTCGTACGGCGGGTCCGGGCGCTACGCCCGGACGTACGGGTGGAGACCGGCTTCCTGGACTTCAACATCCCGTCCGTGCAGGGAGTGCTGGAGTCGCTGGCGGCTCAGGGCGTCCGGGACGTGGTGGCCCTCCCCCTGCTGCTGACCCGCGCCTTCCACGCGAAGGCCGACATCCCGGCGGTCCTGCGGGACGCGCCGCCGACGCTGCGGATCCGGCAGACGGAGGTGCTGGGCCCGTCGCCGCTGCTGCTGTCGGCCCTGGAACGCCGACTGTACGAGGCGGGACTGACGCCCGCCGACAAGTCCTCGACCGGGGTCGTCCTGGCCTCGGCGGGGTCCACCGACCCGGAGGCGATCGCAGTGATCGCAGAAATCGCGCGGGAGTGGCGGCACACCGGTTGGTGCGCCGTGCGGCCTGCGTTCGCCTCCGCATCTCTTCCCCGCACCGAGGACGCGGTGCGCGAGTTGCGCGCCCTCGGCTGTGAACGGGTCGCCGTGGCGCCGTACGTCCTGGCCCCCGGATTCCTCCCGGACCGCATCGCGCGGGGCGCGGCCGAGGCGAATGTGCTGGCGGACGTGCTGGGACCGGCGCCCGAGGTGGCGCGGGTGCTGCTGGAGCGCTACGACGCGGCGCGCGTGCCGGTGCTGGCGGCGGTCGGGGCCTAGGGGCGTTCTGAATGTCCGCGCCGCGACCGGTGTCACAGGTCGAGGGCGCGGGCGATCTCCTGGACCAGGGCCAGGCTGCCGCTGCCTGCCGACACACCGGTGCCGATGGCCTCCAGGGCGAAGCGGATACGGCCTCGGTTGGCGGGCAGGCCGTCCTGTGCGGCATGGCCCAGCTCGGTCCTGATGATCTCCCCCTGTGGGAGCAGCGCCGGGTTCTCGAAGCTCAGGCTCTCGACAAGCCGCTCCGCGAGGATCAGCATCGCCTCCGGGTCGGCACCGGCGTGGGCCGGCCCGTTGATGTCGGGGCTGTTGTAGCCGCTCACTGTCCCGCCTCCTGTGACACCGCCGTCCTGGCGCCGATCACCCTAGGGACAACGACCGCCTTTTGTCCTGCTGTTGAGCCCACCGGGCACGAGATCACCCCCGTGTGTTGACAACCGCCTCCCCGGCCAGTCGCACCAGCTCCCCCACGGGCATCGATCCCGCCGCCCGCCGCTCGCGCGCGAAGGTGTCGGCGAGGTGCTGGAGCAGCTCGTTCAGCGGGGTCGGCACGCCGTGCAGCCGGCCCAGCAGGACGATCTCGCCGTTGAGGTAGTCGGCCTCGATGGTGCCGGTGCCACGGATCAGGGACTGCCAGGAGGAGCCGCCGCCGCGCGGGGCGCCGTCGAGGGGGACGAGGGTGACCTTGTCGCCCCGTACCGCCCGCTGCTCCTCCGTGCTCGCGTACGGGATCCCGGCGGCGGCGAGCACGGCCGCGCCCTCGGCCCGCACCCGCCGGAACAGCTCGGCGGCCTCCTCGCTGTCGACGGGGCCGGTCACCGCCTCCAGGGCGTTGCCGAGGTTGGCCAGCAGCTTGGCGTACTGCCAGCGCGCCACGTCCGCCACGACCGGCGCCTCGAAGTGCGACTTCTCCAGGTCGGCGGCGATGAGGAGGGCGGTCTCGTCGGTGCCGTGCGGATGGCGGCCGAGGTGGAGGATGCCGGTGAGGGGGCTGCCTGCGGCGGAGACGACGCCGGGTTCGACGTACGTCGACGGCAGCCAGACGCAGACGCCGTAGACGCGTCGGAAGAGCCGCAGGGCGAGGCGCTGGCTCTCGACGCCGTTCTGCGCGCAGACCAGCGGGAGCCGTTCGGCGGCTGTACCGCCGCCCGCGACGGGGGCCGGCCCCCACGTCTGCAGCGCGGCCACGCTGTCCTGTGTCTTCACGGCGAGGACGAGGACGTCGTCGGGCCGCAGCTCGCCGAGGGCGGCCGGGCCGTCGACGGCCGGCAGCCGGTGGGTCAGCTCGCCCTCCGGCACCCTGAGCCGCAGGCCGCGATCCCGTAGGGCCTCGAGATGGGCGCCCCGGGCGACCAGGACGACCTCGTGTCCCGAGCCCGCGAGCCGGCCGCCGATGACGCCGCCGACCGCTCCGGCCCCGATGATGACGTAACGCACGGTCACTCCCCCTCAGGGGTGAACGGCGTCCCCTGATGGAAGTACATCTGCCAGCCGTCGTCCGTCAGCCGCCACAGTGAACTGCGGTGTGCGTGCCTGCCGTTGTACACCGTGTCGAAGGTGAGGTGGACGACGTCCGGGGCGAGCCGGACGCCCTCGATCCCGGACGTGACGACGTACCGGTCCGCCGGATCGGTGTCCCGGGGCAGGCGGTTCACGGTCGACGCCTTGTCCCAGCGCCGTCCCGACGCGCCGAACTCGTGGAACTCGGGGTGCAGCAGCGACCCGAGCAGTTCCGGCGAGCGGCGCACCTGCGGGTCGAGCAGCCTCAGTTCGCCGGCGATGGCGGCCTGCACGGCGGAATCCTGCTCAGTCACTGGTCATCTCCACGAGTTTCACGACGGTGTTCCAGTTGCGGCTGGTGGCGATCAAACCCTTGTTGAGCCGGGGCCGCGAGAGGATTTCGGCGAGCTTGGAGCGGCCCAGGCCGTTCGGGGCGTACAGGTACAGGGCGCGATCGCCGAGCCGGAACTCCTCCGGGAGGTAGGCGGCCTGGTCGATCTCCGCGAAGCGCTCGGCGTCGACCGGGGCGGAGAAGTAGGTGACATGGAGCTGCTTGGGCTCCAACTCGGCTACGGGGAAGGGGCAGTTGTCGACGATCGCCCTGAGGTAGGCGTGGTCGCGCACGATGACGTCCACGGCGAAGCCGAAGTGCCTCTCGATCGCCGACGCGAGCTCCGCGGCGAGGGACTCCTCGTCACCGTGGTCGGAGGCGAACACGGCCTGTCCGCTCTGGAGATGGGTGCGTACGCCGTCGTAGCCGAGGCCGGTCATCAGGGTGCGCAGCTCGGCCATCGGGACTTTTCTGCTGCCGCCCACATTGATGCCCCGGAGCAGCGCCGCATACGTCGTCGTCATCCGGCCACCTTAAGGCGGCCGTCATGCCCCGTGGGGGTGGGCACGACGACCGCCCGGACCCGTAAGTTACTTACCGGTCAGCAAGAGCACAACCTCCGCCTCCCTGATCACCGCCCCCGACACCGCGGGATAGATGTAAGGGGCCGACGTCCTCCCCAGTGCGGAGAGCCCGGCGTCCAAGGGGAGGAGTTCTGGTCGCCGTACTTCACCGGGCAGCACGACGAGATGGCTTTATCCGGCCCATACCTTCGAAACGAAAGGTGACGGCAGGGGGCCGGCACCGCAATACGAGGGGGCAAGCCCGTCATGGGGAACGGAGACTCGCGGGTCCGGGGCCTCGCCGCCCGGGCCGGCGGCTGGAGCGCCCGGCACCGATGGGCCGCCGTCGGCATCTGGGTGCTGTTCGTCGTCCTGGCGATGGGACTCGGTTCGGCGGCGGGCCGGGTCGACGTCAAGGACAGCGACCAGCTCAAGGGCGAGACACACACCGCAGCCAAGATCATCGAGGACGCCGGGATCGAGGAGCCGGCCAGTGAAGTCGTCCTGATCCAGGCCAGGGACGGCTCGCTCAAGGCCACCGACGACGAGTTCCGTTCCGCCGTCACCGCGGTCGTCGACGCCGTCGAGGGCACCGGCGAGGTCACGGACGTGACATCGCCGTACGACACACAGACGATCTCCAAGGACGGCCGCAGCGCGCTGGTGCAGTTCGACATGCGCGGTGAGTCGGACACCGCGGGTGAGCGCGTGGAGCCGGTGCTGAAGGCCGTCGGGGACGTCCAGAAGGACCACGAGTCGCTGCGGATCGAGGAGATCGGCGGCGCGAGCATGATGAAGACGTTCGACGACGCGTTCGGGGACGACTTCCAGAAGGCCGAGTACTCCGCGGTGCCGGTGGCCCTCGGCATTCTGCTGATCGCCTTCGGCGCGCTGGTGGCGGCCCTGCTGCCGGTGCTGCTGGCGATCACCGCGATCATGGCGACGATGGGCCTGATGGGCGTCGTCAGTCATGCCATGCCGATGACCGACGCCGCCAGCTCCGTGATGCTGCTGGTCGGCCTCGCCGTCGGCGTCGACTACTGCCTGTTCTACCTGCGCCGGGAGCGCGAGGAGCGCCAGGCCGGCCGGGACCCGCAGACCGCGCTGCGGGTCGCCGCCGCCACCAGCGGCCGCGCGATCATCGTCTCCGGTGTCACGGTGTGCGTGGCGATGGCGGGCATGCTGTTCACCGGTCTCGCCGAGTTCGAGGCGATGGGCCTGGCGTCGCTGATGGTCGTGGCGGTCGCCATGGTCGGGTCGGTGACGGTGCTGCCGGCGCTGCTGTCGCTGCTGGGCGAGCGGGTCGAGAAGGGCAAGATCCCGTTCCTGCACCCGGAGAGCAAGCTGCGCCGCAAGCGGGCTGACGCGGGCCGCGAGAGCCGGTTCTGGACGGCCGTCCTCAAGGGGGTGCTCGCGCGTCCGGTGATCTCGGTCGTGGTCGCGGCCGGTGCGCTGCTGGCCATCGCGGCTCCCGCGCTCGGCATGAAGACCCAGCAGCTCACGCTGGACAAGGAGTTCGGCGACTCGCTGCCCATCGTGCAGACGTACAACCGGCTCAACGAGGCCTTCCCCGGCGGTTCCGAACCGGCCGAGGTGGTCGTCAAGGCGAACGACATCAACGCACCCGAGGTGAAGTCCGCGCTCGCCGACTTCCGTGAGCGGGCGGTCAGTTCGGGCGCCTCGCGCGGCCCGGTCGAGATCAAGCTGCACGACGAGCAGAACATCGCCTTCGTGTACGTCCCGCTGGTCGGCGGCTCCGACCTCGACAAGGCGGGCACGAGCCTGGACAAGCTGCGCGACGACGTGCGACCGGCCACGCTGGGCAAGGTGGACGGCGTCGAGGCGCCGATCACCGGGCAGGTCGCGGGCTCGAAGGACTTCAACGACCAACTGGCCGGAGCGGTCATCCCGGTCTTCGCGTTCGTCGTGGTCTTCGCCTTCGGGCTGATGCTGCTGTCGTTCCGCTCGCTGACGATCGCCATCACCTCGATCGTGCTGAACCTGCTGTCGGTGGGTGCGGCGTACGGCATCCTCGTCGCCGTCTTCCAGCACGGCTGGGGAGCATCCCTGGTGGGCGCGGAGGGCGTCGGCGCCATCATCACCTGGCTGCCGCTGTTCCTGTTCGTGATCCTGTTCGGCCTGTCGATGGACTACCACGTGTTCGTGGTGTCGCGGATCCGCGAGGCGCGGCTGAAGGGCCGTACGACCAAGGACGCGATCCAGCACGGCGTGGTCACCACGGCCGGTGTCGTCACCAGCGCCGCGGTCATCATGGTCGCCGTGTTCGCGATCTTCGGCACGCTGTCCATGCAGTCCATGAAGCAGATGGGGGTCGGCCTCGCGGCCGCGGTCCTCATCGACGCCACGATCATCCGGGGCGTGCTGCTCCCGGCGGTCATGGCCCTGCTGGGCGAGCGCAACTGGTACCTGCCGAGGTGGCTGCACCGCCTGCCCGACCTGACGCACGACGAGGCGCCGGAGGCGGTGACGCGGGGGGCCGCCCGGGACGACGAGGGCGAGCGGGTGCCCGTCTGACCGCCCCGCCCGATGGACAGGGCCCGTTGACTCCGGGGGAGTCAACGGGCCCTCGCTCATGCCCGGGCCGCCCTGAGCTCCGCCTCGATGAGCTGCGGGACCCAGGACCGTACGTCGACATTCGCGGGTACGTCCCCCAGCTCGGCCGGGTCCACACGGCCGGCTGGTGGGTGAAGGTCGACCCGAGGGAGACGAGCACGACCTTCTCGGCGTCCGCCGGGCGCTGCCAGTCGCCCTCGGCACCGCGGTCGCCCTGGCAGGCGCCGACGAACGTGTACACCGACTCGTCGATGCGGTCGGCGTTGGGCTGAAGGGCCCGCGGGATGAGAACGAGCGAGCGGTCGGGCCGGCCGGCGAGCGGGTCCGGGTGCCGGGTGATGCCGTTCTCCTCCAGCCAGGTGTGGAAGCGGCGGTAGTACGCCTGCCCGCGCTCGGTCTTCTTCGGCTCCGCCCACATCGGCTCGGCGACCTCCTGCTCGTAGCCCTCCCAGGCGACGAGGTTCGGCGAGAGCGAGATCGCGGGCACCCCCCAGCGGTGGACGAGGAAGCGGGCTAGGGCAAGCCAAGACGATACGTCTCGTACCACTCGATTTCATGGCGCCAGCACTTCGTGCAGCCTCAGCCACGCCCCCGGCGGCACCTCGCCGACGAGGGCCCTCGCATCCAGCCGCGCCGCCCGGAACGCCGCGTCGACCCGTCGCCTGGCGTGGGCCCGGCACAGCGAGGCGTGCAGCGAGCCGCCGACCCCGGAGAAGCCCAGCGCGACCAGCCGCCGCCAGCCCTCGTCCGCGCCGGCGTCGAGCAGCGGGGTGCGGCGCCGCTCGATCCGTACGATCCCGGCGTCCACCCGCGGCACCGGCCGGAAGCTGCTGCGCCCGACCCGGCCGACCAGCCGCCACTCGTGGCAGGGCCAGGTCAGGATCGTCAGCCGGGTCCAACTGCCGTAGTCGCCGGTGCGCTTGCGGGCGTACTCGAGCTGGGTGAGGAGGGTGGCGTCGGTGAGGGCCGGGGCCCGCAGGCACCAGTCGACGATGGCGGCGGTGCGGGAGAAGGGCACGTTGCCGGCGACGGAGAACGGCGTGCGCGGGGGCCGTGCGGCGAGGAAGTCACCGGCGGTCACGCGGACGTGGGGCACGCCGCAGAAGCGGGCGCGCAGCCCGGGGACGAGCCGGGGATCGATCTCGTACGCGATCAGCTCGCGGCAGCGCGGGGCGAGCGCCAGTGTCAACGCGCCTTTGCCCGCGCCGACTTCGAGGAGCAGGGGATGGTGTCGCCGGTTCGGTACGGCGAGCCGGGCGAGGCGTTCCGCGGCGGCCCGGTCGGCGAGGAAGTTCTGGGAGAGCGCGCGGGATACGCGGGTGGGGCGGGCCATGGCCTGCGGTCCTTGTCTTCCGTGGAGGGGGAGAAGGGCAGCCGAGGGCCCTGACCGGAAGACAGGAGAGATGAAGAGGGAGAAGCGGACTCGCGCGCGATCAGCGGGCGGCGTGGCTCCCCGGGCCGGTCAGGGCTCCGGGGCCGCGGCGCATCCGTACGGAGTGCGCGCAGCTCCGGCCGTGACCGGTGTTGCAGATCGCGTTGTTCGCTGCCACGGACCGCACGTTAGGCGTGGCGGGGTGACGCGGACAACCGAATTACGCCGGCACCGCATGACGTCAGCGCTGATACCGCGCCAGCACCAGGTTCCCGTCCTCCTCCAGGCGCTCGCGCAGTTCGTCGAGGCCGATGGCGCCGCTGTAGTACTCCTGGAGGGCGGGTGTGGCGACCTTGTCCTTCCACTCCGGGTAGCCGCGGACGGACTGCGCGGGTGCCGAGCGCAGATGGCCGGCGAGGGCGGTGCCGGTGGCCCAGTCGTGCTCGGGGGTGTGCAGGGCCGGGTCCTTCAGCGCCTCGGTTCCGGTGGGCAGCATCCAGTCGCCGAGTGCGAGTCGCACCATGTTCGCGGGACGGAGCAGGAAGTCGATGAACTGGGCCGCCTCCCGTTTGTGCGGGCTGTCCTCGGCGATGGACAGGGTCTGCGGGCTGACGCCCTGGGTGAGCCCGTCGGCGCCCGCCGGGGCGGGCAGCACCTGCCAGTCGAAGCCCTTCGGCGCCTGCTGCACGATCTGCTGGCGGTAGGAGAAGCCGAGCGGGACCATCGCGTACCGGCCGCCGAAGAAGCCGGGCAGGGTGTCGGAGCCACCGCTGCCGAGGGTGGTGGGCGAGGCGCTGCGGTCGGTGCCCACCTGGTCGTGGACGGTGCGCGGCATGACCTCGTCGGCGGCCTCGAAGCGGATGGTGACCTTGCCGTCGGCGCCGCGGTGGAAGAGCTGCCCGCCGGACGACAGCGACAGGTTGAGGGTGGCGGAGACGGGCTCCTTCAGCGGCCAGGCGACGCCGTATCTGCCGTCCCCGCTGAGCTGCGCGGTGATGCTTCTGAACTCGGGCCAGCTCCATGGGCGTTCGGGGGTCGGAATGCGTACGCCGGCCTCCTTCAGCCACTTCGCGTTGGCGACGATCACCCGCGGCTCCTGGAGGAACGGCACGCCGTAGATCCCGTCCCCGAAGGTCGCCGTCTGCCAACTTCGCTGCGGGATGTCGGACTTGAGCCGCTCGGGCAGCAGTCCGGTCAGATCGGCGAGGTAGCCGCCGTACGCGAAGTCCGCGAGGTCGTCGGAGGCGTCATGGATGATGTCCGGGGCGTCGCCGCCCTCGAAGGAGGTGAGGAGCTGGTCGTGCACGCTCTCCCAACTGCCTTGCACATACTCGACCTTGACGTCCGGGTGGGTCGCGTTCCACTCCTTCACCAGTTCCTTGTTGATCTCGACGGACTCCTCCTGCCAGGCCAGGGACTGGAAGCGCAGGGTGATCCGGCCGCCCGCCGAGTCACCGCCGTCGCCGCTGCACCCGGCGAGCAGCAGGGCCAGCACCAGGAGGCCCAACACGGCTTTGCTTCGCATCAGTTCTTCACCGCCCCGGCGAGCATGCCGCCCGTGATCCGTCGCTGGATGACCGCGAACACCACCAGCGAGGGCAGCGTCGCGAGGAACGCGGCGGCGGCCAGCGGACCGAGGTCCGCGACGCCCTCCGCGCCGATGAAGTGGGTGAGGACGACCGGCAGCGTCTGCTGCTGCGGGGTCTTCAGCAGCACGAGCGCGAAGAAGAACTCGTTCCACGCCGTGACGAACGCGAACATCCCCGTCGCCGCGATCCCGGGCGCCAGCAGCGGCGCGGTCACCGAGACCAGGGTGCGCAGCCGCCCGGCGCCGTCGACGGCCGCCGCCTCCTCCAGCTCGGGCGGCACGGCACGGACGTATCCGACGAGCATCCACAGCGCGAACGGCAGCGCCCACACCACGTACACCATGATCAGCCCCGGCATCGAGTTGATCAGCCGCAGGTACTTCAGCACCAGGAACAGCGGGATGATCACCAGGACGAGGGGGAACGCCTGGCTGACGACGACCCAGCCGGTCGCGGCCCGTGCGAGCCGGGTGCGGTGGCGGGCCATGACGTAGGCCATCGGGGTCGCGAGGAGTACGGCGATGAGGGCGGCGCCGAGCGCGGCGATCAGGGAGTTGAGGGCGGCGTGCAGCAGGGGCTGTTCGTCGAAGGCCTGGCGGAAGTTGGCGAGGGTGGGGTCCTCGGGGATCCAGGTGGGGTGCAGGCTGCCCAGTTCGCGGGGCGGCTTGAAGGCAGTGGAGATCAGCCAGAGGAAGGGGAAGACGAGGAAGAGGAGGTAGGCGAGCAGGGCGACGTACTGCCCGGCGCGACCGGCCCGGCTGGTCCTCATGCCCGGTCACCTCCCCTGAGCCGGCCGGCGAGGAAGACGGCGAGGAGTATCGAGATCACCGCGACCATGACGCAGCCCATCGCCGCCGCGTAGCCGAACTGCCCGTACCGGAAGGCCTCTTCATAGGCGAAGAGCATGGGCAGCCGGGTGCGGCCACCCGGTCCGCCGCTGGTGAGCACGTAGACCAGGGCGAAGGAGTTGAAGTTCCAGATCAGGTTGAGCGCCGTGATGGACAGGGCGACGGGTCTGAGGGCGGGCCAGGTGACGGTGCGGAAGCGGCGCCAGGCGCCGGCGCCGTCCACGGCCGCCGCCTCGTGCAGTTCGCGCGGGGTGCTCTGGAGGCCGGCGAGCAGGGCGACCGTCGTGGTCGGCATGCCGGCCCAGACGCCGACGACGATGACGGCGGGCAGGGCGGTGCCGAGCCCGCTGAGCCAGTCGCGGCCGTCGCCGAGGCCGAGGTCGCGGAGCGTCTCGTTGAGGATGCCGGCGTCGGGGTTGTAGACCAGCCGCCACATGACGCCGACGACGACCTCGGGCATGGCCCACGGCACGATCGCCAGGGCCCGGGCGAGCCAGCGCAGACGCAGGTCCTGGTTGAGGAGGAGGGCGAGGCCGAGCGCGAGCAGGAACTGCGGCACGGTGACGCCGATCGCCCAGACCAGGCCGATCCGGAACGACTCCCAGAACAGCGTGTCCTGCAGCAGGTCCCGGAAGTTGAGACCGCCGATCCACTGGGTGGGCTCGGTCCGCCCGGACTGGGCGTCGGTGAAGGACAGCAGGATGCCGTAGAGCAGCGGTCCGACGCTCAGGACCAGGATGGGGATCAGCGCGGGGAGTACCAGGAACCAGGCGCCGCGGTCCAGGACCCGCCGCGGCCCTCTCGCGCCGGGCGCGGCGCTCACCGGCCGCTCCGCCTGGGTCACCGGTGTCACGTAATCCCCCTTTGCCGCGGCCCTCGGACGGGGCCCCGTCATGGTCGTGAAGGCGCCGTGCCCCGTCAAGGCCGCGCGCACGCGGTCCGACCTGTGCAAATGCGAGACTGGGCACGGATGGCGGGAATCCGACGCCAGCCGTGGAGGCGTACGACCGGACGGAGACGGACGATGGACGAGGCGCGGGCGCGGGACGTACTGGCCGCGGCGCAGGTGCTGCCCGGCCCGGCGCGGGACGCGCGACTGCTCGCCCTGGGCGAGAACGCGGTGTTCGCCGCCGGTGACCTGGTCGTCAAGGTGGGCCGCGACGCCGAACTCCTCGACCGGGCGCGGCGCGAGCTGGACATCGCGGTGTGGCTGGAGGAGACGGGTGTGCCGGCGGTGCGGGCCGCCGAGCCCAAGGCGCGGCTGGTGGAGGGGCACCCGGTGACCGTGTGGCACCGGCTGCCGGATCCGGTACGGCCCGCCGAGCCACGCGATTTGGCCGAACTGCTACGGGTCGTGCACGCCCTGCCCGCCCCCTCCTTCGAGCTGCCGCCGCGTGAGCTGCTGGGCGGGGTGGAGCGTTGGCTGCGCCTTGCGGGGGACGCGATCGATCCGGCGGACGCCGCGTATCTGCGGGAGCGGCGGGACGGTTTCGCCGCCGCTGCTGCCGGGCTGACGCCCCGTCTGACGCCGGGCCCGATCCACGGGGACGCGCTGCCGCGCAATGTGCATGTGGGCCCGCACGGCCCGGTGCTGGTCGACCTGGAGACGTTCTCGGCCGACCTGCGCGAGCACGACCTGGTGGTCATGGCCCTCTCCCGGGATCGGTACGGGTTGCCCGCGGCGGCTTACGAGTCGTTCGTCGAGGCGTACGGCTGGGATGTGCGGGAGTGGGAGGGGTGCGCGGTGCTGCGCGGGGCGCGGGAGACGGCGAGCTGCGCGTGGGTGTCCCAGCACGCGCCGGGCAATCCGAAGGCCCGGGACGAGTTCGAGCGGCGGGTGGCTTCGCTGCGGGAGGGGGATGCGACGGTGCGGTGGTATCCGTTCTGAGCGCAGTCTTGGGCAAGGCAAGTGCGACGCCGCTGCGGACGGGGCGCGCGGCTAGGCAGGGTCTTCTCTCTGGATGTCGCGTGCGGCGCGGCGCAGTTCGGTCAGGACCGTGCGGACCGCGGACCTGGCCGTGCGCTCCGGGCGGTACAGGGCGTCGATGTGGCGGCGCGCCTGGACGCCGCTGAGCGGCCGCAGGACGAGGGCCGGGTGCGGGCGTACGGTCCAGCGCGGCATCAGGGCGATACCGCCCCCGGCCGCCACGACCTCGGCCACCACCGCGAACTCGTTGATGCGGTGGGCCAGATCGAGGCGGCGGCCGGCCGCTGCGGCGACGGCTTCGATGACCGCGAGCACCGGGAAGCCGTCGTGCACGGTGATCCACGGCTCGTCGGCCACGTCGCGCGGGGTGACGCGGCGTTTCGCGGCCAGCGGGTGGTCGGCGGGCATCGCCACGTCCAGCGGCTCGCGCAGCAGCGTCGTCGCGGCCACCGTGCGCGGCCACGGCGGGGCGTGGTCGAGGCGGTGGGCGAGGACGATGTCGTACTCGCGGGTGAGCCGGGGGAAGTCCTCCTGCGGTACGTCCTCGTCGGCGAGCCTCGGCACCGGTTTGCCCGGTCCGGACAGCGCGCCGATCAGCGGCGGGAAGAACGCGGCGGCCGCGCTGTGGAACGCCGCCACCGACACCTCCCCCTCCGGCCGCTCGACGAACCCCTCGACGGCGTGCCGGGCGCGTGCCAGCGCCGTCTCCACCTCGATGGCCGCGCCCGCCAGCGCCTGCCCGGCGTCGGTGAGCACCAGGCGCCGGCCCTGCCGCTCGGTGAGCGGGACCGGGATCGCGCGCTGCAGCAGCCGCAGCTGCTGGGAGATGGCCGACGGCGTCACCAGCAGCGCCTCGGCGACCGCCGTGACACTGCCCAGTTCGCCGAGCTCTCGCAGGATCCGCAACTGCCGTTCGTCCATCGCCCCAGTGTAGGGATGATGTAGCTCTGCTAAATGATCCTTTTAGGAAGTGGTTCTGGGCTTCAGGGTTGTCTTCGGTACACCGTAGGTGCGTGTCCGACGTCCGCCGTACCGATGCGGTACTCCTCCTTGTCGCGATCGTCTGGGGCTCCAGCTATCTGTCCGCCCAGACGGCCACCGCCGCGCTCCCCGTCCTGCTCGTGCTGTTCGCCCGCTACGCCCTGTCCGCCCTCGCCTGTCTCGGCCTGGTCGCCTCCCGGCGCCGCGGGTCGGGCGGCTCGCGCCGGTGGACGCGGGCCGAGCTGCGGGCGGGGGTGCCCCTGGGCGTGACGCAGGCCGCGGTTCTGGTCGTGGAGACGTACGGCGTCGCCCACACCACCGCCGCCAACGCCGGCCTCATCATCAGCCTGACCATCGTCCTCACCCCGTTTCTCGACCGCGGCGGCCGCCGCGGCGCACTGCCTGTCCCGTTCTTCGCCGCGACCGGTGTCTGTGTCCTGGCCGTCGGACTGCTCATGTCCGGCAACGGCTTCGACTCGCCCCGCCTCGGCGATCTGCTGATGCTCGGCGCCGCGCTGATCCGGGCCGGGCATGTCGTGCTCGTCGGCCGCTTCACCACCGGGCGGGCGATCCGCCCGCTGCATCTGACGACCGTGCAGACCCTCGTCGGCACGGCCCTGTTCCTGCCGATGGCGGCCCATGGCCTGCCGACGCTGGTCCGCGCGGACCCCGCGATCTGGGCCCAGCTCGTCCATCTCGCCCTGTTCTGCAGCGTGTTCGCCTTCCTCGCCCAGACCTGGGCCGTACAGCGCACCTCGGCCAGCCGGGCCAGTCTGCTGCTGGGCACCGAGCCGGTGTGGGCGGTCGCGGTGGGCGTGGCCCTCGGCGGCGAGCACCTCACCGCGCTCACCGGCTTCGGGGCGGCCCTGATGGTCGCCGGTACCTATTGGGGGCAGGCGGTCGAGCGGGCGCACCGAAGTACACCGGAACTCCGACTCCCCTCGGCCCGGGCCTCGGCCCACTCCCCCGCAACGCACCTCGACAAGGACTCCGCATGCCCGAGCAGACCCACCACGGCCTCCCCCACCACGACACGTACGAGCACCTGATCTCCCTGCTCGACTCCTCCCACATCGACTACCGCCTCCTCGACCACGAGCCCGAAGGCGCCACCGAGGCCGTCTGCGCGCTGCGCGGCCACCCGGCCTCCGAGGCCGCGAAGTGCATCGTGCTGCGGGTGAAAGTGGACCGCCGCACCACACGTCACGTCCTCGCGGTCGTCCCCGGGGACCGGCGGGTGGACCTGGACGCCGTCCGGGCGCTGTTCGACGCGCGCTACGTCGGCTTCAGCGACCCGGAGACCGCCGAGCGGCTGGCCCGCGCCGTGCCCGGCACCGTCCTGCCGTTCAGCTTCGACCCCGGCCTCGAAGTCGTCGCCGACCCGGATGTCGTCGCCCAGCCGAAGCTGTACTTCAACGCGGCCCGGCTCGACCGCTCGCTCTGCATCTCGGGCGCCGACTACGAGCGACTGGCCAAGCCACGCATCGAGCGCGTCGCGGTGCCGGCGTCGGCCCAGGTGTGACGGAGGGCTCGGCGACCGTCAGGCGAGCCGCGGACGGCCTCGCCCACCACAGCCCTCCTGTCCGCCGCCGGGCCTCGGACCATCGCGCCCGCCAATGCTCTTCCCGACACCGGACATCAGTCCGTCTCGCCCACCACGGCCTCCCCCGACACCGGGCCTCAGACCGCCTCGCCCACCGCGCCCCTCCGATCACCAGGCCTCAGACGCCTGACCCA
>NZ_JBNGGG010000091.1:0-14623 GCF_049974585.1 Streptomyces sp. UG1 | reverse complement strand
CAGCACTACCCACAGGCCCGCACCGACGAGTCCGTATACCCCTGCCCGCTTGACAAAATCGCCTACATATCAGGTTCCGCGACTGCGTTGACACTGGCTGCTGCGGAAACGCCGGAATCCGGGTGCAGTGGGCAGTGACGGTGTCGGTGGATGGTGAGTCCAGAGGCTGGTCAAAGTCCCCCCGTCACCACTCCCTGCGGCTCACCGTTGACCGTTACCGCAGGATCGGCCTCCACCAAGCGCACGGACATGTCGATCGGTGCGGGGCGGGCGTTGGCTGTTTCGGCTGCCGAGAGGTGTCGGACGTTGGAGGAGCCGTCGGCGAACGGGCGGACGGTGTGGGCCAGAAGGCGGGTCAGCTCGTCGTCGAGGCCCTGTTGCAGTGGGGTGCCGTCGGGGCCGAAGGAGTCGATCTCACGCTCTTCAAGCACCACGCCGGTCTCCGCGTGGGTGGCGGTGAAGCGTAGGATGCCGCTCTCGTTGTAGCGGAACTTGACCTCGATCATGTTCCGGCGGACGTCCTGTTCGCGGGTCGGGAGAGGCACCTCGATGTTGGCCAGGGGGAAGGAACGGTCGCTGTCGGCCGGGTAGCCGACCTCCCCCTCGATCACCGTCACGCGCACGGAAGAAGCGCCCGGCGTTTCCGGGTGGAAGGTGGACGAACCCTCCGCGGGAAGCGTGGCATTGCGTCGGATGATGACGCGAAAGCCCTTCTGTTGGCCCGCGCCGAAGGCCGTGCCCAGGTCGTAGCTGGTCACCAGGGAGAAGTCGCTGTCGTCGCCGAGTTCGCCGTCGAGGGAGGCCGCGTAGATGGCTGCACCTCGGGCGACGGCGGTCATGGGCCGGCACAGGCCGCTGTCGACGATGCGGTCGTGTCCGAGTAGCTCGCCCAGGGCGTGACGTACCTGGGGGATCTGCGAGGTGCCTCCGATCATCAGAACGGAGTCGATGTCGTCCGCGGTGATGGCCAGGTCTTCCAATGCCTGCTGAACCGGCTTCAGGGCGCGGGTGATGAGCGGGATGATCGCCTCGGTGTACTCGGCCGCGGTGATCCTGACCTCACGCCTCGAGACCGAGGGGGCGAGGCCGATCGGGAGATCGAAGAAGAGCGCGCCGTCCATCGGCACGGAGGACAGGGCGATCTTCGTCAGCTCGACCGATCGGCGCCACCGGCGTCGTTCGGCCTTGGTGAGCTGGTCCGCGGTCAGGCCGATCTTCTGCTGGATCAGCTTGGCCAGCGCGTTGTCGAACTCCAGGCCTCCGAGGGCGGTGATGCCGCGGGAGGTCTGCTCCTCGAAGAGGCCGTCGTCGTATTCGAGGACGGTGACGTCGATGGTGCCGCCGCCCCAGTCGAAGACGAGGAAACGGCCGGGGATCGGGACGTCGCGGGCGTACGAGATCGCAGCCGCGGTGGGCTCGTTGAGCAGGGCCCGGACCCTCACTCCGCCGAGCGCTGCCGCGGCACGGGTGCGGTAGCGGGCGCCGCCCGTGGCATTGGCGGGGACGGTGACGACCGCGTCGGATAGGTCGAGCAGCTGGGCGGAGACGCCTTCCTTCATCCGGCTGAAGAGGGAGGCGGCCGCGACCGTGCTGTGGAACTTCTCCGAGCCGACCCAGACGTGGTGTTCCTCAAGCTGAGCTGCGACCTCGAGGCCGTCGATGTCGCCGTCCTTCTCGGCGCCGGAGCGAGTGCCGAGCATGCGCTTTACTGCGTCAACCGGCTCGCTGGTGCCGGTCTTCGCCTCCCAGCCGAAGCAGAGGGTGCGCTGGAGGTCGCGGACGGACAGCACGGAGGGGAAGAGCTGTTCGAACTCCGACATCTGCCACTGGGCGGGCACGTTGTCGCCGTCGACCGGCAGCACTTCGGTGGTGTGCCCGTTCCAGTGAGCCACCACGGAGTTGCTGGTGCCGAAGTCGATACCGAACGTCATCGCGTTCCCCTTTGCTTCATCCGGCGGTCCCCGTTTCCTCCAAGGCTGGGACGTGACCCACCGTTTTGTCGCTCGCTGCCTCTGTTCTGCTGCTTTTCGGGTTCCTGACCCCGGTGGTACTTCTTCCTCTCCTGCTGTGCAGGAGCCTCCTTCTCAGGCTGCTTCTTCTCACCTTCGGCATGGCTTGCTCTACGCCTCTGCCGACGCGTCATTTCCTCGGGTGGAACCTTGGCAACGGCTCGCAGCCAGCCCCGTTCGACAAGCTTCCCGGACTCCTTGTCGACGTAGGCCGGCGCGACGAGTTCAAGGGTGACCCGGCCCTTCTTCATGACACCGGGCGGGTCCTCCACGACGTTGAACAACGACTGATCGCCCGAGTCACCGACGATCTGCAGGCCGGCCTTCGCCGCCAGGTGGTCGAGGCGGGTCACCACCACCTGCAGGCTCTTCGCATCCAGCGCCTGCCGGTGCAGGACGGCCAATTGAGCCAAGTGCATCTGGCGTGTACGGACACTCTCCAGCACACCCGTGCGGACTGCTTCGGTGAACTGGGGAAGCACTCGGCGCATCAGCTCGGCCCGGAAGACGGAGACCAGATCGGCCTCGGTCTCCTTGTCGGCCAGCGCTGCGCCCAGTCTTTCCGTCGCCTGCTCCAACTCTCTCTCCACCACGGGCAGGAGCGTCTCGTTGACCGACTTCAGGATCGCGGCGGCGTCCAGGCTCCCCGGGATGAACCCGGGCATGTGGCTCTCAGCGAACCGCCAGGGAGCGGCCTCGGCTGCCCTTCGCGCCCCACGGTTCCGCGCGCTTCCGCTGTTCGGCCCGCGTCCCCGTTTCCGCTGGGATCCGTCAAGGGAGCGAGAACCACTGTCGCCTTTACCGGCTCCGTTGCTCACGATGTGCTGCTCTCTGAGTCTTCAAGGGCTGCCGGGTCTTCAGCAGCCAGGGAAAGGCGTTCTGTCGCCCTGGTGATTATTTCTCGGGCCGCCTCGGTACGAGACCACTGGCGGTCGCTGTCCGTGGGTGGCTCGGTGAGCCTCTGTAGAGGCTCGGGCGGGAGTTCCAGCCGGTGGCTCGTGCCGGTGGGATCCTTCCAGCGATGCGGGACGAGCGGGACGGCGAACCGGTGTACTTCCTGCTGCTCCCGCTCGGCCTTCTCGATCATGTCCTTGGCTCGGTTGATCCGGGCGCGGCCGCTGTCGTCGAGCTCCTTCCTCAGAGCGCGCCAGGCCTTCTTCCAGTCGTCCGCCCCGTCGGGCACGCCGAGCACCAGATAAGGGTTGAGCGGCTGGTCCCGTTCTCCGCGGGGCCGGCCCTCCAGCAAGCTCCGATTCTTCCGCAGCACGGCCACGGCGCCTCCGCCGAGCTGCTCCCGCACCGGGGGACGGCCTTCGGCATCCTGCTCCAGGAGTTTGAGGGACTCCGTGATCTCCTGGCCTGCGCGCAGGCAGGCATGGACGTTCTGGGCCTCCCAGCGCACCGGCTGCGAGTGGTGCCGGAGCCTCACGGCCATGGCGAGCGCAGCCTTCCTCCGCTGTTCCGCTGTCTCGTCGTCCCCGTGGAGGAGCGCAGAGTGCATCTGCCGCAGGGCCCTGATCAGGGTTCGCACGCCGATCCAGCCGTTGAACTTCTTGTTGCTCGAGCTGCGCACGCGGGGGTGGATGCGCTCCAGCAGGACCCACAGCCTCTCGTCCGCGACGAGGTCGTCCGGAATCTCTCCGGTCCGCCGCACTTCGCGCAGGGTGTCGAGGAGCTTCTGTGTCGGCGGCAGGAGGTCGGTCCACTCCTCGGCGATGACCATGGCGTCGTTGGCCTGCAGCCTCACCAACAGGCGCCAGTCCTGCGGCCAGTCACGGCCGGGTTCCGTTTCCGGGCCGGCCTCCCGGCGCTCCCGTTCCAGGGGCCAGGCCAACAGGTCCATCTCCTCGTCGGTGAGGGACGCCGGGTCCAGGCGGGCGCGGAAGTAGGCGGCACGGGAGGTGCCGTCGTGCTCGGGGACCGTGCCGATCCACTCCTCGTCGATGTAGTCGTCGAGAAGCGGCCGGGGAAGTTTCGCCAGGAGCGCCCTCTGCCGGGGGCCGGCAGGTTGGTCTCCATCAGGCGACGGTCGTCCTGGTAGATCTGCCACATGCTGCCCGGCTCCCCCAGGAGCGGCAGTGGCTTGTCCTCCAGCAGGGCACGGGCGCGGTCGTCGAGCCGGTCGTTGAAGACGTCCAGCCCATGGTCCTGTGCCATAACGAGCAAGGAGACGCCCGAGACTGGATCGTCCTGCCGGGACGCTGCATCGGACGCGGCCCGCGCCAGCTTCTGCGCGGAGAGCGTCCCGATCTCTGCCTTCAGCGCCTCGGGCAGCACGATTTCAGCGAAGGAGCAGGCGCGCTCCCAGGCATGCCGGTCGGTGAATCCCTCTGGGACCGGCTGGGGCATGACCGGCTCCGGCTGCTTCTGCGGCGGAACGACGGGAGCAGCGCTGCCGACAGCTTCCGCGCCCTGTGGAGCTTTCCCAATGGTCCGGCCCTGGGCGCGGGCTTGGCGGAGGGCGAGGCGGCGGGCGATCTCGCGCTGCCGCAGCTCCTCCAGTCGGGTCTGCTCGTCGTGGCCCGCTCCCAGCGGGGTTCCTGTCGTCATCAGAGCTCCTCCGCGAAGGTGTGCACCTGCTCGATCACCGCGGCAGGGGTCCGGTCCAGGCTGTAGGAGTCGGCGAAGGCGATCCTTGTGGCGAGGCCAACGCCTCGGACCTCGTTGCGAAGGGCCTGGAGCCGTTCGTTCCCGCACTCCTCGGTGGCGGACTCCAGCGGATGCTTGACGGCGACCGCGACGGGCTCGCCGGTGAAGTCCGACGTGAAGAACGCCACCGGTCCGGCGGCGGTCTCCTTCAGGCTGACGCTGGGCTCCTCGTCCGCCCAACCCTTCAGCAGGACGGCGTGCTCGTCGGGGTCGATCCGCAGTTTCCGGCCGCGCAGGGCGTCGGTCAGGTCGCGGGCGAGCCGCCAGTCGTACAGCGGGTGGAGGCGCATGTTGGAGTAGTCGCGCAGGCAGGCATAGCAGGAGCTGCGGCAGTTCTGCGCATGTTGGTCGGCCTCCAGGTCGTGCACGTAGCGGTCCACCGCCTGGAGGAACTCCTCGATGTGTTCCTCTGAACCGAGGTAGGTGCTGAAGCCTGCGCCGTTGTCGAGGCTGTCCGCCAGGTAGGCCATGACGGGAGCGGCCACCGGGGCGTCCGAGCCGTGGATACCGCTGAGGAGTTCTTCCGGCTGAACGTCCAGGTGCGGGGCGGCGGCACGGCGCAGCAGGGCCGCCAGCGAGTACCAGGCGGCGCGCCGGCCGTGGTAGGCCTCGGGGAAGCCGTCGATCTGCTGGGAGTTCGAGATGTCGAAGCGAAGGCCCCGGATCGTGTCGAGGGCGCTCTTGGCCCCGATGAAGAGCATGTCTGTGTGCTGGGTGGCGCCGAGGGCGATCTCCAGGTCGGCTTCCGCCTTGGGGTTGTCCAGAGCGAGGTATCCGCGCCACGGGCCGGGGTTCTTGACGAACCGGAAGAGCTTTCCGGCGTTGGTGTTGACGATGTAGCGGTCGCCACTGCCGGTGTGGACGACCATCCAGTCGTCGGCGGCACGGTGGATGCGCGGGGCAGTCTTTTCCAGGTCGGTGGCGGTCCGTGCGCTGGTGGCGTTGGAGCCGAGCTCCCGGTAGCCGTCGTAGTCCCGTGCTTCGTGGGCGGCCCGAAAGCCTGCGGGCTCCCGGAAGGGAACGGCCCTGTAGTACTTGCTCTCCGCGCCGCAGGCAGGGCAGGTGCCGGCGCTCCCGGTTTCCGGGTCGACAGCAGCCTGCGGGTCCACGTGGGAGCAGATCCGGCACATGGCGACCAACTGTTCCGGTCCGAACGGGTCCTCGGCAGCCTGCACTCCGCGACCGCTCGGGACGAGGGAGACCACTCCCCTGGAGCGGAGCAGACGGCCGTCCTGCGGGGTTTCGCTGCCCGGTGCGAACTTGCTGAGGGCGACGGCCAGGTCGCGGTTGACGGAGTCGGCCGGCGGCCAGGGGAACGTCTTCTGCGGGATGCTCCGGTAGAGGAGGCGGGAGCGGGTCGGGAAGCCGAACATGGGTAGGAGACCCGCCTCTGCCAGACGCTGGCTGAGGTCGGAGTGGCCAACCGTCCGGGCTACCACCTCGTCGACCTGGCGGAGGAGTTCGTCGATAGCGGCGACCGGATCGATGGCGGCGATGCTCTCCGGTGTTCCGGCCTGGAGGGCGGCGGCAACGGCTCTGATGCGGTCCGGGTGCTCGGCGATCCAGCGGCGGACGGCACCGCGATGCATCGGCCAGTCGGCGGCGAGGCCGAACTGTCCGTGGACGTTGGTCGTCATGTCCGGCCCCTTCCGGCGGTCCTCCGGCTGCAGGGGCGCAAAGGCCTGGCGCAGGACCTCTCCCAACAGGACCCGCCGGAATACGGAGACCATGCCGAGGACCAGGTAGGGCGGCGGGGTCGGATCGTTGGTGATGGCTTCCGGGCGGGCGAAGTAGTGCTCGTCGTGACTGCGGCCGCGGCAGACGGTGAGAGCCACGGCGATCGGGCTGTTGCGTCGGCCTGCGCGCCCCACTCGCTGCTGGTAGTTGAAGCGGGTGGGCGGCATGTTGGCCATGATCACGGTGTTGAGGGGGCCGATGTCGACACCGGCCTCCATGGTCGTGGTCACGGAGAGCAGTTCCAGGCCGTCCGCCTGCGGAACGTCGTTGTCGCCGAGGAAGACGTCCTGGAAGAGGCTCTGCCGACGCTGGGCTTCCAGCCGGTCCGTCTGGCCGGTCAGCTCCGCGGTGCGCAGGGGGAAGTCACCGGTGCGGTGGGCGGCCTTCCACGCGTAGTAGTCGTCTTCAAGGACTCCGCTGTACTGCTGGGGCACGGCAGGCAGCGGGGTCAGGCACTTGGTACACAGCCCCGTGCCCGGGTGAAGGTGCGGCCGGTGGCAGGAACGGCACGTCCAGGTCTTGTTCTCGCCGGGGCGGAGCGCCACCTTCTCCGGCTTGATGACGTAGTCGACCACGGCGTCCTTCCAGACGCCGAGCACCCGGTCCTCAATCGTCTGCACATCGGTGCCCTGGCGTTCGGCGACCTGCTTCCAGAAACGCTTCAGAGGCGCAGGCGGCCTCTGCAGAGAGGCACGTATCCGGGTGAAGCGCCGCATCAAGCCGAGAATCCGCAGACTGGCACGCGCCACGGCCTGATCGCTGTCCGGACCGATCTCTACAGGCGAGCGGTCGTCGCGCAGGCAGAGCCAGCCGAGTCCGAGCGATTCGAAGTCACGGCCGCCGCCGGAGAAGAGGCTTCCGATGGTCTCGAGGCGGAGGCGGGAGCGGAGGCGGTTGAGCAGTTCCTCCTGTGCCTGGGTCTCCGCCACCGCTTCCCGGTCCCGCTCCCAGTTGTAGAGCGCGGTCCAGGGCTGTCCAGCCGAGGTCTGCTGGAGCGAGGCCGCGGGACCGGCGGGGTTGGTGCCGTACTTCAGCAGCATGCCTTCGAGGTCGGAGGCGAGGTCGTCCAGCGAGGGCAGCTCGGAGAACTTCCGCTCCAGGTCGGGCAGGAGTTCCGGTTCGGCGTCGAGGTCGTCGACAAGGATCGCCTTCAGGCGCCCCCAGTCCGCCGGGTTGCGGTCCCGCAGCCTTTCCATGGCGGCACGGGCGGCCGCACGATCGACCGACTCCCCGGCGTAGTGGGCCTTCACCAACTGAAGATCTCCGAACGGATCCCCCTGGTTCTCGACGGCCTGGGCGCTGAGCAGGCGGAGAAGGTCCTGGTGATGGCGCAGGGCGAGACCGCTGGCGAGCTCGGAGGCGTCGTCACGGCTGTCGGAGAAGGCGATCGCCTTGCGCTGGCCGTCGGGGAGGTGGCCGAGGGCTTCGGTCACCAGCACCTGGTTGATCTTGTAGAAACCGGTGCGCATCCGCCGGACCGGCGCGTTGCGCAGCCGGTCAGGAGATTCCAGCGGGATGAAACGACCGTCCCGGTCGTACTTGATCTCCCAGTCGTCGCCGCAGGCGGGGCAGCGCGTGGGGAAGGCCTGCAGCCGGGCCGGGTCGTAGGCCGGCTTCTTGCCCTCCTTGTCCAGGGGCACGGAGATGTGGAACGACCATCCGGTGTGCTGGACGTCCCGGTTCTCCAGGCGGCCGGTGGCGGGCTGATAGGCGCTGCGGCGGAACTCGAACTCGACCTGCGGCCCGCCGTCGGACAGACCCGCATGCCAGCCGGGGTCGTCGAGGCCGAGGCCCTTGGTGCGCGGCCAGTACACGACGTAGTTCGCCGCGGTGGGTGCGCCACTGGCCTCGTCGGGGAGCAGGTCCAGGTCCGGGAAGTCGGTGTGGAGGGCCCCGGTGAACTTGCGCCGCTGGGTGCCCTTGGGGCTGGCGTACCCGCCGAGCATGAGGTCGCCGCAGGCCTGGCAGGAGAGAAGTTCCAATACGCGGGCGCCGCAGGTGCAGCGGGACGTGGGCTCGGCGAAGAGCCGGCCCACCCGCCGTTCGGGGCCGTGCTCCACGGGGATGTTGGGGCACTGCGGGTCGGAGCAGGCCCAGATTCCCTCGATGTTCCGGAAGAAGAAGTGGGCGCGGAGCTGGGGAAGTTCGGGGTCCTGGGCGGAGCCAAGAATGCGCAGCACGCCGTGGAGTGCGTCCTGACGCTGTTCCTCAGGGACGTCCGGGAAGAGGTTCATCGCCAGTTCGGGGGCGGGCAGAGCACGAGGCTTGCCGCCGGGAGTGAGTGCGCGCTGGAACGCCGGGCCAAGACCAGTCTCCCGGGCCAGGGCGACGGCTCCGACCTGGGTGACGGGGGCCTTCGCAGCCTGCGCGAGGCGTGCGGCGTGTGCGGCCAGGCCGCCCTCACCGTGGATCTCCTTCGCCTTTCCAGGGATGATCACGCGCCGGGAGCCGGGCAGGGCGAAGAACCCGTCGAGGAACTCGTCGTCCCGGCCGGCCTCCAGGGAGGCGGAGGCGGCGAGCACCCGGAACTTCTCGGGGCTCTTGTCAAGGCCGAGACGGTGACGGAGGTTGCGCAGCAGGTAGGCCACCTCAGTGCCGGCCGTACCGCGGTACATGTGGAGCTCATCGAGGATCAGGGTGAAGCGGGCGCCCGGGGTCTCCTCCAGCCACCTCCTCGTGGCGCTGAAGATGTGCTCCTCCTGCTTGCGGAGCAGCATGATGTTCAGCATCGAGTAGTTGGTGACCATAATGTCCGGCGGCGCGGCCTGCATGTCCCAACGGGCGTGCATCTCCGCTCCGCCGAGGCGCGGGATGAAGGGCCGCAGCTCCTCGCCGAGCTTCTCGTCAGCCTTGCGCTGCCGTTCCTGAACCTCCCGCAAGTACTGCCGGAGACGGAAGTTCGCCGGCTCGGAATCGCGGCTGCCGGAGACGGGGGTAGCTCCGGTGTAGCGGCCAAAGTAGAAGCGGTGTCCGTTGCGCTTCCGGTCCAGCCACGCGTGAGCCTCACGGCTGTCCAGCGACTTCCGGAGCCGGACCAGCTGGTCGTCGGCGAGGGCATTGGTGGGATAGAGAATCAGCACACGCATGGCGGCAGGGTGCCCGTGCTCGCTCTGTCGGCTGGGCACGTAGTCGCCGTCTCCCTGCCACCATTCCCGCTGCACCGCACGGGTGCCCTGCCAGTGGGCGGACTCGGCGACCAGGTCGGCGAGGACCGGCAGCAGGAAGGACTCCGTCTTGCCGGAACCGGTGCCTGCGGTGACCACGAAGTCCTTGCCCTCGCAGGCGGCGACCAGGGCGTCGTGCTGATGCTGGTAGAGGCTGGTCACGCCGTCGGGGAGCGTGAAGCGGGCGAACTCGGCCGCGTCGGGGTGCGCCCCTGCTTCGGCGAAGGACTCCGCGATGCTGACGCCCCGGGAGGCGTACTGCGGGCGCAGCTCGATCAGCGGGTCGCGCCAGGCCCCGTTGTCCCGGTCCAGGAGGTTGCGCCGTTCCTCCATGACGGAACGATCATCGACGCCGAACGGGGTGTCGTAGTAGCGGAAGAGCGCGCTGCGCAGGTCGTCGAAAGTGCCCATGACGTCCTGGACATCGGTGTTCGTCACCGCCGCTGTCTGCTGTTCGACGCTCACTTGGTCCTCCCGCCGGTGGCTGCCACCGGTCGCGGCATGGTCTCCAGGTTCTGCTGCAGCGAGGCCGCGATCGCCCCGGCGAGTGCCCTCGGCACGTTGTCGTACGCGCGGGTCTGCGTCTGCTTGCCCGCCGAGGGCGGGAAGCCGCTGCACAGGACGGCCGCGCGCTCGTGCAGGGCAGGCAAAGGCGCGTACCGGTCGACGAAGAGCCGGCCGATGCCAGCGCGGCCCTTGCCGGATTCCGGCCGCCAGCGCATCACACCGGTGCGGTGGCGGGCGAGCTCCAGGTAGATGCCCGTCTCGCGCTCCACCGCGTGGAAGACGCCGTTGCAGCGGACACGAGTCAGGCGTGCGTAGTCGGCTCCGCGCCACCGATACAGGCCGTCCTCGTCGTCCCTTGCCACGGGAACGAACCGCTGGAGGCGCAGCTCGTACCTCTCCAGCGTGTTGGCGGTGCTCCCACCGGGCGGAGCGGACTCGGGTCCCAGCACCGCCTGCGGAAGCAACTCCATCAACTGCAGGGCCGCGCAGGGGACGTAGCGGGCCCCGAGGAACTCCGCGGCTTCCTGCAGCGTCCGCAGATCCTCGTACTGGAACAGGAGGGTGTCGGGCAGCGGGGCCTCACCGGCCTCCGGCCGGTGAGGGACGGTGATCAACTCCATCCACTCCTGCGCCGCCTCCTCGACGCGCGCGCTGATCCGCGCGGTGCGCGCACCGGTCAGCAACGCAAGGCCGTCGGCGTGGGGCAGCCGGGTCAGCACCGGCGGAGCCACCGACCAGCGGTCGGCGCGCAGGTCCACGTCGATGAAGCCGAGAGCGGCGGCCTTACGCATCCAGTCCCAATCGGCGTACTCCTTCAGCACCAGGCCCCATGCCTGAGCCTGGCTACGGACCCCGTCGCGCAGCGCGGACGCCTTGCCGCTGCGGCTCTCGCTCAGCCAGCGCAGGAGGATCCCACCGAACTCGTTGCTACTCATCGGTCCAGCTCCTTCGCTGCCTGCACGTACGCGGCCCACGAGGGTTCGACGGACGCCTGCTGGGCGTTGAGGACGGCGCGGGCCCAGGCCCGCGGGTTACCGGCGCTCTTCGGCTTCGGCGTTCCGGGGTTCACCGCGCGGCCCTTCCAGCGTCCGCTCCGACGCTCCAGGAGCCAGCCGCCGATGCCGTGGAAGTCGGCCTCGAAGCGGAGCGGGGCGGGGGTGTCGGGGAGACGTTCCGTCCACCAGTCCGGTCGCTCCGGGGCCTCGAACGTCCACAGCCGTCCGTCGGCCGCCGCGAACAGCGCCTCGTCCGCGTCTCGACGGCACAGCTCCATGACGGCTGCCGCGTCCTGGGTGGTGGCGCCCGTGCAGTCGGCGCCGGTAATGCCGGTCGGCAGGGTCTGCTCGACGAGGAGGGAGGACGACTCCGAGGCCTTGCCGTCCACGACGGTGAAGCCGCAGACTTTGGTCATCTTCGGCTCGACGACGGCCTGGTCCGCGGTGGCGAAGCCGATCTCCACGCCTGCGTAGCTCACCGTGTGGCGGCCAGGCTCCAACCGGAGAACGGCCAGGGGGACGGGACGGCCCGCGGCGACCGCCTTCCTGACCTCGGGCCGCTCTTTCCCGTCGACCAGGAGGGTGTCCATGCCCTCCATGGCGTCCGGGAGGACCACCTGGGGCTCGCCTCCCCGCAGATACAAATGGGGATCGAGCAATGGCGCGAGCTTCAGTCCGCCCTCCAGGCGGAGCTTGAACTGGGCTGGGGGCTGCAGCAGGCCGACCGCGCCCTGGACCTCCTGGAGCACCCGGCGCAGGGTGACCGCGTCGTCGAAGGTGACGGGCTTGTGCAGGGACCAGCCCTGCGGCACCCAGGCCAGCTTGCTGGTGTCGGCGCTCCGGCCCGTGGTCGCGGCCTTGTCCAGCAGCCGCTGCACGTCCCGCTGCGCGGTCGGGGCGGCGAGCAGCACATGTGCCTCTCCCGGGCGGAAGCCGTCGGTGCCGGCCCAGACACCGAGCACGTCGTCCCGTGCGAGCACCAGGACGGAGCAGGCGGGACGGCTGAGCACCAGGTTGTCCCCGTCGCGGCGGATGCCCCTGGCGAGAGTGTCCGCGCTCGGTGCAGGCAGGCCCGTCACCTCGTAGTAGGCGGTGTCGCCAAGCTGCTCGAGGAAGACGCCGCCCTTGAGCTCGATGCGCTTCTTCTGCTCCGCAGCCCGCAGGCGCGCCACCCAGCTGAGACGCCCCGCGTCCAGCCGCACCAGGAGTTCGGCCCGGGTGACACCGGTGGGCACCAGCTCGTCCGAACCGTCCCAGGAAGCGGCGTAGTTGCCGATCAGCTTGGCCAGGAAGGGGCGGAACTCCTCCTCCTGCAGAGCGTTGCGGAAGCCCTTGGAGAAGTGCCGCTCCATGCCCCGGATCTCGATCTGGGCCAGCAGCGTCTCCCCCGGCAGTGGCCAGGTCGTGCCGTGCTCCCGCAACGACCGGAAGAACCTCGGCATGAAGGACCGGTCCGCGCCGCTGAGGAGCGCCTGGGACTGAGCGAACCCGATCATGCTGCGGTTGGAGGGCAGGTCGGCAGGGGCGGGAATGGTGCAGAGACCCCGCGCGCCCCTCTGGCTGAACTGCCAGGAGGCCAACACCCGCCACATGCGGGAGATGGGCTCGTAGTGCTGGCTGCCCAGCTGCTTCTCGTCGCCAGTCAGCAGCTCGGAGAAACGGGCGTGGTAAGCGGTGGCCCGGTGGTTCTGGTCGTTCACCATCCGGGACGCGGCCATCACCGAGCAGGCCAGCAACGGAAGGAAAGCGGGCACGCCGTTCTTGTCCTCCTGCCGCCTGCGCCAGCGGTAGCCCTCCAGCGCGCTGTACGGTTCCGCGGTCCCCAGCCGCAGGAACTTGCCCACACACTGGGCGAGGGACTCCTCTATGCCGTATCCGTGCCTGAGTTCCTGCTCCACGTCGTCGTCAACGTAGAACAGCGTCGGGTGGCCGGCGTGCTGCCGTCCGAAGAATTCTTCGGCCAGCACTTCCTGCCACGCCTGATAAGAATGATCCACTCTGTCCCCAAAAGAGAGGTTCCGATGCCCTATTCGTGAAATCCCCCGGCATGGAACGGCCTTCCGCGTCACCCTAAACCCGCCACTGCCAACGAGCCACTACCGAACACCTTCTCGGACGCAGCCCTCGACTGCCACTGCCCGATCACCACACAGCCGCCCCGCACATCCATGCACTCGACCCGCATCCCCGCGAGATGCGGAAGCAGAAGGAAGAGGCCTTAACACGCGGCCAGCACCCAAGGGGAGGTGACGGAGCGTCATCGGCGCACAGATGCACGATCAACTTCACGGAATCTGTGCCTGAACCCGTTTCACCCGTTGCCGAGACCGCGCTCAACCCACTGCGGCTGCGAACCGACGCCCCAGACTGCAGCCGCACAGCGCACGGATACCGATGCCCTCACCAGAGGGCCCTTCGGTCCCCGGGGAGCCGGACGACGGGCCGGCGCCGCCGGAGCTGCCCCACTCCCCCGCCGGCCGATCCAGCCGGAATGTATGCCGCGAACTGCCCGGCCCAGCGACGCCGCGGTCCAGCATCATGGCCGTCGTCGTCGAGGATGTACGCCTTGGCAAGGAGACCGTTGAAGGCATTGGCGGCGCGAGGGCCCCGTCATCCATGAAGCACGTGCAGCGTCGCTGCATCCACGCAATGAACATCGCGCGCACGGCGACAAACGCCCGCCCATGCAGGGAACACATCACGCGAACGCTTAATTAAGGACATGTCCCCGCATTCGAATGCCCAGTCCCCCGTAGTCGGGTCGCCCGCGATCTGATGGTGGGGCGGACGCTCGAGGAGGGCACTGCGGGTGCGAGACATCGCACCAATCTGGGCGTTCACGACGGCACAGGACACCGAAGCGGGGACCGTCCCGGCGGCAGGGGGAAGCCGCCAGGTCGTCTCCCTCGGCATGCCACGGATCCGGCAACCGCTTCCTGCCCTCCGTCCGGAGAGGCCAGCATGACCTTGCCCGACATGGCCGACGGTCGGCGAGCCGACTCGCAGCGCCGGCGCGAACGCGTCCTGAAAGCTATGGAGGCGGCCCTGCGAACAGGCGAAGACATCACGATCTCCGGAATCGCCCGCGCGGCGCGGGTCGACCGCACGTTTCTCTACCGCCACCGAGACCTGCGCCAGCGTGTCCACGCTGCGGCCACGGCCCCCGCTGACCAGAGTCGTCACCTCGCCGTCAGTCGGGCGTCTCTCCAAGCCGACCTGGCCAACGCCCTCGAGTGCAACAGGCGGCTCACCGCACGCGTCCGACAGCTGGAGCAATGCCTGTCGGAATCGAAGGTGAGACCGTGTGGGCCGAGTCCGGTCTCGGGTCGCCCACCGACCTCGATCAACTCCAGCAGCGCATCACGACACTGGAGCAGCATCTCGCCGACAAGCAGCGGGAACTGGACGAGAAGAACGAGGAACTCGCCGCTTCACGAGCCGCCAACCGGGAGCTGACCCGGGCCCTGAACCAGGGACGCAGGAGCTACTGACCTTGCTGGCGTGATGTCGTGAGGGTCGACGAGTTGTGCTTGTCGCAGTAGGCCGGTGACATGAGGTATCC